>JBKBMC010000061.1:0-13742 GCA_046296075.1 Erythrobacter sp. | reverse complement strand
TTCCTATCATGCAGTGGTCGTGGTCGATATGCCATTCGGAAGCTATGAAAGCTCCCCCGAACAGGCCTTTGAAAGTGCAGCTTTTCTGCTCAAGCAGACTGGCGCTGCTGCCGTCAAGCTGGAAGGCGGCGCGGCCATGGCGCCGACCGTGGAGTTTCTGAATACGCGCGGCATTCCGGTGATGGGTCACGTCGGCCTGACCCCGCAGGCGGTGAACGTGCTGGGCGGTTACGGCGCGCGCGGACGTTCCGACGCAGAGGCAGAAAAGATCATTGGCGATGCTAAGGCGCTTGATGAAGCGGGCGCCTTTGCCATTGTGATCGAGGGTGTCCTCGAACCGATCGCAGTCGCGGCGACCAAGGCGGTGTCCTGCCCCACCATCGGCATCGGCGCTTCCGCCCAGTGTGACGGGCAGGTGCTTGTCACCGAAGATATGCTCGGCATGTTCGAACGCGTGCCGCGCTTCGTCAAACGCTACGAGGATATTGCCGGCGTGATTGATCGCACCGTCGCGCGTTACGCCGAGGAAGTGCGCACCCGCGCCTTCCCCGGCCCTGACCAGACCTATCAGCCCAAAGACTGAGCTTCCCTCTCTCCAGCCCGAAAGCGGCCCATTCCATGCAGACCTTGCTGCGTTTCTACGGATTTTCGCTGGCCTTCACCGCCGCCTGCCTTGCGTTGGCAGGCTATTACGGCTGGGCGAGCACAGGAAATATCGGAGCGACCGCCTCGATCCTGTGGATCGTCTTTGTGCTCTCGATCCTCGAGATTTCGTTGAGCTTCGACAACGCCGTCGTCAATGCGACAGTGCTGCGCGAGATGGACCCGGTGTGGCAGCAACGCTTTCTCACCATCGGGATCCTGATCGCGGTGTTCGGGATGCGGATTGTCTTTCCCATCGCCATTGTCTCCATCGCTGCGCAGATCGGACCTTGGGAAGCCGTGCAATTGTCGCTCGGCAAGCCGGACGAATATGAACGCATCGTCGCAGGTGCCCACATCGGCATTGCGGGTTTCGGGGGCGCTTTTCTGGCAATGGTGGGTCTCAGCTTCTTCTTCGATGGCGAAAAAGACATTCACTGGATCGCAGCGGTCGAACGGGCGGTAAGCCGCTTTTCGAGCGTGCCCGCGGTCGAGATCGGGCTGGTTCTGACACTGATCTATGCCGTCTCGACGATGTTGAGCGATGCGGATTCGCTGACCTTCCTGACCGCCGGATTGCTTGGCCTTCTCACCTATATCGGGGTCAACGCATTGGGCGCGATCATCGAGCAGCGCGAGGCCGCAAAGAAAGCCAGCGGTGCAATCGTGCGCTCGGGCCTTGGCGGGTTCCTCTATCTTGAAGTGCTCGATGCGAGCTTCAGTTTCGATGGCGTGATCGGGGCCTTTGCCCTTTCAAACAACATGATCGTGATTGCCATCGGCCTGTCGGTCGGCGCGATGTTCGTCCGTTCGATGACAGTCCATCTGGTGAAAGCGGGTACCCTTGCAGAGTATCGCTATCTCGAACATGGCGCGTTCTGGGCGATCATTGTGCTGGGCGCGATCATGCTGATCTCGGCGCGCTATCACATCCCCGAAACCTTCACCGGACTGATCGGCGCAACGCTGATCGGGCTGTCGCTGTTCTGGTCGATCCGCCACAACCGGGCGGAAGCTAGGAACGGGCTAAGCGCGACGCCAGAGGTGCAGCCAGAATAAGCTGCGCGAGGTGATAGACGAGCAGCGGCGCAATCACGAACCCGGCAACATCCGGTGCGAAGAGAATGGCGGCTAGCGGCGCACCGATGGCGATGCTTTTCTGCGACCCGCCGAACAGGAACGCAATGCGGTCAGCCCTCGGCAGGCCAAGCGGCGCACCGATGGCCCATGCACCCCAGCTGGCGACCGCCAACAACACCAGCACAAGCGCCAACAGCACTGCCCAGTCAACGGGCGCGAACATACCGATAATCCCTTCGGCCATCGCGCCTGACGTCGCGACATAGACCGACAGTCCGATCACGCCGCGATCGAGCCAAACGATTCGCGCCTTTCGGGTGTTGACCCACTCGGCCGTCCAGCCTTGCAGCGCTTGTCCGATGGCAAAGGGCAGGAGGAGAATAAGCCCGATGCGGATAATGACATCGCTTCCGATTTCCGCTGCGGCACCCCCGCCGAGCAAGGCAAACAGCGGCGCGCTCACCAGAACGCCAAGAATGTTGAGCAAGGCTGCACCCACCACAGCCAGCGCGATGTTGCCGCCAGCCAGCGTGGTATAGGAGGTGGCCGATTGCACCGTTGATGGCAGGACGCCAAGGTAGAGGAAACCGAGCGCGACCAGTGGCGGAAGCCAGCCTGCCGCGAGCCACTGGAACGCCAGCCCCAGCAGCGCCATCGCACCGAACACCCAGACGGTAAGCGGCAGGACATAGCGCCAGTTGGCCAGCCCGCGGGCAATCTCGCGCCGCGGAATGCGCATCCCGTTGAGCAAGAACAGCACGAAAATGCCGATATTCGCGACATCGCGCGCGATTTCAGCAGAGGCGCCTGCAACCGGCTGCACGCCGGCAAGCGCAATCGCCACCAGCAAGGTCAGGATCATCGGGTCAGCGAAGAGGGAAAAGCGGCGCAGCAGCATGGCGGGGAGCCCTTGCCCTTGCCCCGCTGCTTTGTCGAGCCTTGCCGGCCAGCCCGCTCTGCTTCGGTCAGTTGCTAGGCTTGCAGATCATATTGCTTGAGCAGATCGTAGAGCGTCGGACGGCTGATCCCAAGCAGCTTGGCCGTGCTCGAGATATTGCCTTCGCTGCGGGCGAGCGCATGGCGGATTACCCGGCGATCGGCGGCCTCGCGCGCCGCCTTGAGGTTGAGCACCGCGGCGCTTTCATCGTCTCCGCCTCCGAAATCGAGATCCCCGGCATTCACCAATTTGCCATCGGCCATAATCACCGCCCGCTTGACCCGGTTTTCCAGCTCCCGGACATTCCCCGGCCAGTCATGACCATCAATCGCGGCGAGCGCATCGGGGGAAAAGCCGGTGACTGAGGGGTTCATTTCACGGGCAAAGCGTTTCAGAAACCCCTTGGCCAGCAGCACAGCATCGCCGGGCCGCTCGGCAAGACCGGGAATGCGCACCACGATTTCAGCGAGGCGATAGAACAGATCCTCGCGGAACGTGCCTGCCCCGATCATCTTTTCCAGATCCTGATGGGTTGCGCATACGATCCGGGTATCGACCGCAATCGCTCGCCGTCCGCCGATGCGCTCGATAGTCCGTTCCTGCAAAAAGCGCAGCAACTTGACCTGAAGGGGGAGCGGAATATCGCCGACCTCATCGAGAAACAGCGTCCCGCCATGGGCGCTTTCGATCTTGCCCTCGGTGGTTTTGACCGCACCGGTGAACGCACCCTTTTCGTGGCCGAACAACTCGCTTTCGAGCAGGTTTTCAGGGATCGCCGCGCAATTGATCGCGACAAAGGCCCCATCTGCACGGTCGCTTGCATCGTGAAGCCCGCGCGCAAGCAATTCCTTGCCCGTACCGCTCGCGCCCAGCAGCATCACCGAAACGGAGGTCTTGGCGACGCGTTCGATGGTGCGCGCAACCTTGATCATCTCCGGCGCGGCCGTGATCATCCGGCCAAGTACTGTCTTGTCAGCGCTCGCGCTGGCGACAAGGCGGCGGTTTTCCTCTTCGATCTCGCGCAGGGCAAAGGCACGTCGCACGATCAGGCCCAGCGCATCGATATCGAGCGGCTTCTGGTAGAAGTCATAGGCCCCGCGCTCGATCGCCTGCAGGGCGCTTTCGCGTGCGCCGTGGCCGCTGGCGACGATCACCTTGGTATCGGGCTTCAGCGCCATGATCGCATCCAGCACGGCAAAGCCTTCGGACGTGCCATCAGGATCAGGCGGCAGACCAAGATCCAGCGTCACCACCTGCGGTGCCTCGGCCCGTAGTGCCGTAAGCGCGGCATCACGGTCACCCGCAATCACCACCTCGAAATCATCATAAGACCATTTGAGCTGCGCCTGCAGGCCCGGATCATCCTCGATGATCAGCAGCTTGGGTTTCTTCTCTGCCATCATGCCACCTCTGAATGTTCGGGAGATGCGCCCAGCCGGGCAGTTTCTGGCACCGGCAGGATCACGGCGAAGCGGGTGCCCACACCCTCACGCGATTCGACCGTCAACCGCCCGCCCATCGCCTTGATCATATCGCGCGCCTCGTAGGCGCCGATGCCGAAGCCGCCAGCCTTGGACGACACAAACGGTTTGAACAGTGCGCTGCGAATGAATTCGGGCGACATGCCGCAGCCTGCATCGATCACCTCAATCTGCCCGGACAGACCATCGCTTGTCACATCCAGGAAAACCGGAACAGCCGCCTCGCTCGCATCAATGGCATTCTGCACCAGATGCGTAAGCGCCTGTTCGAGCGCTTCGGCATCGGCCATCACCCACAAGGGCTCCTCACGGGTCGCGACGACGGGGTGCACCGCGCGGAACCGCTCCGAGAGGCGCAGGGCAAGCGCAGTCAGATCAAGCCTGACAGGCGGTTGCACCGGACCTTGGGAATAGCGCCCAAGCCGCGCTAGCAGCCCCGCCAGCTTGTCGGACGAATTGCGCAAGGTCACCAGCATATCGGCGCGGAAAGCCGGATTGTCCGCATGACGTTCAGCATTGGCACTGAGCAGCGACAGCTGGCTCGCGAGGTTCTTGATGTCGTGCATCACGAAAGCCATGCGGCGATTGAATTCGTCGAACCGGCTGGCTTCCATCAATGCTTCCTGCCCGGCCTGTTCGGCGAGATAGCTGGCGAGTTGCTGGCCAACGACCTTCAGCAAATCGAAGTCCTCCCAATCAAGCTGCCGCTCGATCCGCGGACGGGCGAGCACGATGACGCCGACAAGGCGTTCGAAGTGGATCAGCGGCACCAGTGCCCACGCATCTTCCGCTTCGTTCAGCCACTGCGGCACGTGGGCCAGTTCACCATTGTAGTCGACCCCGCTGCGCACTTCATCAAGCGCGATGATGTAGCCATGCTGCTCGATCAGGCCGCATAGCAGATAATCCCCCGCTACCGCCGGCACTTCGAGGGTCGGCCAGTTCCAGCGCGCGGTCAGTTCGAGTTCGGCCTGCTCGTTGGGCATCAGCAGCAGCCCGGCCGGACTTTCGGTAATGTCAGCCAGCGCTCTTACCGAGCGCGAGGCGAGGCTTTCATCCCCCTTATGAAGCGCGGATCCGATGGTGCGGTTGAAACGCAGCCACTCCTCGCGGTAATCATAGCGATGCTGGAACAAATGCTTTGCCAGCTTCACCTTGGCCCACGCTCGAAAGCTGCGCGAAGGCAACCAGACAATTGCGGCAAGGCTTGCCAGCACGAGAAAGGTAATCTGGCTCATGCGCACCATATCGCCGCCGATCAGCGCGATAAGCTTGGTCACCAGCACCATCAGCGCGAGATAGGCGCCGATCACCAGCAGCGAGAGCGTATGGAATGTCACCGCGCGTGAAGGGCTGAGTTCCAGCCGCGCGGTGGCGGCATTGGCACCAATCGCCAAGGCAATCGCGGCAAGCCCCGCCATCAATCCGCGCAAGGCAAGCAGCAAATCCGGCTCGGCACTGCCGAGATAGGCAATGGCATAGAGATTGAGATCATAGGCATAGAGCGCTGCAAGCGCTCCCACGCTCCAGCGCAGGAGGGTTCGCGAAGCGGGTGACGCCCCGGCGTAGAGATTATGCAGCAGCAACAGGGCGCCGATCGCTGTCACCATGTGGACCATGCCTGTCAGCGCTGGGCTAAAGCCTTGTGCCGCCATCAAACTGCCCGCGCTAAGCGCCAGCAGCAGCACGGCTGACATGTGAACAAGTTCGACGCCGAGCAGCACGATCACCAGCGGACGCACCGGGCGCAGGCTGCGCGTTCGGCCATCAGTGGCAAACAGCCGCTCGATCAACCACAACAGCGCGAGATTGCGTACACTGCTCGCGAGTTCCGAAACGGGTGTCGAGGCGCCATTTGCCGCGACAATAATGCACCACACCGCAGTGATGACGAGCACGAAAAGCAGCGGCAGTCGGTCAGGCCGCTGCCGGTCGCCAAATTGGACCGACCAGAACGCCGCCGCCGCCGCCAATATCGCTCCTGCGACATGGCCGGTGAACATGATGGCGCTTTCAAGGCCAGTGCCGAAACTCACTCCGCCGCCTCCAGATACAAGCCGGAAAGAAGCACAGAATGGGCGATGTCGTGCGTAAACAGGCGGATCATGGCAGCTGCGGCCTCGGGCTGGTGAACGATTACCCCAACAATCTAGCCGCGAGAGTTTAAGTGTCGGTAAAGTTTACACCACCCGCAGGAGACTGGCCTGCACGGCCCTAGGCTCCCAAACCACTCGCCAACCGCGGCGTGGCAGGTGTCAGACATTCGGTCCGGCCACAGCGCGGGCATGGTGCACCCAGCGGCACTGCATCAAGTGGATCGAGCGAGATCCCCCGCGCATGCGCGAGATCGCGGGCAAAACGTGCCTCGATCCCCAGCACCACCGCACGCCGGGCAGAGCACATTACCCCGTCTCCATCCACGCTGCGGGCCATAGTGAACCAGTGGCGCGGTGCCCCCTCGCCTTCGCTGAATGTCACGGCCTGGGTCAAAACCGTGCCGGGGCGTTCGAAAGTCGCAAACGGCACCCAGGCCGGCCAGCGCGCGCCGTCTAGCGGATAGGTCGCCCCGCTGCCTCCTGCGGTGAAGCCGATCATCCGGCCTGCCCGATCAATCGTGGCGGTGAAGAACGGCAGGCCGCGCTCGCCAACGCGGCCCAGTGTGGTGAGCCGCTGCGCCACCTGATCGAGGCTGACGGCAAAGCGGCGCTGCAACACCGCGAGATCATAGCCGGTCTGCTCGCAGGCGCGCAGAAACCGCCGATAGGGCATCAGCAGCGCGCCGGCGACATAATCGGTGATGTGTTCGCGCATCGTGTTGCGCGCCTCGCTTGAGGCCAGATTGGCCCCCGCCACCAGCGTTTCGATCGCCTCGCGCTGTTCGAGCGCGCCGACCTGCCGTGCAATCTGGAACCGCCGTGCTGCACCGGGCAGCATTTCCGAAAGCTGCAATTGGCGCGCATGCAGATCCAGCCGGTGGACCTGCCCCGGCATCACTTCGGCAGGCAGGATACGCACCGATAGCTGGTGCTTTTCACGCAGCCGTTCGCCCAGCGCTGCGCTGATCTCCCCGCGCGAGAGGCGCAGTTCGTCAGCCAGATCCTCGGCTGCATGATCCAGATCGGCAAAGTGATTCTGCCAGCGTTCGATCGCGCGGCGCGCGGCAGCTTCGGGATCATCGGCCTCAGCCGCAGCATGTTGGACATGGCCCGCACCGACTTGATCGTACAGCCGAGCGAAAGCGGCTGCCGCCTGCGGGGCGGCGGCAAGCAGTTCCTGCACTTCCTCGCGATCGATCCCGAGATCGGCAAAGCGCTTGTCCGCCATGCGTCGCACCAGGCCATCAAGCCCACCGATCGCGTCGTCTTCACGCAGGGAGCGCGGATCAAAATCGAAACGCTCGATCACCTGCACCAGCACGCGGGCGGAAAGCGGGCGCTGGTTACGCTCGATGAGGTTGAGGTATGACGGAGAGATGCCAAGCACCGCAGCCATGTTGGCCTGGGTCAGGCCTTCACGCTTGCGGAGACGGCGCAGCGCCGGGCCTGCGAGGAGAGAAGCTTCGACCATCGGGTGCCTTTCGCACGGGGCATGTAAATTAGTTTACTGATTGACACAAGATCACGCGAAATTGTCCGTATTGCTACACGATTTTGTGTAATTTTTCCTGTCGCGCTGCACTGCAACACGCCAAAGGACATCCATCGAAGGCTTCGGCCGACTCCCCAGGACGGAAAAGGGAACTGATCATGACCTATCAGAACACCATCGCGCAGATGCGCACGCTGATCGAGGGCAACGGGCCGAGCTGGGCCGCCATCGACCCTGAGAGCGCGGCGCGCATGGCCATCCAGAACCGTTTCAAGACCGGTCTCGAGATTGCCAAGTACACCGCCGGGATCATGCGCGCCGACATGGCCGCCTATGACGCAAACCCCGCCCAATACACCCAGTCGCTCGGCTGCTGGCACGGCTTCATCGCGCAGCAGAAGCTGATCGCGATCAAGAAGCACTTCGGCACCACCAAGCAGCGTTACCTTTACCTCTCGGGCTGGATGGTCGCCGCGCTGCGCAGCGAGTTCGGCCCCCTCCCCGACCAGTCGATGCACGAGAAAACCAGCGTGCCCGCCTTGATCGAAGAGCTTTACACCTTCCTCAAGCAGGCCGATGCCCGCGAACTCGGCATGATGTTCCGCGCGCTCGATGATGCCCGCAAGGCTGGCGATGCAGTGGAAGCCAAGCGGCTCGAAAACGCCATCGACAATTATGAAACCCACGTGGTGCCGATTATCGCTGATATCGACGCCGGTTTCGGCAATGCCGAGGCGACTTACCTCCTCGCCAAGAAGATGATCGAAGCGGGCGCCTGCGCGCTCCAGATCGAAAATCAGGTCTCGGACGAAAAGCAGTGCGGCCACCAGGACGGCAAGGTCACCGTGCCGCACGAGGATTTCCTCCAGAAGATCCGCGCCTGCCGCCATGCCTTCCTCGAAATGGGCGTGGAAGATGGCGTGATTGTCGCCCGCACCGATTCGCTCGGCGCTGGCCTCACCAAGCAGATCGCTTACTCCACCCAGCCGGGCGATCTGGGCGATCAGTACAACAGCTTCCTCGATTGCGACGAGGTTGATCCCGCCAACATCACCAATGGTCAGGTGTTCATCAGCCGCAATGGCAAGCTGCTTGCGCCCAAGCGCCTGCCTTCGAACCTCTACCAGTTCCGCCCCGGCACGGGCGAGGACCGCGTCGTGCTCGATTGCATTACCTCGCTGCAGAACGGCGCTGATCTCCTGTGGATCGAAACCGAGAAGCCGCATGTCGAACAGATCGCCAGCATGGTTGATCGCATCCGTGAAGTCGTTCCCAATGCCAAGCTCGTCTACAACAACTCGCCCAGCTTCAACTGGACGCTGAACTTCCGCCAGCAGGTATTCGACGCCTGGACAGCGGCAGGCAAGGACGTGTCGGCTTATGACCGCGCCAAGCTGATGAGCGTCGACTATGACGGCACCGAGCTATCGAACGAAGCTGACGAGAAGATCCGCACCTTCCAGCGCGATGCGGCGGCGCGGGCCGGTATCTTCCACCACCTCATCACCCTGCCGACCTATCACACGGCGGCGCTTTCGACCGACAACCTCGCCCGCGAATACTTCGGCGAGCAGGCAATGCTCGGCTATGTCAAGAATGTGCAGCGCGCGGAAATCCGTCAGGGCATTGCTTGTGTGAAGCACCAGAACATGTCGGGCAGCGACATTGGCGATGATCACAAGGAATACTTCGCCGGTGAAGCCGCCCTCAAGGCGGGCGGCGCCCACAACACGATGAACCAGTTCGAGGCGGCATAAACGTCCTTGCAACAACACATCTGGTGACATTCCCGGGAGGCAACGTCCGCGCAGCCTTTCGGGAAGTCACCGAACCGACTAAGGCTTGGGCACGAGCACCCAAGGAGAGTGATGATGAGCGATACCGACACCGCCAGCCGCGAACCGGCCCGCGCCCGCGCGCTGCTTTCGACCGCTGACATGAAGCTGCTGCGCCGTGCGCTGGAAAGCCATGCCCGCAACACCGAGGACCGCGAGGAACTCGCCAAGATCAATGCGCTGCACCACCGGCTTGGGACTTACGTGCCTTCGGGCCAGTAGGACAGCAACAAACCTTTTCACAGTTCTCCTGGGGAGGAGAAACGGCCGTCGGGGCACCTTCGCAAGAGGGCACTCCGGCGGCCGCAATCGTTGTTATTGCTCTACCGCTTCGCTGCTTGAGAGCGTTCTTGCTGCCCTACCGCTTCGCTGCTTGAGAGCGTTCTTGCCGCCCTAGCGCTTTGCTGCTTGAGGGCGGCGCATATCACCCACCCTGCTTCGGCATGAGATCAAGCGTCGCGGCCACCAATGCCTCGGTCGCCGTCGCGATCACCTTGGGAGCATCGGGCGCCCACAGCGGTGAATGCAGCGAGGGCAGCTGGATCTCGCCCTTCTGCGCGCGCTCCCACTGGTCTTGCGGCACCCCGCCGACCCAGAAGATCAGCGATTCCACATTCTCGCGGTCTGCGCGGTAGAACTGGCTGAAATCCTCGCCGCCCATCACCGCCGGGGTTTCCATCACCCTGCCTTCGAAGCGCTGCTTGAGCCCGGCCATGACACGCTCGGTGAAGGGGATCGTGTTGTAGGTGGCAGGCGTATAAGGTTCCTGCACCGTGACCAGTGGCAGCTTATCCTCAGGCATTCCGGCGGCCATCGCTTCGGCCTTGGCGATGCGCGCGATCCCTTTCAGCAGGTGATCGCGGGTTTCATCAGCGTAGGATCGCACGGTGATCTGGAGGCGCGCTTCATCGGGAATGATGTTGTGCTTGGCCCCCGCCTGGAAGCTGCCAACGGTCACCACGGCGGCATCGGTCGGATTGAGTTCACGGCTGACCAGCGTCTGTAGCCGCGTCACGATGCTCGACGCGATCACGATCGGATCTTTGGTGGTGTGGGGGTATGCGCCATGCCCGCCGATCCCCGGCACCACGATATCGACCGAATCGACATTCGCGAGCGCAAAGCCCTTGGAATAGCCGATCATACCGGCAGGAAACTGCGCCGCATCGTGAAACGCCAGCACATAATCAGGCTTTGGAAAACGCGTGTAGAGCCCATCCTCGATCATCGCGAGCGCACCCTCCCCGATTTCCTCGGCGGGTTGGAGGATCATCACCAGCGTGCCCGACCATTGGTCTTTCTTCGCCGCAAGCAGTTCGGCCGCGCCGACCCACGCTGTCATGTGGGTATCATGGCCGCAAGCGTGCATCACGCCGGTCTCGATCCCGCTGGCTGGCGTCGCCCGCCGCTTGGACGCAAAGGGCAGCCCGGTCTGCTCGATCACCGGCAGGCCGTCCATATCCGCGCGCAGCATCACCACCGGGCCGGGGCCGTTTTTCATCACCGCGACCACGCCGGTCTTGCCGACGCCTTCAGTCACCTCGAAACCCAAGGCCCGCGCCCGCGCGGCGAGCTTTTTCGATGTCTCGAACTCCTCGAAACTCAGTTCGGGATTGGCGTGGAGATCCTGATAAAGCTCAACCAGCGCGGGCATCGCCGCCGTTACCTCGGCGCGTAGATCATCCGCGCTTGCCGGAACTGCCGCCAGCAGCGCCAGCGCACTTGCGCCTGCCCGGATTGCTTGCCTCGTCATGTTCAGATTCCCCTCTTGAAAGCTTAAAATTGAGACACTTGAGACACTGTCCTAAGGCCAAAAACCTGACTTCCCGAACGCATCTGCCACGCTGCCGCACAAATCCCGTAACATGTGTCTGTTGCCGCCAGCATAGCCGAGCGCTGCGTGATTAGGAAACACAGGGCCTCCTCAAAGCCCGTACCAGATCACCAGCAAAACCGAGAGCGTTGCCACCATCAGGCCGACCAGCGGCAGTCCAGCGCGGATATAATCGCCAAACTCGTAGCCCCCTTCAGACATGATCAGCATGTTCGTTTGATAGGCAATCGGCGTAGCATAGCACAGGTTGCAGCCGAACAGCACCGCCAGCACAAGCGGTTCCGGTGGCAGGTCAAGCTGGCTGGCGATGCTGAACCCGATTGGCGTTCCGATGGTTGCAGCCGAAGCATTGGAGGCGAAATTGGTGATGAAAGCGACAAACAGCATGATCGCAGCCAGCACCAGCGCAGGCGGCAGATAGCCAAGCCCCAGCGAGAGAAGCTGTCCGAGCCATTCGGCCGCACCGCTGGCGTCAATCACCCGACCGATTGCGATGCTGGCAGCAATGAGCACAATCACCTTGGCTGAAAGCGCGCGGCCAACCCGATCGAATTTCACGCAGCCGGTGATGAACATGGCGATCGCACCCGCCAGAGCCGAAATCGCGATCGGCAGCTTGAGCGGGGCAAAACCCTCCGGCCCGAACCACGGCAGGCCAATCGAAGCCGTCGCAATCGCACCGAGCATGATCGCACCCGCCAGCGCGGCCTTGGAGCGGCGCGGCAATTCGCGCGCGCCTTCGAGCCGGAGCAGGCCATCGTTACGGGCGAAATTGTTGAGATCTTCCTCAAGCCCCATCACCAGCAGCACGTCGCCTTCATGGATGCTGAGATCGCCGGTCTCGCTATAGGTGTCCCGCTCACCCAGCAGGCGGTTAGGGCGGTGGATGCCAAGCACCGCAACACTGTAGAGATCGGCAATGCCCGAACTTGCGAGCGTGCGGGAAACCAGCCGCGAATCGGCTGTCACTGTCATTTCTACGGCGACAATATCCTCGCCCTGCGTGGCCGACAGACGGCGGATGCGATCCATCACCCAGCTCGGCGCAATCTCGCCCTTCAGCGCACGGCTCGCTTCTTGCAGCGCCTCGTGGCTCCCCGAGATATGCAGCCGCTGCTGCGGCTGGAGCGCGCCTTGCGGGATATCATGAAAGGTGATGCCCTTGGGCAGCTTGCCCTGCACCGCCGCAAGCTCCGCGCCCGCCAGCACCGAATTGGTACCTACCCTGAGATAGGTGTGAAATGCGCGCCTGATGTCGTCACCACTGACCGAATTGTCACGCACAAGGCGCGGCATCACCAGCCACAGATAGGGAATGGCAACAATCCCGGCCATCAGCACGATCGGTGTGAACTCGAACACCCCGATCTGCTTCATACCGAGGTCTGCTGCGATGCTGACGACAAGGATATTGGTCGAGGTGCCGATCGTGGTCGACATCCCTCCGATCAGGACCGCCGAATTGACCGGCATCAGGGTCTTGGACGAAGCAATCACACCTTTGCTTGCCAGCGCCACCAGAATGGGGATCAGCAGCACCATCACCGGCGTATCATTGACAAACATCGACAGAAAATAGGCGATCAGGATCGCGAACAGCAGGCCTGCCTGCGCATTGGCACGGAACACCCGTTCGAGCAGGCGGGCGAAGGGTTCGAGGGCTCCCGTGACCACCAGGCCGCGCCCCATGATCATCAGCGCGCAGATCGTGATCAGCGCCTGATGGCCGAAGCCGCTGAACGCAAGGGCGAGCCCATCAGTCGGTTTGGCCCCTTCGAGAGGGAAGAAATAGAGCCCGACACCGATCACCGCGATGGTGATGAGCGAGATGATCTCGACCGGCGCCCGTCCCCGCGCGAAAGCGATGAACATGGCGATCGTTACCGCCATGGCGGCGATCGCGTGATAGGATGGGGTCTCTAGCATATTCCCTGCATCCAGTGGCTTCCCAAAGCCGGGCGGGAATTACAAGGAACTTTTGCTTGGGGGTGGGGTAAAGCGTGGCTTGCGCAAGGCGCCGCTGGTGCCCCTGGCCCGACTCGAACGGGCACTCCGTTAGGAACTCGATTTTGAGTCGAGCGCGTCTACCAATTCCACCACAGGGGCGCCTGTGCGAGAGCGGCCTGTTAGCGAGCGCCACGGGCGCTGGCAAGAGCCACTGCGCTTACCGGAGCGCCCCCGCGAGCAGCTTGTGCAGCTTGGAATGGAGCGCATCATTGGCAGCAAGCACCTGCGCCGAATGGATCGGCGCGCTGCGCCCGCGGAAATCGGACACAAACCCGCCAGCCTCCCGCACCAGCAGGCACCCGGCGGCGGTATCCCAATCGGAAAGGCCGCTTTCCCAG
>JBKBMC010000060.1:0-13847 GCA_046296075.1 Erythrobacter sp. | reverse complement strand
CACCGACAGCGGGCAGAATGCGATTGTACGCTACGACCCCGCGAGCGAGGCCATCGATGTCTGGAAGCTCCCGGAAGAGGCGGGTTACACCAACCTCAATACCGGGACCTTCGATGATGAAGGCGTCCACTGGTTCACGGGGCAGAACGGCATTTATGGCCGGGCCGACAGCGCAGGCACAGTAGAGGTCTTCAAGGATCCCAAAGGCCGCGGGCCCTATGGCATTGACGCATCGCCCGATGGCGAAGTGTGGTATGTCTCGCTCGCTGGAAGCCACCTTGCGAAGATCAACCGTGCGGATGGCTCCGTAACCACCTTCGAGCCGCCGCATGAAGGTGCAGGCCTGCGCCGTGTCTGGGCGGATTCCCGAGGGGACCTCTGGATCACCGGCTGGAACAGCGGCAAGCTTTATCGCTATCGCCCCGCCTCGCAGGAGTGGGCGACCTTTGATCTGCCCGGCGAGACGCCCAAGGCTTACGCAGTCTATGTCGACGCGCGCGATCATGTCTGGGTCACTGACTTTGCGAGCAACAACACGCTGGTGTTCGATCCGGTCAGCCAAGGCTGGATTGCGACAATCCCCGGAAGTGGCCCCAATGCCAACGTGCGCCAGATCCTTGGTCGGGGAAACGAGATCTACCTGCCTGAATCGGGCACGCACCGCCTGATGATGGTAACTGTTCGCGAATGAGCCCGCCTCGCATGCCAAACCCCGCGAGGGGCGCCGCAATCCTGACCATCGCGGCGGTCATGGCCAGTCAGATCGCCATGCCGGCAACAAGCGGCGAACCGGCACCAGCGCAGCAGCAGTCTGTGGCTGCAGGAGAGCGCGCATTCCAGAAATGCTATGCTTGCCATTCCGTCGATGGCACGGGTGCCGACACTGATGGCCCCTCGCTGAAAGGGGTTTTCGGGCGCAAGGTAGCAGGCCTTCCCGGCTATCGCTATTCGCCTGCATTACGCGCCTATGCCGGACGGCAGGCGCGCTGGACCCGCGACGCACTCGATCAATTCCTCGCGGATCCGCAGGCCGTGGTTCCGGAGAATTTCATGGGGTTCTACGGCATTCAAAATGGCGAAGAACGCGCGGCCCTGATCGCATATTTGGCGGCCCACTGAGCCCGCTTGTCACGTAACGCGCTTCGCCATACGCAGGCTTTTGCCCCGCTCTGCACGGGTCTGATCGGCGAGCCATTCCTGCGGTGGCACCGAATTCAAGGGCGCAATCTCACAATGACTTGGCGCGGCAAAACGTTGCGATATAACGGCGGGATGCGAACATCGGGGGATGAGAGACGATGGCGACGGTGACAGGCGCTGATGATGTTCGTGGCGGGCCGACAAAATCGGTGTTCCTGAGCTATTCGCGCGCCGATCTGGAGCGGGCACGCCCGGTTATCGCGCTTCTGGAAAGCGCCAGTTTCGATGTGTGGTGGGATGGCCGCCTCGAAGGCGGCGAGAACTACCTTGTCACCACCGAAACCGCGCTCGAGACCGCCGATTGCGTCCTCGTGCTGTGGTCGCAGACCTCTGTCGCCTCGCATTGGGTGCGTGATGAGGCGCAACGCGGGCGCGAACGTGGTTGTCTGGTGCCGCTCTCGCTGGATGGCAGCATGGCGCCGCTCGGCTTCCGGCAATTCCAGATTCTCGATATCTCGGGCTGGTCGGGCGATCCCGCAGCGCCCGAGGCTGCGCGCATCATCTCTTCGATCCGCAGCCGGACCGGGGAGACGGCGACGCAGCCACGCAGTGTTGCCAGCGCATTGTCACCCGCAACGACCACAGCCTCCATCCCCGCGCGCGGCTTTGCCGTATCGCGCCGCAACGCGGTGATTGGTGCAGTGGGGGTTACAGGAGTGGTCGCGCTTGGCGCAAGCTGGGCGGCGGGCCTGTTCGCTCCCGGCGAGGCCAAGGCGGTTTCGATGGTGGTTTTGCCCTTCGCCAATCGCACCGGGGATACCGAGAAATCTTGGTTTTCCCATGGTCTTTCCAACGAATTGCGATCAGTGCTGGTGCGCAACCCGCGGCTCAGGGTGGCCGCGCCAACATCATCCAGCGCGATCGGCGGGGAGGATGATTTTGCGATCGGGCGCAAGCTCGGGGTCGAGCATATCCTGCGCGGCAGTGTCCAGCGTGACGAAACCCGGTTGCGGGTCTCTGCCGAGCTGGTCGAGATCGAGGGCGGGCTGGTGCGCTGGGCGGAAAGTTATGACCGCGCGCTTGAGGATGTCTTCGCGGTGCAATCCGAAATCGCCGAGACTGTCGCGCTTTCGCTAGTGGCAGAGGTGGCTTCGGAAGACGAAGCGCGCACCAGCCTTGCCAGCCAGGAAGCAATCGGCGGGACCAGCGTGGTTCCCGCCTATGAAGCCTTCCTGCGCGGACAGGCGCTTTATAGCCTTTCCGCCGGGATCGAAAGCGATCGTCAGGCGCTTGCCGAGTTCGACGCCGCGATTGCCGCTGATCCCGAATATGCCGCGGCCCATGCGATGCGCGCCACGATGCTCAACAGCATCGCCAATGCTGCGAGCACCGCTGCCGAAGTGAGTTCGGCCAACACCGCCGCAATTGCCGCCGCCAAACGCGCCATCGCGCTTGAGGATCGGCTGGCGCAGGGCCATCTTGCGCTCGCCTTTGCGCTGGGCAATGGCCAGCTCGACCGCGCCGGAGCCCTGCCGCATTATCAGGCCGCCGAACAGCTCGCGCCGGGCGATGGCGATGTGTTGCGCAATGTTGCGATTTTTTATGCCTATGGGCCCGAACAGGGTCGCGCCTCGCAGGCGATTGCCAAGGCGCTGGAGCTCGATCCGCTCAATCCGCGCACATATCGCACTGCGGGCTTCGTCGCCCTTTTGTCGCGCGACTATCCGGCGGTGATCCGTCACATGGAACGCGCGCTGACGCTCAACCCCAGTCTGGTCAGCGCACATTTCGCGATTGCCAATGCGCGCCTGATGCAGGGTGATGCGGCGGGCGCCCTGGCAGCAGCAAGCAAGGAACGCGCGCCGATCTTCTCTCTGACTGCGGGTGCGATTGCATCGGCGAAGCTTGGCGATAGCGCCGCAGCAGACAAGGCTTTGGCGCAGATCGTTGCGGATTTTGGCGATGCGGCCCTCTATCAGCAGGCGCAGGTGCGAGCCCAGCGGGGCGATTTGGTTGAGGCACTGCAATTGCTCGAACGTGCCTATACCTTGCGGGATCCGGGCATGCTGTTTGCGCCCAATGATCCGCTGCTTGATCCCCTGCGCGGCCAGCCGAAGCTTGGGGAATTGCTTTCCCGTCTCGCATCGTGATAGCTTGGATGCTCGCTCATGGTGGGCGAGCTTAGGGGGTAATCCGATGAAAAGATTTGTGAGTGTTGCTGTGGCTGCGGGTGCAGCGCTGACGCTGGCGGCCTGTCAGGGCCAGAGCGAGGAAGCACCGGCTGAAGCGCCTGCCGAAGAAATGGCGCCTGCGGAAGAACCGGCTGATGTTTCGGACGAGGACGCAGCAGCAGCCAAGGCAGCCGAAGGCGTTGACCCCAACGGCAATCCGATCGGCCCGGCAGCGCCCGGCAATCCGGTTGGCCCGGACGCTCCGGAAGTGCAGCAATAAGCCACGCCTGAGCGGCGGTCCGGCCTGATGGCCGGGCCGCCTCGGCCTGCCTCGTCAGCGCGGCTTGGCCAGCTCGCTATCCAGCCAGGCGCGCACCCGCGCCACGCGCGTGTATCGGCTGGCCTCTCCGGTCGCACCGCATTGCCGCCCGGCACTGAGCACCCCGATGACTGTTGGTAGATTGCCGGGATCACCATAAGTTATCAGCGGCCCGCCGCTATCGCCCTTGCAGGCCTGCCCGGCATCCGGACCACCCGCGCACAGCGCCACGTCCTGCAATCTCCCGGTATAGCCGGTGATCCGTTCGCAAGTTGCCGGATCGCTTAGCGCCATGCGCACCCCGCGCAGGTGATCGGTGCTGCCGCTGTTCTCCGCCTCGGTCCAGCCCCAGCCATAGGTGAAAACCGGCATCCCGGCGCGGATCGGTCTTTGTTCCAGCGGTGACGGATCAACCCTTATACGCGCGATCGCATTGGTCGCCGCACCGCGCGCTCCGGCACGCGGATCATACTGCACCAGCGCGATGTCGAAGGCGAGCGTGCGGCGGTTATAATCGGGATGGGCGATGGTGCGGATGATGGGATAACTGACTCCTTCATCGGCACGCGGATTATAAACCCCGAGCCTGACCGAATAGCCCTTGCCATCAATCCGTGCATTCTGGTCGAACAGGCAATGCGCAGCGGTCAGAATCCAGCCCTCACGGATCAGCGCCCCGCCGCACAGCACCTGCTGCGAAGGCACCAGATTGACCCCGCCAAGCCGCTCGGGCCGCCATAGCAAGGCCTGCCATGGTGCCTGACCTGGCCGCAGACGATAGCCTCGCCTGATCCGCCTGACCGGATCACAGATCGTGTCCAGATAAGTAGCCCCGCGAAAACTGACCTCGGAGGTGGTGCAGTCGAGCAAGCGATTGGCGGCCCGCTCGGCCTCACGCTCGCGCTGGAAAGCAAGCCGCTGCTCCTCTTCATCCTCCGGGGTGAGCGGGGGGGCGAAACGACTGTCTGCGGCCAACAGCGGAGCATCCGGATCATCCAGCGCCAATCGCTCGAGCTCTTCGCACACGAAGTGGTTGCCGCGCTCGCACACAAGCGCCAGCAGGCTGTAGCCGCGTGGCCGGTCAGACGGAATCCGCTCGCCGGCCAGCAATTGGCGGCCAAGGCTTTCGCAGGCTAACATCACCCCTCCGTCGCAGCCAATGGCATACCAGCGCGCCGCCTGTTCGGCCGGAACATCATCGTCAGTCGCGATCACCAAGGCGATACCGGCCGCCTCTCCGCAGACGGCGATTTCGCCCGCCTCGCAGCCCAGGCCGAGCAGCCGGGCGGCTTCCCGCGGGGCAAAAAGCGGTGAGGTGCTGGAGGACAGGCTGCGGCCCAGCGTCACACAATCGGCCGGCACACCGCTCGCGCAGCTTTCGGCAAGCGCCGGGCGAGCGCGGATATCAGCGGGAATGCTGCAAAAACGCGCGGTCAATGCACATGCGCGATCCAACAGGGCAAGCGCATCGCCCCGCTGGTCGAGCGGGCCGCTGCCTTCGGCTAATACCGCAACGCCCAGTTCGTGACAGGCTTCGGCCTCGTCCGCACGGCAAGCCAGATCAAGCAGCGCGCGCCGGTCAAGGCTTGATACGCTTGCCACGCGCGGGGGCAGCAGCGTGGCGCAGGCCTCGCGCTCGCCCGTGCGGCATTGGTGCTCCAGAATGTCGAAAGCACGGGCGCGCTCGGCGGGATCGGTCGAGAAGTCGAGCCATTGCACCGCCAAAGTGCGACAGGCATTGGCACTGCCTTTAGCACAGGTCTCGCGGCGCAGCAGATCCGCGGCGGCGGGATCGCGGCCATCATCACGCAGCTGGCTTTCCAGAGCATCTGCAAGGCTGGCACAGCCATCCAGCGACCCAAGATCACAGGACCGTTGCAGGGCACTGATTCCAGGTTCACGCATCGCGTCATCGCGCACCGCCAACAGCAATGCGCCGAGCCAGTGACAACCCTCTGCCGCGCCAGCATCACAACTCTCGCGCAGGAGGATATGAGCAACCGGACGGTTCTGCGGTCGGCCCTCGCCATAAAGAAAGGCGCGGCCCAGTGCAGCGCAACCTGCCTGATCGCCCTTGGCGCAGGAAAGTTCGGCAGCATTGGCGCCGACTTCTTCCTGCGCGCGTACAAAAGCTGTTTTATCGGGGCGTGCGCGCGGGATACCGCTTTCCTCAGGAAGCGAGCCTACCGTCGGTTCCTGCGCTGCCGCCACAGCGGGCGCCGCAACGCCAAGGAACATGGCCAGCAGGGCTCCCAATAATCGCAGCTTGCCCAAGCTCTTGTCTCCTCCCCTTGTCGCAATAATGCGCGCGCCGGGGCCTTGCGTCAAACCACTCTTTGCACTCTTGTATCCACCCGCGCGACCACGTTAGAGACAAGGTCCGCACAGCCCGAGCGGCAAGGAGACAATCTGCCGATGTTGCCCAAGTCTTCTGTGCCCACTTCTGCCATAACCCACCCTACCGACTGGAAACCACATCTTGCGCTCGGCATCACCGGGCACCGCGCCGGCAACCCGTCTTTCGACAGCAACGCCGCGGCGATCACCGAAGGGCTCGCCAGTCTGTTCACACAGATCGAGAGCATTGCCGCAAGCCTTCCCGGCGAGCACGAAACGCCGCGGCTTTACAGCCTGCTGGTCGACGGGACGGATCAGGTGGCAGCCAAGCTGGCGCTGGAACGCGGTTGGGAACTGGTGGTGCCGCTGCCGTTCGGCGAACATCTCAATCTTGCGATCAATGCACATCCGGACACTGTTGATGACGCCGCAGCCCTGTGCCGCGGAGCGAGCGCTGCCGATCCGGCAGTGGAAGCCCGTGCTGCCGCGATCCGCGCAATCACGACACACGCGCGCCTCTTCGAACTGGCGGACCGCGATGCCGAGGTCGAGCGGTTGTGGCTGGCCAGCCTCGCCGCCCCGCACGAACGCGCCGCCGCGCGCGCTTTCGAGGTGTTGGCCTCGGACAATGTCGCGCTGGCAGGGCGAGTCATTATCGAGCGGACTGATCTGGTCATCGCCGTATGGGACGGCAAGGCGACCAATCTGCCGGGCGGGACCGGCCACACAGTTGCCAGCGCGCTCGCCATGGGAACGCCGGTGCTGGTGCTTGATCCGGCAGCGCCAGACAACTGGTCGATCCTGACCCGTCCGGAAGAACTCGGCCATCCGCGCGCATCCGCTACCTCCGCCGGGCCTGATCACAGTCGCCTGACAGCGATCATCCGCACCGCCATTCTAGCCGATGGCTGGAATCCGGCTCTGCTCGAACGCGAAGTATGGCGCCCCCGCAGCGCGCGGGCATTTGCGTTCTATCGCCGGATCGAGCGGGTGTTCGGCGGCGGCCCCGGTGCCTTCGGCTCGCTCAGGATTGCGTACGAAGCACCCGATGCGATCGCCAGCGGCAGCGGCGCCGGACTGGTGGCCGCTGCTGCGTCCATGCCCGGCGGCGATAGCGTTATGGCATCCCGGTTCACCCGGGAAGTGCTCCCCATGTTTGCCTGGGCCGATGGCATCGCCAGCCGCCTTGCCGATGCCTATCGCAGCGGGATGTGCGTGAATTTCGTGCTGGCCGCGCTTGCCGTGATCATCGGGCTGGCCTTCCTTCCGGCGGGTCTCGGCGAGATCAAGTGGGCCTTTGCGACGGTCGAACTCCTGCTGCTCGCCGGGATACTTGCGCTGACTGTGGCAGGCTCGCGGCTCGGCTGGCACCGCCGCTGGTTCGAATTGCGCCGTGTCGCGGAATATCTGCGCCATTCCCCTGCGCTCCTGCTGCTTGGCGTGGCCCGCCCGACGGGACGCTGGCCGCGTCAGGGAGGCGGCGGAACCAGCTCGCAATGGCCCGAACACTTCGCCCGCCATGCCTTGCGCGCGATCGGCCTGCCCCGCGCCCGGCTGACCCGCGCCTATCTGCGCGCGGGGCTTGCGGAGGTCGCGCTGCCCCATGTCAGCGCCCAGCGCGCCTATCACGAGGCCAAGGCGCACCGGCTCGAAACGGTTCACCACCGGCTCGACCGCGCGGCAGAGACCTGCTTCGTGCTCGCGGTCGTTTCGGTGCTGGCCTATCTTCTGCTCAAAGGTGCGAGCATCGGCGGCCTGGTGCCGGACGCATTCGTCAAGACCGCCTCGCCGCTGTTCACCTTCCTCGGCGTGGCCTTCCCGACACTTGGCGCGAACCTCGCCGGGATCCGCTATTTCGGCGATTTCGAGCGCTTCGGCGCAATCTCGCGGGTGGCGGCGGAAAAGCTGCGGGAGATCGAAACGCGCATCACCCTCCTGCTCGCAGGCACGGAAAGCGCGCTGACCTACGCCGCAGCCGCCGACCTGATGCATGCACTTGACGAAGCGGTCGTCGATGAAATCGCGAGCTGGCAGTCGGTGTTCGGTGCCAAGCACCTCGCCTTGCCGGCCTGATCACCAGGCCGACGCGCAGCCAATCTCCCGCAGACCACTTAAACAGAAATTAACCTTGTTGGGAGAAAGCAGCCAGAGGCACAGGGCACAGGCAATGTATAGTTTCAGAGCGCAGGATTTTGTGAGTGCACAGGCGCAGCTTGAAGCGGCTGTGATTGTCCCGATCCTCAATGAATACAACAATATCGAACCGCTTCTCGCCAAGGTGAGTGCCGCTCTGGTGGGCATCAACGCCGAGATCATTTTCGTCGATGACGGTTCGACTGATGGTTCCGCTGCGCTGGTCGAACAGATCGCCTTGACCAATCCGGGCGTCCGCCTTGTCAGAAGGATTGGCCGCCGCGGATTGGCCTCCGCCGTGACAGAGGGTTTTCTTGCCACGGTCGCCCCGGTAGTGGCCGTGATCGACGGCGATCTCCAGCATGATGAGGCAATCCTGCCCGAGTTGCTGCGTGCGATCCTGCATGGCCCTGCCGACCTTGCGATCGGCACACGCTACGCGGATGGTGGCTCGGTCGGCTCATGGGCGGAAAGCCGGATCAGGATCAGCCAGTTTGCTACGCGGATCGCTGCGCTCGTCATGAAGACCGATCTGAGCGATCCGATGAGCGGGTATTTCGCAATCCGCCGCGAACTGTTCCTCGATATCGCCCCCAAGCTGTCGCAGCGCGGTTACAAGATCCTGCTCGATATCGTGGCGTCGCACCCTGAAAAGATCGCGACCGCCGAAATTCCCTATTCATTCCGGACCCGCGTGGCAGGGGAATCAAAGCTCGATGGCGCGGTGGTCCTCGAATATGGCGAGCTGCTGCTGGACAAGCTTGTCGGGCGGATTGTGCCGGTCAAACTGATCATCTTCGGCGCGATCGGCCTGATCGGCACGCTGGTGCATCTGTCGCTGCTGTGGCTGGCCCTGAGCGCTGCGGGCCTTGCCTTTTCGGGCGCCCAGACAATCGCCACGCTTGGCGCGATGACATTCAATTTCACGCTCAACAATGCCCTGACCTACCGCGATCGCAGCTTGAAGGGCTGGAAATGGATTACCGGCTGGGTCAGTTTCTGTGCCGCCTGCAGCCTCGGGGCGCTGGCCAATATCGGGATCGGAACGCTGCTGTTCGCGGATTCGTGGTCATGGTGGGTTTCAGGGCTGGCGGGCGCCGCAGTCGGTTCGGTCTGGAACTATGCCGCAACGTCATGGCTGACCTGGCGCCAGAGGTGAGCGGGTAGGCGCCATGGCATGGGAGTTTCTTCGCAAGGCGGAATGGCTTGGGCCTGAACGGGCGCGGGGATACCTGCTGATACTTGCGATGACGATGACGGCTGCGCTGGTGTTCCTTTTGGTAACATCGCGCGGCGGGATCGACCGCAACGGATTTCTGATCGGCACCGACTTCATCAGCTTCTGGACAGCGGGGCAAATGCTGCATCAGGGCGCCAACGTCTATGATGTGCAGGCGCATATCGCCGCGCAGCGCGAATTCCATGCAGTGCCGGGCGAATTCACCGCTTTCTTCTACCCGCCAAGCTTTCTGCCGATGGTCTGGCCGCTCGGGTTGCTGCCTTATTTCCCGGCATTGTTTGCATGGCTTGCGCTGACCGGGGCAGGCTGGCTTGCCGCAGTGCGAGTGTGGTTCGGCAGGCTTGGCCTCAAAGGGCCCGGCCTTGTGCTGCTGATCGCTTTCCCGCCGGTTTTTGCCACGCTGACCCACGGGCAGACATCCTTTCTGGTCGCAGCACTGCTCGGCGGTGGGCTGCTGTTGGTGCGGGACAAGCCATGGCTGGCGGGCTTGCTGATCGGGTTGGCGACCATCAAGCCGCAGCTCGGACTGCTGGTGCCGGTAGCGTTGCTCGCAACCGGAAGCTGGCGCACTATCATCGCTGCTGGCGCCTCGGCCATCGCGCTGGCGGGATTGGCCGGACTGGCTTTTGGCCCTCAGGTGTGGAGTGACTGGCTGGCGGTCACAAGCACCGCAGGCCAGGCCACCGAAGATGGCGCCATCGGGTTTGCCAAAATGGTCAGCCTGTTTGCCGGATTGCGACTGGTGGGCGCTTCAGGCGAGCTTGCGTTCGCGGTGCAGATTGCTCTCACGCTCGCCGTTGCCGGCGCCGTTGCAGCCGCCGGATGGCGCAAGCCGTTTACGCCCGGCCTTGCGGCGCTGGTGCTCGCCGGTGCACCGCTCGCGACCCCGTTTGTGCTGGACTATGATATGGTGCTGATGGCCTTCCCGCTGGCGTACCTGTTCGCCAAGGCGCGGGCCAACGGCTTTGACGATTGGGAACGCATCGGCATCGCGGCGGCTTTCGCGGCGGTCGCTTTTGCACGGCCGCTCGCCATCCATGTCGGGGTTCCGATCATGCCAGTGTTGCTGATCGGCCTGTTCCTGCTGGTGCGGCGCCGCGTGCTCGCCGAGGTGACGGGCGAGCAGCAGGCTGATGGCTTACCTGTCAGAGCCTAGCACACCCCCGCATCGCGGTGCGCAGCACCGGCAGGGCACTGTCAAGCGAAGCCTCCCCTTCATCTCGCCCATTGATGCGCAACATCACTGTGCCGCGCTGCTGCGCCAACAGATCAAGCAGCGGCGTGCCAGCGAGCCCGCCGATCCATTGCGTGCCTTGTCCATTGGCACGCTGGACCGGGATATTGACCAGCCGCCCCGCGAAATTCCAGCTCATGGTCATGCCGTTGCCGCCGGCTGGCTTGTTCAGCAGCATGGCCATGAAGGGTTTGCCGCCTTCACAATACAGGCTGAGCGCTTCGATATTGGGTGAGGCCGCTGCGCTCACATAGGCGATCGGTGCGCGGCCCTGCACCGGCACGACCTCCCAGGGGGTGCCCGGCAAGGGCACAGCGGTTTCGGGCGGGCTGTTGTCCAGCATCGTTCTGAGTTCGGAGGGAAGGGACATACGCGGGCCGCGCAAGGGCGGATAAACGGTGAGCTTGCCCCGCTCCCACAACCCCACCTGCACGTCGCGGCGTGCCGGATCAATCATGACATAGGCTTGTTCAACGCCGCCCTGCTGGGGTGCGTTGCCCGATAGCCAGAACACATTGCCGCTACGCTGCAACGGCGCGGTGACTGACAGATTGGTTTGCAGCGCAGCCATTTTCGGCCCCATGCGGGCGCGCAAGGCAGCGGCCACCGCGCCCTTGTCGAACAGGTCGATGGCGCCGGTTGCGTTACTGCCGGGAAACTTGCCGACAAGGCTCGCCAGATTGTTCCATTCCGCGGGAATAACCGGGCCAGTGGCAGCGACTTGCGGCGGAGACGCCGCAGGTCGGGCGGCAGAAACGCTTCCCTTGCACAGCGCGAACAGCCCGCCGCCGGTAAACGCCGCGTGGAACGGATCGGCCCGCTGGCCCGGCGCAAGATCGGATTCGAAGCGGATGACCCCCGGCTTATTGCCATCGTTCACGAACATGATGACAGGGCCGAAATTGGAGTTGCTGACGGGGAATGGATAGAAGACAGCCAGATTGCCGACATCCATCTGGCCGAAGAAAGACACCGCATATTCGACCCGCGCTGGCTTCACCTCGCGGCCATTGGCACGAAATGTCATGCCGGTTTCCGCAATCGTCAAACGGGGTTCCTGCGAGCAATCCCCGCGCGGGGCATAGCTGCCAAAGGTGTGGTCAAGGCCCTGATCCCTCAGGCTTGTAAGCGGAGCCGCCTGCGCCGTCGTGCTCGCCAGCAGACCCAGAACGCAGACCGCATTCCACGGGACAAACCAGCTGCGATGCGATGGCCGGACTATTGGTTGTTGCATGTCAATTCCCTCCCCCAGTGGAATCGCAATCCCAATATCCTAGCAAACAGGAACCGAAGCCGAAACCGTATCCGAGTCGGTTCCCGAAATTGGAATGATTGTTTCTTTGCCCTATAAAAATTCGATCAAGCACTTTCGGCAAATAATCTCAAAGCAAACCACGCCTGAGCCTTATCAAAGCAGATACAGCAGCTTCCCGAATATCATTTGACGCTAGTGTGAAAAGGCATAGTTGTCGTCGTCAGGACTGCGCGTGTGCCCGCAGGCATTCGTTGCCCAGATCGACCAGTGACCGTTATCGCGGATTTATAAAGTCGCATTTGGCGCGGTACTCTCGTCGGCCGATCATCTTTTGCAATCGAAAGGATGATCAGATGAAAAATGCACTTCTCATTGGCTTTGGCACAATCCTCGCCGGTTCCCTATGGGCGGCCCCTGTTGCATCTCAAGACATAACGGTAACACCCGGCTCGCCGAGCATCGCGAGTTTCGTGACTGCGGTTTCGCAAGACCTTGATCGCCAGCTTGAGCGTGTTCACCTCTCATCGCGAGATTTCGGGGGAGGTTTTGCGCAGGTTCGCTTCCAGGTTGATGACGATGGTCAGGTGGACAAGGTAATCCTGTACCGCAGGTCAGGCGACGGTGAGACCGACCGGGCCGCCCTTCAGGTGGTCAGACGGCTTGCCCCCTTGGGCGCTTTGCCCGTTGGTGCCCGGAGCGACCAGATCATCCAGGCCAACATCATTATCGCGACAAGCGAAATGCAGCTGATGCAGCTCCACAGGAAGGCAGAACAGGCCGAACGCGCACGGTTGGCAAGTGCTGACGAACCGCAGGAGCGAGCGGTTATTGCACTCACTGTGTCAGGAGATCCCTCTTCCTGAACCTTTCGGGAAGCAGGGATGCCTTGACGTTGGCGCGGTCCGGTCTGCGGGTGGATCGTCGTCGGCGTCAAGGTGCCTGACCGGGCCAGTTTCAGCAGAGCGGCCCAGCAGTTCGGAACCTGGCCGATGCCACCTTGCAATTTGAAACTTGTAATTTGTAACAAAAATGTCATATTGTAACAATGGCACATCCGATCATCGACCGGCCGCATACGGTTTCGTCTTACGATACCCAACTGGGCGAGATCCGGGCGATCATCCTCCAGATGGCCGGACTGGCGCGCAATTCGCTGTCAGAGGCGATGGATGCGCTCCACAATGCCGACGCGCCCGAGGCACGGCGGATCGTCGATCAGGACGAGGAAATTGATGATTTCGAACGCAAGCTTGAACGGCTGGCGTTGATGATGATCATGTCGCGTGCGCCGATGGCCGAGGATCTGCGCTACCTGATTGTCGCCATTCGCATCGGCAAGATGCTTGAACGCACTGGTGATCAGGCCAAAAGGATCGCGCGGCGGGTTGATGCGCTGGGCGGCATCAGGCTGATGCCGGGCTTTCCTCTGGTACGATCGATGGAGCGCTATGCCAGCGAAATGATCGCCAATGCCATTGCCAGCTTTCATGATGCGTCGCTCGAAGGCGCGCGATCCGTCATCCGGGCCGACAAGGAACTGAACGCCATGAACCGCATGCTGGTGCAGTCCTGCTGCGATGCGATGGACGAACGCAGCTTGACGAGCCGCGACGGAATTGAGCTGATTTCCGTTGGAAAACAGCTTGAAAGGGTCGGGGATTACGCCTCGAACATCGCAGCGGATGTCGCCTACATGCTCACGGGCGAGTAACAGCCGCTAGTAATTCCACTGCGCCTGGACACGCAGCAATTGCCCTTCCGCCTGCCCGAAGCGGCGTTCGTCAGCTTCCTTGCGTGATGCCCAGCCATAGGTGACAGTAATCTCCAGCGGCGGGGTGGGCAGAAACTCGATGCCCAGTTCCAGTTCTTCGGTTTCCAGACGCGGCGCATTGATCGCCGCCTTGAAACCGCCCCGGTAATATTGCCAGCGGGCAAAGGGATAGAACGGGCCAACCGGCGATTGTCGCACCCGGCCCATGGCCTGAATGTATCCGCCGCGTAGCGGGCGTTCCTCGATC
>JBKBMC010000059.1:0-13958 GCA_046296075.1 Erythrobacter sp. | reverse complement strand
CAACGCACGGCCCCAGTCGCTGCTCGATGAATGGCTCCACCAGATCACCGAGGAACTGGCCAAGCACAACCGGATGCATCCCGATCGTCCGGCAGCGCCTTTTGCGGTCAACCAGATCATCCACAAGACCAATGATCGCGTGGAAGCTGACATGGCCACCTGCGAGAAGTGGCAGGTGCCGATGATCATCACCTCGCTCGGCGCGCGTGAGGAGATTTTTCAGGCGGTGAAAAACTGGGGCGGGATCACGATGCACGACGTGATCAACAACCGCTTTGCGATGAAGGCGATTGAAAAGGGCGCGACCGGCCTGATCCCTGTGGCGGCAGGCGCGGGCGGGCACGCAGGGGCATTGTCGCCCTTCGCCCTGATGCAGGAAATCCGCGAGTGGTTTGACGGGCTCGTCGCGCTTTCAGGCTCCGTCGCGCACGGCGCCTCGATCCTTGCAGCGCAGGCCTTGCGCGCTGATTTCGCTTATGCGGGCAGCGCCTTTATCGCGACGAAGGAAGCCAACGCGACCGAAGGTTACAAGCAAGGCATTGTCGAAGGCTCTTCCGAAGGGATCGTCTACACCAACCTCTTCACCGGCGTGCACGGCAATTACCTGCGCTCATCAATCGAGGCGGCCGGGCTTGATCCCGATAACCTGCCGGTGAGCGATCCCAGCAAGATGAATTTCGGCAGCGGCGGCAACACCAAAGCCAAGGCGTGGAAAGACATCTGGGGTTCGGGCCAAGGGGTCGGCGCGATCAAGGAAGTCGGCACGGTGGAAGATCTCGTCGCCCGGATGGAGCGCGAATATCATGCCGCCAAGGCAGCGCTGCTGGCGAATTCGGAATACAGCTCGTGGGGCGCCCTCGCCGAAGCGGCGGAATAGGCGTTCATTGCGCTGACCATAGCGTCTCGGCCATCGAGTCAAGCTCGGTAAAATCGAATCCGCTGCCCAACGGATCGCGGGCGTGAAGGATCAGCCTGCGCCGCTCGCTCAACAGGCCGCGGCGCAGCGCATCCTGCAACAGACCCAATTGCCACAGCGCCGTGCGCAGCGCGCTTTCGGGATCGTGAAGGCGGGCAAGCGCCCAGTGCTGCTCGATCAGGCCAACCCGTGCGATGACCACTTCATTATAGCGGCGGTGCGGACCCCGGTGCAGCGGCATCCCGGTACGCACGGAAGCCTGATCGGTGGCAGGCAACAGCAGGCCATTGCTGCGGAAATCATCGAATCGCAGACGATGTGGCCCGATCACCGCGAACATCGTGCCGAAACAGCCGCGCTGCATAACCTGACGCGGCAACAGGTGATGCCGCTGTAAGCCGGGATCAAAGTCGGGTGTTCCCCGGACATTGACGGAGCGGAAAGGAACAGGTTCTCGGAATGCGGCGCGACCCGGGTGCAGCATCTATTCGCGTTGCACCCTGACGATGCGAGCATCGGCCACAGGCACCATCACAAGCCGTGTCCCATCGGGCGCAGTGACTCGTTCTTCATGCGCAATACCGCCAAGCATGACGAGATGATTGACCAGCCGCACACCCAGCCGCGTGGCAGCCACCTTATCCTGCGCCAGTTCCGGACCGATCTGCAATTCCTGCCCGATCCACAACGCCAGTCCGGTGGTTTGAAGCGCGCCATCGGACGCCAGATCAAACGCCGTCAACCCAAGCGCAGGGAACGGGCCGCCATCAAGCCACGCAGTCACGGTCGATTCAAAAAAGCGTCGCCCGATCAGGCTGGCTGAGACAGGCCACGCAATCGCGGTCAGACCATTGAAGAACAGCGTCAGGTCACGGGCCAGCCGGATCATTGCGCGCAGCACTGGCAAAGCGCTTTCGCCGCCTTGAAGATGCGGCCCGACCGCAAGCCGCAGCGCTTCAAGATTTTGGGGCGGCGATCCCTGATGCCAGTCAAACCGGTGCGTCATGCTCGGAAAAGTGCAGGCAGGACCCGGCGCAAGCCCCGCCAGATCGAATGTCAGCCCGTCGCGCAGAAGCTCGATCCATCGATAGTCCGGCGACGACCCTGCGGCCCCCGCGTGTTCATGGGGAAAGGCGAGGCCTGCAAGGCTCCCGTCAGGTTGCGCAGGCTCGCCCGGATCATGGCTGACAATGACATTATCCCACGCCTCGGAAAAGGCGTGGATCGCAGCGGCAGAGGGACGCTCGCCCGCTTCGAACAGCAGATACACAGCAGGAGCATCCGGTTGCTCGACAGGTTTCGTTTCCATTGCCCCCCCGAAGGACAGTGCTTGAATTTGCGCAACTTCTGACGCGAAAGAACGCTGGCGTCGAGTCCCCAGCAGGCAAACTGATCCGGAATGAAACCCTTTTCAGAACAGGCCCAAGCGCACACCTTCGGCCATGGCCTGACCGATATCGTGGCAGGTTTCGAGAGTCCGGGATGGCACCTGTTTGGGTGCGGCAATGGCCTCGGGCGTCTGGGCCGCGAAATTGACAATAAGCGGTTCTGCCACACGCCGTAGCCGCCAGCCGGTCGCGATCCGATCAAGCTGGCGCTGGGCACCCTCGCCATCAGATCCTGCGGCAATGATACTGGCATAGCCGCGCCCCTCGATCCGCCCGAGCACATCATAATAGGTGCGGTCGAAGAATTCCTTCATCAGGCCACTCATGGTCGCAAGGTTTTCAGGGCAGACAAACAGATAGGCGCTGGCCGCCAGCAGATCATCTGCGCCGGCCTCGTCTGCGCGCAACAACCGGGCACCCTCCCCCGCTCCGTCAAAGGCAGCGCGCGCCATCGCCGCGCTCGCACCGGTGCGGCTATGCCAGACAATGAGAAGATGCGGCTCGCTTGCCATGACGAAAGAGCCTGCGCGCACGGCCTGTCGATTGTCAATCGCCCTGCCCTGTGCGCTGCACGCAGCTTGCGCTAGGGTCGCACCATGGCCACCCACCCGCATTCCTCGCTCGCCCACGTTCTTGGTGTCTCGCAGTCGATCACCGGCAAAGCGTGGCGCTGGCGCGGCGGGAACATGGCGCTGGACGAGGCGGATGCCCACAGCCTTGAGCGCTCGATTCTCGATCAACTGCTCCTGACCCGCGGCGTGGCGGCAGATGATCTGGAACGCCACGCCCGCCCGACCTTGCGCGCATTCCTGCCCGACCCTTCCGCCTTCCGCGACATGGATGCCGCTGCCGAACGTATCGCGCAAGCCATCGATAAGGGCGAGCACATCACCATCTACGGCGATTATGATGTCGATGGCGCAACCAGCGCGGCGCTCCTCGTCGAAACATTGCGCGCTGTGGGGCATGAGGCAGGCTACTACATCCCTGACCGCCTGCTCGAAGGTTATGGCCCGAGCGGCGAAGCGCTGGTGCGGCTGGCCGAGCAAGGCTGCAGCCTGATCGTCACGGTCGATTGCGGGGCGATGGCGTTCGAGGCTTTGACAATGGCCCGCACGGCGGGCGTCGATGTGATCGTGGTCGATCATCACAAATGCGCCGCGGAACTGCCGCCAGCGGCCGCGCTGGTTAATCCCAACCGCCTCGACGAAAGCGATCTGGCCGCCAGCCATGGCCATCTTGCCGCGGTCGGCGTGGCTTTTCTGCTCGCCATCGCACTTGTTCGGAATCTGCGGAGCAAGGGCCATTTCCACGAGACCCGGCCCGAGCCCGACCTGATCGGCCTGCTTGATCTGGTGGCGCTGGGAACGGTGGCGGATGTCGCCGCGCTCCACGGGCTCAACCGGGCATTCGTGGCGCAGGGCTTGAAAGTCCTCGCGAAACGCGAACGCATCGGCATGGCAGCGCTGATGGATGCGAGCCGTCTAAACCGCGCACCTCAGGCAAGCGATCTCGGCTTTGCATTGGGGCCGCGCATCAATGCAGGTGGACGCATTGGCGAATCAACCCTTGGCGTGCGCCTGCTGACGACCCGGGATCCCGAAGAAGCCCGCGAAATCGCCGCGCAACTCTCGCAACTCAACGAAGAACGCCGTGCCATCGAGGCTGAAGTGCAGGCAGAGGCCGAAGCGCAGCTCGAACGGCTCGGCAATCTCGCGGTGCCGGTGCTGGCAGGCCATGGCTGGCACCCCGGCGTGATCGGAATTGTCGCCGGGCGTATCAAGGAGAAGGCCGGGCTACCTGCCATTGTTATTGCGCTGGATGAAGCCGAAGGCATCGGCAAGGGTTCGGGCCGATCGATCAGCGGGGTCGATCTCGGGGCCGCGATCATCGCCGCACGCGAGGCAGGGCTGCTGGTGGCAGGCGGTGGACACGCCATGGCGGCGGGTCTGACGATTGAGGCAGACAAGATTTCCGCATTCACCGAATTCCTGCACGATCGCCTTGCGCGCGACGTCGAACGGGCCCGCATGGCGCAGGCTGTGCAGCTTGATCTCTCGCTCGCACCAGGCGGCCTGACTCCGGAACTGGTGGCCACGCTGGAAACCGCTGGCCCCTATGGCGTCGGCTGGCCCGCGCCGCGCGTTGCGATCGGTCCGGTGCGGATCATCAAGGCGGATATCGTCGGCACGGATCACCTGCGGCTGATCGCCGGCGGCAATGATGGTCGTTCGTTCAAGGCGGTCGCTTTCCGTGCCGCGTCGAGCGAGCTGGGCCAGACCCTGCTGCACCGCCATCAGGGTCGCCGCTTTCACCTCGCGGGCAGGGTCAAGCTCGATGACTGGGGCAGCTGTCCGGCAGCGGAGTTGCACCTTGAGGACGCAGCCTTTGCCGATTGAGGAAGGTGGCGAAGATTTGCGAGAAATCTCGCAAGTCGGGGGTTGACCGGCTCGGCACGCCCCCCTAAAGGCGCGCTCTCGCAACCGAGCGTGGCCCCTTCGTCTAGCGGTTAGGACGCGGCCCTTTCACGGCTGAAACACGGGTTCGATTCCCGTAGGGGTCACCACTTCTGATGTGGTGGCAACGTGCCCCACTCCGGTTTGCAGACCTGCATTTCCGCCTGATAGCCCGTCAGCTAACGCTTCCCCAGCGGGGTGCGAGCCTGTATGAGGCTCGCCATGGGCATGGGCCAGAACTTTCCTGTTGCAGGGATCATCCTGGCAGTTGTGACCTGTATGGCGCTACTTGCGCTCAGGCTTGATCCAGCAATAGCGATTGCCGTTCTGGTGGTGTGGATCGGCACCCTGATGGTGGCCGCTGGTCGCCCGCCCGAACCGCCCAAGATCAAGGTCAAACAGAAGCTGAGCATCGAATCGATCAGCCAGCTGATCGAGAATTCCTCAACCCCGGTGATGGTCACGGATCGCAATACCATCTCCATTGCCAATCGCGCTGCACGCCAGATGATGGGCCCGCACATGATCGGGCAAGACGCGCGCGTCGCATTCCGCCAGCCCGAAGCGATTTCCCTGCTGGCACAGGGCCGCAACGGCACGGCCATCGTCCGCGGGCTCGCCAGGCGGCAGGATATCTGGCAGATCAACCGGCAGGCCATTGATGATCGCATTGCCGTGCTCGAACTGATTAACCAGACGGCCGAGGCCGACATCAGCCGCGCCCATACCGATTTCGTCGCCAATGCGAGCCACGAGCTGCGCACGCCGCTCGCAGCGATTCTCGGCTATGTCGAAACCTTGCAGGAAGGCGGCGAGGAGATCGATTCGCCAACCGCCAAGAAATTCCTCGGCATCATCGAGCGCGAGGCGAAGCGGCTGCAAAGCCTCATCAGCGACCTGATGAGCCTGTCGCGGGTCGAGGCGGAAAAGCACGATCTGCCGCGTGATCTGATCGCGCTCGCCCCGCTGGTTGATCGTGCTGCGCATGATGCCGCCGGTTCAGTGAATGCCGATCGGCTGCGCCTTGTCATCGCCACCGAACCCCATGTGCATGGCGATGTTGCCCAGCTGGAGCAGGTGGTGCGCAACCTTGTCGACAATGCCTTCAAATATGGCACGCCCGGCACGCCGGTCGAGGTGACCCTTGATCTGGCGCGTGAAAACGAAGCGCGCGTGACCGTTGCCGATCAGGGCGAAGGCATTGCTCCCGAACAGCTCCCGCACCTGACCCGGCGGTTCTATCGCACTGATCCGGGCCGCAGCCGCGCCTCGGGCGGAACGGGGCTTGGCCTTGCGATCGTCAAGCATATCGTCGAACGCCACCGCGGGCGGCTCGATATCACCAGCACGCTTGGCGAGGGAACCCGCGTGATCGTGCGCCTCCCGATTGCCGGGCCAGAACGCACACCGCGCGGTGCATCTTCGCGCCAAACCGAGCCCTTGTCATAGCCATGTCTTATTTCTCGACCATCGCATGCGCGGATATGGGGTGTTGAAACGGCAGGGGGTGTGCGGCTAAGCGCCCGCGCGGCTCAGCCCCGTTTCGCTTCGTCACACAGGTTTTCACGTTCATGTCGCCGATCACCTTGTTCCTTATTGCCATCGGGCTTGCCCTTGCCGGATGGCTGGCGGGTCGGGCCAAGGCGTGGAGTTTCCAGAGCAGCGATCCCGGGGCGCGACCTGTTGCGCGCCCGGTCTACCATGCATGGTACGTCGCGCTGTGGATCGCCTTGCCGGTGCTTGGCTTCATTATGCTGTGGATGCTGATCGCGCCGCAACTGGTGGTGCAAAGCGTGCTGACCACACCTGCTGCGCAGGATTTGCCGACATTCGGTTTCGAACGCGATGCCTGGCTGGCCGAAGCGCGCGCAGTGGCGATGGGCAACGCGCCGGGCGTCTTCAACGACGGGGCCGAACCGCTGGTCGAGCCGTTCCGCGCTGCGATCAGGCAGTATAACCTGATCGGTCTTGTGGTCACTGTGCTGATCGGCTTTGGCGGCGGGGCCTTCGCCTTCCTCAAGCTGCGCCCTGATTTCCGTGCCCGCACGCGGGTGGAACGGATCGTGATGGCAATCCTGTTGCTGGCCTCGCTGGTGGCGATCCTGACAACCTTCGGCATTTTCGCGAGCCTCGTGTTCGAGACGATCCGCTTTTTCGGCATGGTCTCGCCGATCGATTTCCTGTTCGGAACCTATTGGGGGCCGGACCCGATGACGCCAGCCGATAGCATCGATCCGACGCGATATGGTGCGATCCCGCTGTTCTGGGGCACGATCTTCATCGGGGCGATCATTGCCATGATCGTGGCGATCCCGCTCGGCCTGATGAGCGCGATCTACCTCACCCAATATGCCGATCCCAAGGTGCGTGCGTGGGTCAAGCCGATGCTCGAAATCCTCGCCGGGGTGCCGACGGTGGTCTATGGCTATTTCGCCGCGCTCACAGTGGCCCCCGCAATCCGCGATGCGGCCGTCGCGCTTGGCATGTCCAATGCCTCGACGGAAAGCGCGCTGGCGGCCGGGGTCGTGATGGGGGTGATGATCATCCCCTTTGTCTCGTCAATGGCCGATGATTCGATGGCAGCCGTGCCCTCCGCCATGCGCGACGGGAGCCTTGCGATGGGCGCAACCAAATCGGAAACGATCCGCCGCGTGCTGTTTCCCGCTGCGCTTCCGGGCATTGTCGCCGGGGTCATGCTCGCAGTCAGCCGTGCGATAGGTGAAACGATGATCGTGGTGATGGCCGCATCGACTGCTGCCAATCTCACGCTCAACCCTCTCGACCGTATGACCACGGTGACGGTGCAGATCGTCAAGATGCTGACCGGCGAAGGCGATTTCGATCACCCCGCTACCCTGAGTGCTTTCGCGCTCGGCTTTGTCCTGTTCATGGTGACGCTGGCGCTCAATTTCATTGCGCTGCGCGTCGTCAAACGTTTCCGGGAAGCCTATGAATAGCCCCGCCCCCATGGCCGCCGAACCCGCCAGCGTGCGGCCGACCCGCACGCCCGCTTTCGAACAGCGCCTTGCCAAGCGTTACCGCGCCGAGCGCAACTTCCGCTTGATGGGCCTTTCTGCGGTGCTTCTGTCGGTGGCGGTGCTGGTCTTCCTGCTCGGCAACATGTTCTACAACGGCATTGCCGGGTTCCAGCGGGCGGAAATGCCCGTCACCATCAATTTCGTCGAAGCCGGGATTGAAGGAGACGCTGTCTCGCTCACCGCGCCGAGCGCCTTGCAGACGCTGGAAATGGGCGGGCTGCCGGATGTCGTGCACTTCTATGCCGAAGCGCAACTGGGAGAAGATGCCGCAGCCGAACTCTCGCCCGATGCCTGGCGCGATGTCGCCGCCGCTCTCATGGCCGATCCGGCCCTGATCGCGGGCAGCCGCACTTTCCAGCTTGCCGCCTCATCCAATCTTGCCACAGGGCTTGGCGGCGAAGGCGCACCGGAAATGCAGGCGCTTGCCAAGCGGCTTGTGCAGGAAGGCAAGCTCGCCAAAAACTGGGACTGGGGCTTCCTCGCACGGTCGGATGCCACCACCCCTCAAGCAGTCGGCATCTGGGGCGCGCTCAAAGGCTCGATCCTGACCATGATCATCACGCTGGTGCTGGCATTCCCTGTTGGCGTGCTGTCGGCGCTTTACCTTGAGGAATATGCTCCCAAGAACCGGTGGACCGATATCATCGAGGTTTCGATCAACAATCTCGCTGCGGTGCCCTCGATCATTTTCGGCCTGCTCGGGCTTGCGGTATTCCTGACGATCTTTCCCAATATGCGCTCTGCCCCGCTGATCGGCGGGATGACGCTGGCATTGATGACAATGCCGGTGATCGTGATCTCGGGGCGCAATGCGATCAAGGCCGTGCCGCCTTCGATCCGCGATGGCGCGCTCGCTGTCGGCGCTTCGCCGGTGCAGGTGGTGTTCCATCATGTGCTGCCGCTCGCCCTGCCGGGTATGCTGACAGGCACGATCATCGGGATGGCCCGCGCGCTGGGCGAAACCGCGCCGCTGCTGATGATCGGGATGCGCGCTTTCGTGGCGACCCCGCCCGATGGCTTCACCTCTCCCGCCACAGTTCTGCCAGTGCAGATCTTTCTGTGGTCTGACGAAATCAATCGCGGCTTTGTGGAGCGGACCAGCGCGGCTATCATCGTGCTGCTCGCGTTCCTCCTGCTCATGAACGGGCTGGCCATTTACCTCCGCAACAAATTCGAGAAAAACTGGTGACTGTAATCCATCCCAATATGGACGATGCGAACGCCAAGATCCGCGCGCGCGACGTATGCGTGTTCTATGGCGACAAGCAGGCGATCGATCATGTCTCGATCGACATCTCGCCCGACTACGTGACGGCTTTCATCGGCCCGTCGGGCTGCGGAAAGTCGACATTTCTGCGTTGCTTCAACCGCATGAACGACACGATCGGCGCCGCGCGGGTGACCGGGCGGATCGAGCTGGAGGGCGAGGATATCCTGTCTGATGCGATGGATGTGGTGCAACTGCGTGCCCGTGTCGGCATGGTGTTCCAGAAGCCAAACCCGTTCCCCAAGACAATCTATGAAAACGTCGCCTATGGCCCGAAAATCCATGGGCTTGCCGACAAGAAGCCCGATCTCGATGTGATTGTCGAACGCTCGCTCACCCGCGCGGGCCTGTGGGACGAGGTGAAAGACCGGCTGGAGGATTCGGGCACGGCGCTTTCTGGCGGACAGCAACAACGCCTGTGTATCGCGCGCGCGATTGCCGTCGATCCCGAAGTGATCCTGATGGACGAACCCGCCTCGGCACTCGATCCGATCGCGACCGCCAAGATCGAGGAACTGATTGACGATCTGTCAGGCCGCTATGCGATCGTGATTGTCACCCACTCGATGCAACAGGCTGCCCGGGTGAGCCAACGCACTGCCTTTTTCCACCTTGGCAAGATGGTGGAATACGGGCCTACCTCGGAAATCTTCACCAATCCCATCGAGGAACGGACGAAGGACTATATCACAGGACGGTACGGCTGATGGCAGCGGAACACACAGTCAAGGCATTCGACGAGGACATCACCCGGCTGCGCGGCCTGATCGCGGAGATGGGCGGGCTGGCCGAAGTTGCCATCCAGGAAGCGCTCGATGCACTGGTGCGCGGCGATGTCGAGCTGGCCGACAAGGTGGTGGCGCGCGACAAGAAGCTCGACGTGCTCGAAACCGAGGTCGACAAGCTTGCGGTGCGCATCATTGCCCTGCGCGCACCGATGGCGGATGACCTGCGTGAGGTCATCGCCGCGCTCAAGATTGGCGGCGTGCTGGAACGAATCGGTGACTATGCCAAGAATATCGCCAAGCGGGTCGGCATGATCGAACGGCGCGGCGAATTTGAACCGCTCACCCTGCTGCCCACCATGGGTGAACTTGCGGGTGAGATGGTGCATGATGTGCTGACGGCCTATGCTGCACGCGATCCTGATCTCGCGCGTGAAGTAATCGCCACCGATGCCAAGGTCGATGCCTTCTACAATTCGATTTTCCGCAATCTGGTGAGCTACATGGTGGAAAATCCGGCCACCATTTCCAGCGCCGCGCAATTGCTGTTCGTTGCCCGCAACATCGAACGGATCGGCGATCATGCCACCAACGTGGCGGAAATGGTGCACTTTGCCGCTACCGGCACTTATCCGCCGGATGATCACCGCTAAGCGTTGTTTTTGCGCACTTTTGCGCAAATCAGCGCATTTTTGCGCACTTTCGATGCGCGGCGCCCTGCGCAAAAGCGGATGCGGTTTCATCAAATTGTAGCGCAAGTGAAACATAGGCCAAGACGCCGCCCGCTTGGCGGCTTTTGAGGGGCCATTATGTCCGCTGCCAAATTGCTGCTGGTCGAAGACGATCCTGCGCTCTCCGAACTGCTCGAATATCGCTTCCAGAACGAAGGCTACAATGTGCGTGTCACCGGCGACGGTGATGATGCGCTGGTGATGGCCAGTGAGGACGTGCCCGATCTCATCATCCTTGACTGGATGATCGAAGGCACCAGCGGCATTGAGGTGTGTCGCCGCCTGCGCCGCGACAAGGAAACGGCGCATGTGCCGATCATCATGCTCACTGCGCGCGAGGCTGAGGATGATCGCGTGCGCGGGCTTGAAACCGGCGCGGATGATTATCTGACCAAGCCGTTCTCCCCGCGCGAATTGCTTGCCCGCGTTGCTGCTGTCATGCGGCGGATCCGCCCGGCGCTGGCAGGCGAGACAATCGAGGTCGGTGATATCCGGCTCGATCCCGTCGCGCACAAGGTGCAGCGCCGCGGCAAGGCGCTGCAACTGGGGCCGACCGAATACCGCTTGCTCAAGTTCTTCATGGAGAGCCCCGGGCGGGTGTTCAGCCGCGGGCAATTGCTCGATGGCGTCTGGGGCACCAGCTCGGACATCGAATTGCGCACGGTGGATGTCCACATCCGCCGGTTGCGCAAGGCGATCACGGTCGATGGTGGCAAGGATCCGATCCGGACCGTACGATCAGCCGGCTACGCGCTGGAGCCGGTATAACGCACATCTGCTAATGAAAATCCCGCGATTTCGGCAGGATACGATGATCGCGCGGATGGCCGGTGACATTGGCACGAGGCGCAAGCTCATCGATGATGTCACGCGGTGCGGGCGGCCTTCGCCCCTGCAAGGGTGTGTTGACATGATCGGCCCGCGCGAGCGGCGCTGCGAGCAGATCGTCTGACAGCGCGTGCAGCCGGTCGGTAGCGTCGATCATGTGCGCAGCGATTACATGGATCACCTCGTCATCATATTCGACGCGGCCCCTCACCTCCATGAGCCGCGCGCCCATCACCACCTTGCGCAGCTTCTCTTTGAGATCAGGCCACACCACCAGATTGATCACCCCAGTCTCGTCCTCGAGCGTGATGAAAGTGACACCCTTGGCGCTGCCGGGCCGCTGGCGGATCAGCACCACGCCCGCCACCTTGACCATCGCGCGATATTTGCGCTCTCTGAGGTCAGCTGCACGCACGAAGCCGCGCTCGGCCAGATCGGCGCGCAGAAAGGCCAATGGATGCGCCTTGAGGCTCAAACGCGTGGTCTGATAGTCCGCCACCACTTCTTCGGACAAAGGCATCGCGGGCAGATGCATAGGCGTGCGCTCCGCCCCTTCAGCGCGCACCGCCGCCGCGCGGAACAGCGGCAGATCGGGCGCGGCAATCAGGCTGCGGGCATCCCACAAGGCCTGCCTGCGCGTGAGACCCAGCGAGGTGAAGGCATCCGCGCTTGCCAACCGTTCGATATGGGCAGGCGATAGCCCCGCCCGCTCCCGCAAATCTGCCACATCGCGAAACGGCCCGCCTGCCTCGCGCGCTGCGATCAGCACGGCGGCAACATGTTCGGGCAGGCCATCGATCTGGCGCAGGCCAAGGCGCAGGACGATTTGCCCGTCTTCGCTCTCCAGCGTGCAATCCCACGCGCTCGCATTCACATCGACCGGAAGCACCACCACACCATGCTCCTGCGCATCGCGCACGATCTGGGCAGGCGCATAGAAACCCATCGGCTGGGAATTGAGCAGAGCGGCTGCAAAGGCTGCCGGGAAATGGCATTTGAGCCAGCTCGAAACATAGACAAGCTGCGCAAAGCTGGCCGCGTGGCTTTCGGGGAAACCATATTCACCAAAGCCTCTGATCTGGTTGAAGCAGCGCTGGGCAAAGTCGCGATCATATCCGCGCGCAACCATGCGTTCGACCATCATGTCCTGAAGCTCATCCACCATCCCGCGGCTGCGGAAGGTTGCCATCGCCTTCCTCAAGCGGTTGGCTTCAAGGCTGGTGAACTTGGCGGCATCCAATGCGATCTTCATCGCCTGTTCCTGAAAGATCGGCACGCCGAGTGTCCGCGCCAGGATGCTGGAAAGCTCATCGGGCGGGCCGTGCTGCGACGCGGGCGCGGGGATCTGCACTGCTTCCGCCCCGCGGCGGCGCTTGAGGTAGGGATGCACCATATCGCCCTGGATCGGGCCGGGCCGGACAATCGCGACCTGAATGACGAGATCGTAGAACTCGCGCGGGCGCAGGCGCGGCAGCATGTTCATCTGCGCCCGGCTTTCGACCTGAAAGACACCGAGCGAATCGCCCTTGCGCAGCATGGCGTAGGTTTCCGGGTCTTCGCGCGGTACGCTGGCGAGCGTCAGATCGCGGCCATGGTGATCGCGCAGCAGATCAAGGCATTTTCTGATGCAGGTCAGCATCCCCAGCGCCAGCACATCGACCTTGAGGATGCCCAGCGCCTCGATGTCGTCCTTGTCCCATTCGATGAAAGAACGCTCAGGCATGGCGCCATTGCCGATGGGGACAGTCTCGGTCAGCGCGCCTTGCGTGAGGATAAACCCGCCGACATGCTGGCCGAGATGGCGCGGCATCCCGATTAGCTGCTGCGTCAGCGCGAGCACGCGGCGAAGGTGCGGATCGGTGATGTCGAGCCCGCTTTCGGCAGCGTGTTTCTCGCTGATCTCGCGCCCCCATCCGCCCCACACAGTGCGGGCGAGCGCACTGGTCACATCTTCGGAAAGCCCCATCGCCTTGCCCACCTCGCGGATCGCCATGCGCGGGCGGTAGTGGATCACGGTCGCGCACAGCCCGGCGCGATGACGGCCATATTTCTTGTAGATGTACTGGATCACCTCCTCGCGCCGCTCATGCTCGAAATCGACATCGATATCGGGCGGCTCTTTCCGCTCTTCGGAGATGAAGCGGTCGAACAACAGCTGGTGCTTGGCCGGATCAACGCTGGTGATGCCGAGCACGTAGCACACTGCCGAGTTCGCGGCTGACCCTCGCCCCTGACACAGGATCGGCGGGTCCTGACTGCGCGCGAAATCGACGATATCCTTGATGGTGAGGAAATAGCGCGCCAGATCAAGCTTTCCGATCAGCGCGAGTTCGCGTTCCAGCGTAACGCGCACGCTTTCCGGCAAGCCATCGGGATAACGCCGCGCCGCACCTGTCCATGTCTCGCTCTCAAGAAAGGCCTGCGGGCTCTGTCCTTCGGGGTAGATTTCCTGCGGATATTCATAGGTCAGTTCATCAAGGCTGAAGCGGCAAGCATCCGCCACCACGCGCGCAGCGGCAATGGCGTGCGGCCAGCGCGCAAACAGCCGCTGCATTTCCGCCGGGCCTTTCAGATGCCGTTCGGCATTGGGGAAAAGCAGATGCCCCGCC
>JBKBMC010000058.1:0-14250 GCA_046296075.1 Erythrobacter sp. | reverse complement strand
CCTTTGGACTTGCCTGGCGTATCTCCTTCGATCAAGGAGCCTCACCATGCCTGCACGCCGCTTGCCTCCATTGCGCGCTCTCGAAGCTTTCATGCGCACCGTTCGTCTTGGTTCGGCCCGCGCGGCAGCGGAAGAGATCGGGCTTAGCCCGTCCGCGCTGTCGCGGCGGATCACCAATCTGGAAGAATTTGTCGGGAAGAAGCTGTTCACGCGCGCGCGCCAATCCATGCAACTCACGGATGAAGGTCAGGCGTTCTACGAAGCCGTAAATCCCCACATGGAAGCGCTTGCCCGCGCGGTGGAAAGCCAGTCGGACAATATCGCGCTGCTTCGTCTGCGGCTCGGCGTGCTCCCGATGTTCGGCAGCCAGCGCCTGTTCCCGCGTCTGGGCGAGCTGCGCAAGCGCCACCCATTGCTTCACATTGATATTGATACCGCGCCCCACCTCGAAGATCGCGTCGGCGATACCCTTGATGCGGCGATCATTCTGTCGCGCGGGCCCGCGTCTGGCCTGCATGCGGTGCGGCTTGATCACAATCTGGTGCACGCGATCTGCAGCAAGGAACTGGCGCGCGGCATCGGCAATGTGGTGACGCCCGAAACAATGGCGAAGCAGACCTTTCTCATCCACAACGAGCTGCCCGAAAGCTTTGTTGCCTGGAAGAAGGCCAACAGCCTTGATGACATGGACCCGGTCGCGATCGATCATTACGATTCCGGACAGCTCATGCTGGAAGCTGCTGCGCAGGGGCTCGGCATTGCAATCATGCATGATGATCACTTGCGTCGCGCTGGCGATAGCCGGCTGACCAATTTGCCCGGCGTTCCCGTGGAAAGCCCTTATTCCTACTGGTTCGTGTGCAAGCCGGTGGCGCTGGAAAGCCGCCCGGTGCGGCTGTTCCACGATTGGCTTGTCCGCGCGGGGCTTTAACTTTGCGGTTGGTAGCGCACCGGAGCAACCTCGTGCGCAAACGGGCGGAGCGGCTTGGCGAGGATCTGTTCGAGCGCTTCCTCAATGCGTTCGCGCGCCTGTGAACTGATAGCCTTGCGACCGCGGTGATACTCGGGGCTGAAAGGTTCGAGGAAATAGAGCTTGAGCGGGAAAGTGCCTTTGCGCGCCAACACTCGCTTGGCATTGTTCAAGCCGCTTTCCTCGCCGATCCAGCCGATCCATTCGGCAACCTCGCCGTAATCGAGCACGACCGGTTGCACCAGCACGCCAGGCGGCGGCGGATCGAGCACCGACATCATCGAGGTCTTGAACGGCAGCAACGATTGCCCGTCAGTGGTGGTGCCTTCGGGGAACACGGTGACCGACCAGTTATCAACCAGGGCTTCCTTGAGAGCGTTGATTTGTTCGGCCACGCCAAGCCGGTTTTCGCGTTTGACGAATACTGTGCGGTTGAGGCTGGCAAGCCAACCGACCACCGGAGCTTCGGCGAGTTCCGCTTTGGCGACAAAGGCCGTGCCGCTGGCGCCTGCCAGAGCAAGGATGTCCATCCACGAGACATGATTGGCGATGTAGAACACATCGCGTTTGAGATGCGTGCCGATCACCTCCACCCGCGCGCCGCACACCCTTGCTGCATAGCGCAGGAACAGCATCGGGAAGGGCGAGCCATAGGCAAGCGTGCGGAAGGCATAATGCAGCGGCACGAAGACAATCAGCAGCGCAACCAGCGCAGCCGCCCTGAGGGTGATCCGAAGCCAGCCGCCCGCTGTGACCGGGGTGCTTTCGCCGCGCGCAGCCGCAGCCCTTAGATCCGCCTCAGCTACGCTCTTCACGCGACAGCCTGACACCGTAAAGCTCCATCCGGTGATCAACCAGCCGGTAACCCAGTCGTTCTGCAATCTGGCGCTGAAGCGCTTCGACTTCGGGGTCGACGAATTCTACGACCTTACCGGTCTCGACATCAATCAGGTGATCGTGGTGGGCCTCGGGCACGGGTTCATACCGCGATCTGCCGTCTCCGAAATCGTGACGGTCAAGAATACCCGCCTCTTCGAACAAACGGACGGTGCGATAGACCGTGGCAATCGAAATCTTGGAGTCAATTGCCGAGGCGCGTTCGTGGAGCAATTCTACATCAGGGTGATCTGTGCTGTCTGACAGCACCTTTGCAATCACCCGGCGCTGTTCGGTGATGCGCAGGCCTTTTTCGGCACACAACTGCTCAAGATCGATTTTCTGGCTCAAGTGACGCTCCGGTGCGGGGCTACTTTGCATCCCCTTTTGGAAAGATATGCGACCTTTTACCGGGCATGGCCGCGTGGCTCAACCCAGGCGGCAAAAAGCGGTGGACGAGAGCCGCGCGTGCCGCTGCCCGGACCCGATTGGGCTCGCAGCGCGCGCGGCGCAGGTCTTACTTTTTGGGACGACGGGTACGAACCGTGGTGCCAGGCTTTCTTCCGAGACCGATCTTCTTGGCGAGATCGCGGCGTGTCTCGGCGTAGTTTGGCGCGACCATCGGATAATCTGCCGGCAATCCCCACCGAGCACGATATTCGTCGGGCGTCATGTTGTAATTGGTGCGAAGATAGCGCTTGAGCATCTTAAGCTTTTTGCCGTCTTCAAGGCAGACAATGTAATCGGGCTTCACCGAAGCGCGCACCGATACAGCCGGTTCGGGTCTGTTCTCAACCACCGGCGCTGCTTCCCCCAGCCCAGCCAATGCCGAGTAGACATTGGTAATGAGTCCCGGGACATCTGCGACTGCGACATCGTTATTGCTGACATGCGCTGCGACAATATCGCTTGTCAGCGTTATTAGGGTTTCTTTCATTTCGAGTTCCAAGTTCTGCATGAGTTCCTCGTGGCAATAATACCTTATTTTTTGGGAATTCCCAAATGGCCGAGAAATTCATCGCTTGCAAGGGGACTCTTTGAAATTGCGGCAAAAAATTTTTGCCGCTCACGGCCTGATTTCCATACCAAAAGTAATAGCATCAATGCGTTCGCCGTTTGGGGTGCGGTAATAGTTTGGGCGTTCGCCTATGGGAGTAAAACCGGCCTTGTGATACAAGGCGATAGCCGGGTTACCGCGCCGCATTTCAAGAAAGATACGTGCCACGCCCCGCTTGCGCGCGGCCGCGAACAAGTGCTGGATAAGCTGGTCGCCAAGACCGCGGCGGCGAAAGTGCGGGTCCACTGCGATCAGCAATAATTCCTCTTCGTCGGCTGCGTGGCGAGTAAGGACGAATCCTGCCGGTTGCATCCCGGCGGGTCCTTCCGGGATAAGCATCCCATCGGTGCTGATGACCAGCGCGTGGGTGCTTGCCAGTGTGAGCGCATCGCTGACCTGACGGCGGTTCCACGCCTCGCCGTAAGCGGGATCAAACGCCCGTTCCATGACCTGCATGATCCTGTCGACCTGACGCGGGCAGGGCGTCATCGCATAGCCTGCGCCGCAAGCGGGGTGGCATCGGGACGACGGCCATAGATCGGCGCAAGGTCACGTGTAAGCAGAGCCTGCGGTATCGCCAGCACGTTGGCAGCATCCGGCAGCAAGGTGAGCACGGCGGGCGGTGCGTCAGCCGAGCGCTGCGCGGCCCATTCCGCCGCCCGGTTGCCGGCCACCAGTGCGTGGCTATGGCGCGCCAGGGCAGCGAGCGGTGACAGCGAGACGATGTCGCCTTCCGGCAATCCATCAGAGCCGAAATCCCCGACGAACCATTCGCCGTGGCCGCCATGCGTGCAGATGGTGACGGCAGTTCGTGGCCGCTCCATCTGCGCCATTGCAGCGACCAGTGCCAAGGTCGGATAGCCCCGCACTTCGGCGCCCCATGCAAAGCCCAACGCGCGCGCGGTTGCGAGGCCGATCCGCACACCGGTAAAGCTACCGGGGCCGAGCGAGACAAGGATACAGGCGGCCCGGCCTTTGTCCGGAAGCGCGGCGATCATCGGCACGAGCGCTTCGGCGTGGCCGCGCCCAATGATCCGATGCTCGCGTGCGATAATCGCTCCGTCATCGCCGAACAGGGCGACTGAGCAGGCTTCGCTGGCGGTCTCGATGGCGAGGATGCGCATGAACAGCGCCGATGCCTCAGGCTGCTACGCTATGCAAGCAGCCATTGAGCGAGGGGAGCGGGGCCTCAGACGATCTTGTTGAAGCGCAGGAAATCAGGGCGCGGGCTGCGATCGAAGATGCTTGCCGGGTCACCATAGCCAATCGAGCAGATGAAATTGACGCGGTGGCGCGGTTCGTCTCCAAAAAAAGCGGCATTGACTGCTGTGGCATCGAAACCTGACATCGGTCCGCAATCAAGACCCACCGCGCGTGCCGCCAGCATCAGATACGCGCCTTGCAATGATGAATTGCGAAAGGCGCCTTCTTCGCGGCCGGCCTCGCTCCCTTCAAACCAGCTCTTGGCATCGGTGTGCGGGAAGAGCCAAGGCAGTTCTTCGTGAAAGTCGATATCGTAGCCAATGACGGCCGTTACCGGCGCGGCCAGCACTTTCGCCTTGTTGCCTTCCATCACACAGTCGGCCAGCCGTGCCTTGGCCTTTGCGGATCTCACCCACACAATGCGTGCGGGCTGCATGTTGGCCGATGTCGGCGCCATCTTCAGCAGATCCCAGATCGCGTGGATCTGTTCGTCTGTCACTGGCTTGTCGAGCCAGCCATTATAGCTGCGCGCTTCGTTAAACAGCTGAGCAAGCGCCTCGGCGCTCAGGGGCCGGTCATGGAATTGCATGATCAGGCCGCGCGCACTTCGACAACTTCGGGGACGTAATGCTTGAGCAAACCTTCGATGCCATGTTTGAGCGTCGCCGTGCTGGACGGGCAGCCCGAGCACGAGCCCTGGAGCGTCAGGTAAACCACCCCGTCGCGGAAGCCGCGATAGGCAATATCGCCGCCATCCCCGGCCACTGCCGGGCGCACGCGGGTTTCGAGCAATTCGTTGATAGCGGAGATGATTTCTGCATCTTCCGCACGTTCTTCAACCGCCATGTCCATCTCGGGCGGCACGGCGATACCGGCTGCGCTACCCCCTGCAAACAAGGGCGCTTCGGAGACGAAATGATCAAGCAGGATCGCGATCACCTGCGGCTTAAGGGCGCTCCAGTCGGCGCCGGGTGCGGCTGTTACCGTGACAAAGTCCCAGCCATAGAACACGTTCACCACATCACCCGTATCGAAGATTGCTTGCGCCAGCGGGCTGGCCTCTGCCGCCTCAGGCGAGGTAAACTCGCGGGTGCCCACATCCATTACGGTCTTGCCCGGAAGGAATTTGAGGCTGGCGGGGTTGGGAGTGGTTTCGGTTTCTATGAACATGGCAAACGATTTAAGACCGATCTTGTCGGATTTCAAGCGCGCAAAGCATGCTTCATTCACTATCCCTTCAGAAATTGCGCCCCTATAGTCCCGCCCATGACCATGCTTCACCGGGCGGGCCGCGCCCTCTTTCTCCTGGCAGCGCCGCTCGCGCTTGCTTCTCCCCTGCTTGCCCAGAACCGCGATGCAGCGACACCGACGCCTGCTGCCGATAGCGCGATCCCGGCGCCGCGCTGGCTTCAGCCTCAAGGCGATGTGCCATGGCTCTATCGCGGTAGCGATGTTCCGGTTGATGAGGAGTGGCTGTTTGGCGAAATGCCCAACGGGCTGCGCTATGCGGTGCGGCGAAACGGGGTGCCCCCGCGCCAGGTCGCGATCCGGGTGCGGATCGATGCGGGCTCGCTTCATGAAGAAGACAGCGAGCAAGGCTATGCGCACCTTCTCGAACATCTGCTGTTCCGCGAAAGCCAGTATCTCGGGCAAGGTGCGGCAATTGCCGCATGGCAGAGGCTGGGCGCGACTTTCGGCAGCGATGCCAATGCCGAGACAAGTCCGACGCACACCGCATACAAGCTCGACATTCCCAATATTGACCGCGCCAAACTCTCGGAGAGCTTCCGCCTGCTTTCGGGCATGGTGCGCGCGCCAGTGCTCAACGATGCCAATGTGCGGGCGGAGCTGCCGATTGTTCTTGCGGAAAAGCGCGAACGCGGCGGCGCGGGTCAGCGCGTTTCCGATCTGACCCGCAGCACTTTTTTCGCCGGACAACGCCTTGCCAGCCGAAGCCCGATCGGCACCGAAGAAACCCTGCGCGGGGCGACGGGGCGCAGTGTCAAGGCGTTCTATGATCGCTGGTATCGGCCCGAAAACACCGTGATCGTGGTGGCGGGTGATGCCGATCCGATGGAATTGGCAGGGTTGGTCGAACAATGGTTCGGTGATTGGCAGGGCAAGGGCAAACCCGGTGTGGCACCGTCGTTCGGCGATCCGGTCGTTCCCGAGGGTGTTCCGGACGAGCCTGTGATCGGCGCCCCGCTCGGGGAGCTTGCCGTCGCGGTCGAGCCTGATCTCCCGCGCAGCCTGACCTATGCGGTGATGCGGCCTTGGCGCGAGAAGAACGACACCATCGTTTACAATGAAGGCCTGCTGCTTGATGCCGTGGCGCAGGCCATCATCAACCGCCGGTTGGAGGCGCGGGCGCGTTCGGGCGGGAGCTTCCTTTACGCTCAGGCGCGGCAGGAGAATATCTCGCGCTCGGCTGATGCGACTTTCATCACCTTTGCCCCGCTTTCGGGCGACTGGCAGGCGGCGCTCAATGATGTGCGCGGGGTGATCGCCGATGCGCTTGCCGAACCGCCCACGCAGGAAGAAATCGACCGGGAGGTTGCCGAATTCGATGTGGTCTTTGCCAACGAGGTCGAACAGGCTGCGGTGCAATCCGGCCCGGATCTGGCGAACACGCTCGTCAACGCGGTCGATATCCGCGAGACGGTCGCCGCACCCGGCACGGTATTGGCGGTGTTTCGCGGGATGCGCCAGCGGCTCAATCCGGATGAAGTGCTTGCCAGGACGCGGCGGCTGTTCGATGGCGAGGTGCTGCGTTCGGTCTATGTCACACCGATCGCAGGCGAGGCTGACGCGGGTGCGCTGCGGCTGGCGCTGGCGCGCGAAGTCGTGATTGATCCCAGTGCCCGGCTCGCAGCGCAGACAGTGTCATTTGATGATCTGCCGCCCGTCGGCGCGCCAGGTGAGATTATCAAGCGTGAGCCGCTGGGCGTGCTTGAAGTCGAGCAGATCGAATTCGCCAATGGCGTGCGCGCACTGGTTTGGGCAAGCGATGCCGAGCCGGGCCGCGTGACAGTGCGGGTGCGGTTTGGCGCAGGCCAGCGGGCCTTTGACGAGAAAACCGCAGTTTATGCCTCGCTTGGCGAGACGGCGCTTGTCGGCTCGGGCATCGGCGAACTCGGCCAGAACGAGCTGGATCGCCTTGCTACCGGGCGCAAGCTCGGTTTCGATTTCGGGATCGGGGAGGGCGTGTTCACCTTCACGGCCCAGACACGGCCCGATGATGTCGCAGGCCAGCTGTATCTGTTTGCTGCCAAGCTCGCCAATCCCCGCTGGGATGCTGATCCGGTGATCCGCGCCAAGGCGGCAGCAGGCCTTGCCTACAATACCTATTCGACCAGTCCGGGCGGCGTGTTGCAACGCGATCTCGAATTCGTTGCCACCGGCAATGATGCCCGATTTGCCACGCCATCGCCCGAGGCCTTGCAGGCCGCGACGCCCGAAGGCTTCCGTGCCGCTTGGGAGCCACTGCTCCGCCAAGGTCCGGTTGAAGTTCTCGTATTCGGCGAGGTTGATCCCGAAGCGATTGCCGAGCAGCTGCGCCTGACTTTCGGTGCCCTGCCTCCGCGCGAACCGATTGCACCTGAAATTGCCGCGCGTGTGCCCGGCTTTGCCAGTCCCGGCGCGAGCGCTAGCGTGCTCTATCATCGGGGAGACGCCAATCAGGCCGCAGCCGCCGTGATCTGGCCCAGCGGCGGCGGGATGGCGAGCATCCGCGAGTCCCGTCAGCTCGAAATCCTCATCCAGCTGTTCAACAATCGTCTGCTCGATGCGCTGCGCGAACGCGCCGGGGCAAGTTATTCGCCGCAGGTGTTTTCGAACTGGCCGACCGATGTTGACAGCGGCGGGCGGATCACCGCTCTTGCCCAGCTTGAGCCTGCATTTGTGCCGATCTTCTTTGCTGAAGCGGACAAGATCGCCAAAGACCTCGCCGCCAATCCGCCCGCTGCCGACGAGCTTGAGCGCGTCACCGGCCCGCTTGGCCAGATGATCCAGCGTGCCTCGACTGGCAATCAGTTCTGGCTGTATAATCTGGAAGGCGCGAGCTTTGATCCGCAGCGCGTTGCGCTGCTACGCTCGCTGCTGGTGGATTACACCCAGACCACGCCTCAGATCATGCAATTCCTCGCCGAACGCTATCTGACGCAGCGCCAGCCGCTTCGCCTGGCGGTGATACCTCAAGGGCAGGAACTTGCAGAGCTGCCAAGCCGGCGCAATGGCCGCAGCGGTGCGCGTGCGCGCTGACCACTGAGAAATATAATTGTCGCAACAGGCATTGAGGCTTTACAAATCTAACGCACGTCCTGTAGCGGCGCGGCCCGTGTCTGGCATTTGCCGCGCGTGCCTGCCATATGGCCTGAAGATATCTGGAAGACTTGCAAAGTGACGAAGACCTGGACCCCGCAAAGCTGGCAGACCCACGAAGCCCGCCACCTGCCCCATTACGAGGACGCGGCCGAACTCGCCGAGGCTGAGGCGACGCTGGCAGCCTATCCTCCGCTGGTGTTCGCGGGCGAGGCACGCGCATTGAAAGCCGATCTGGCGCAGGTTGCACACGGCCACGGCTTCCTGCTGCAAGGCGGCGACTGTGCCGAAAGCTTTGCCGAGTTCCACCCCAACAATATCCGCGATACCTTCCGTGCGATCCTGCAAATGGCCGTGGTGATGACCTTCGCCAGCAAGCGTCCGGTGGTTAAGGTCGGGCGCATGGCCGGCCAGTTTGCCAAGCCGCGCTCTTCGCCGACCGAGACGATCGATGGTGTGACTTTGCCGAGCTATCTCGGGGATAACATCAACGGCATCGAGTTCGAAGCCGACGCGCGTCGCAATGATCCGCAGCGCATGGTCCGGGCCTATTCGCAGGCGGCCGCGACGCTCAATCTCCTGCGCGCCTTTGCGGGTGGTGGCTATGCCAATCTGCGGCAGGTGCACCAATGGACGCTTGATTTCATGGGGCGCACGCCGTGGACCGAGAAGTTCTCCGAAATGGGCGACCGGATCGGCGAAGCGCTTGATTTCATGGAAGCCTGCGGGGTTGATCCTGCCACTGTGCCGCAACTCAAGGGCACCAGTTTCTACACCAGTCACGAAGCGCTGCTGCTGCCTTACGAACAGGCGATGACACGACAGGATTCGCTGACCGGTGATTGGTACGCGACCAGCGCGCACATGCTGTGGATCGGGGATCGTACTCGTTTCCCGGGCAGCGCCCACATCGAATATGCACGCGGCATCGGCAATCCGCTTGGCATGAAGTGCGGCCCTTCGCTGGAGCCGGATGCGCTGTTGCAATTGCTCGACACGCTCAATCCGAAGCGCGAGGCCGGGCGCATCACGCTGATCAGCCGGTTTGGCCACGACAAGGTCGAAGACGGACTGCCGCGCCTTGTGCGTGCGGTCGAGCGTGAGGGGCATCCAGTGGTCTGGAGCTGCGATCCGATGCATGGCAATGTCATCAAGTCGGACAATGGCTTCAAGACACGCCCGTTCGACCGTATTCTGAAGGAAGTGCGCGGCTTTTTCGCGGTGCATCGCGCGGAAGGCACACATCCTGGCGGCATTCATATCGAGATGACGGGGCAGGATGTGACCGAATGCGTCGGCGGGGCGGTGGCAATCACCGAGGAACGGCTTGGCGATCGTTATCACACCCATTGCGATCCGCGCCTTAATGCCGAACAATCGCTTGAGCTGGCGTTCCTTGTGGCGGAAATGCTCAACGAGGCGGCTGGTGAGCGCACGCCGACACTGGCGGCTGACGCGGCCTGATTTGCGCTTTACGAGCGGAAACCGTGCCTGCGCCCGCGCGTTGGGCGGGGATGGCAGCAGCGCATCACGACATTTTGATCATTGGCGCCGGCATGGCGGGCCTCTCCTGTGCCCGGCATCTGGCTGATATGGGCCTTGCGCCCGCGTTGATCGACAAGGGGCGCGGCCCCGGTGGACGGATGGCCGCGAGGCGGGTGACGATCGCAGGCGCGGATGTCTCCTTCGATCACGGCGCGCAGTATTTCACCGCGCGCGATCCGTCATTCTGTGCCTTGGTTGGGGATTGGCAGGCTTCCGGTGTGGTGGCGCGCTGGCCCGAAGCGGGCGATGATGCCTTTGTCGGCACGCCCGGCATGAACGGTCCGCTCAAGGCTATGGCTCAGGGTTCGCCAGTGCGCTGGGGCGTGCGGGCATTGAACCTCACACGGGAGCATGCTGGCTGGCGTGTGACAACCGATGCGGGCGAGATCACCGCGCGCACTGTCCTTGTGGCCGCCCCCGCCGAGCAGGCATGTGAGCTGCTGAACGCGGCTGCTCCTGATCTCGCCGCCATCGCCGTTGGCATACGCTCTGCGCCCTGTTGGGCTGTGCTGGCAGCTTTCGAGCATGCCCTGCCTCTCGCGCAATCTGTGTGGCGAAGCGCAGGCGCTATCAGTTGGGCCGCACGCAATGCCTCGAAACCCGGAAGGGCGAGGGTGGAGAGCTGGGTGATCCACGCCTCGGAGGTGCGCAGCCGCGAACTGCTTGATAGGCCCAAAGAGGAGGTTGCCGCGCTCTTGCTGGAGGATTTCCGGAAAATGACGGGTCTCGCCAGTTTGCCGCCGTACCTTCACCGCGATGCGCATCGCTGGCTTTATGCCTTGCCAGCGGTGGTGCCGGGTGAAGCCGCGCGCTTCGATACGACTGCGCGTATCGGGATCGCTGGCGATTATCTCCACAGCCCGCGTGTCGAAGGGGCTTGGGTTTCGGGGCGGATGCTGGCTCAGGCTGTATTGGGGGCCAGCGCCTCGGACGCCTGATGGGCAAGGCTTATGCCTGCATTCTCCATCGTCAGATATGTCCGGGTCGCGCCTGCCGCACGCAACCGTTCAAGATGTGCATCGGACAGAACATGGGAAACGATGGGTCCGGCAAAGTTGCTTTGCCTCAACGCCATCGCCGCGTATTCCTTGGCCTCGATGTTGTCCATGGCGAGGATTACCGCACGCACGGCTGACAGATCAAGCTTACGCCAGAAACCCGCATCCTCGACATCCGCGAATACCGCATTGCGGCCCGCTTCGCGGTGTGCGGCGATCTTGTAAGGGTCAGCATCGATTGCAATTACCGCTTCGCCTTGCGCCGCCAGCTCCTCGTACGCGGCCTTCCCGGTGCGACCCATGCCGAGGATCAGATAACGCGCATCGCCCAGATCGGTCGGCAATTCATCGCGGTGAATTGCCTTGAGCTGGAAGCGCTCAAGGCGCGGTTCGAACCGCTCGAATATCGCTTGCGCCGAACGGTTGAGCGGAGCCGCCAGCATCAGCGACAAGGCAACCGCGAGTGCCAGCGGCACAAGCCATTCGGGCAATACGCCCGCTGCCACGATCAACCCGAATTCAGAATAGGCCGTCAGGCTGGCTGCGGTCATGAACGCGCTGCGTGCGCGCAGCTTGAAGGCAAGGAGAAGGAAGAAGAACAGCACGCCTTTCAGCGGCAGGATCGCGACCATCACGCCCGCAAAGATCAGGTCCGACAGCTGCGGGAGGCCGTTCATCCCGATTTGCAGGAAGAATCCGACAAGGAACACCTCCTTCAGACTCCACAGGGCGTTCGACAATTGTTTGGCGTGCTTATGGGTGGACAATAGGAGTCCCATGACCAGCGCGCCGATTTCCGAACTGAGGCCGACAGCCTCAAATCCCATCCCGCCGATTACCAGAGCCAGCAGCATTCCCAGCAGCACCAGTAATTCATCATCGCCTACCATATCCAGCAGGCGGTGCAGTAAAGGACGCAAAACTGGCAAGGCCACTACCCAGAGTGCCCAGATCGTCGGGCTTTTGCCACCCCACACCGCGAGTACGACCATCGCAATGATATCCTGAACGATCAGGATACCAATAGCGGTTCGCCCGTAGAACGCACCAATGTCGCGCTTGGATTCCAGGGTCTTGGCGGAGAAGACTGTCGAGGAAAAGGATAGCGCAAAGGCAACCAGCAGCGCGGTTGTCCAGTCCAGGTCCGCAAGGCCGGTCAAACCAGCTGTGAACAGAGCTGAGGTAATGGTGAAGTGAATGATGGCCCCACCTGCCACTTGTGGCTGCGCCATCTGGTTGAGTTGCAATTTCAGGCCGACAGTGAAGAGCAGCAGCAGGACGCCGAGATGTGCAACATGCTTCAGGATAGAACCGGTATTTCCGGGCAGACCAAGTGCAGGGCCAAAGGCGTTGACAGCAAAACCCGCCACCAAAAACCCAACCAGCGGTGGAAGGCCGAAGCGTCGCACGACAAGTCCGAAGGCAAAAGCAAAGCTGATGCAGATCACTTCAAACATTCGGAGCAGCTTTGGCTAAGGGGGATTCGAAAGCAATGTCCATGCCTCAGCCATAAGGGCTTGATCGGGGCAGGCAAAGGGCCTTGTCCGTACTAGGTGCGGGGTTTGCCGTGAGGAGCCTGACGCGCCGTCGGAGCAAGAAAAAACCCCGCAACAAGGCGGGGTTTCTTATGCGGTTTCGATGGTGGGCGTAGGAAGGATTGAACTTCCGACCCCTGCGATGTCAACACAGTGCTCTACCACTGAGCTATACGCCCACGCTATCGAACAAACCGCCCTCTCAGGCGGAGCGCGCCCTTAACCCAAGCGCGCCAGCCACGCAAGCGATTCGCGAGCAGGGATCAGGAATGGACCTCACGCGCGTCATCGAACATGCGTTCCACTTCGAGCACCAGATCGCGCAGATGGAAAGGCTTGGACAGAACCTTGGCAGATGGCTGCTCACGGCTGGCGCGAAGGCTTACCGCGGCAAACCCGGTGATGAACATCACCTTGGTGCGCGGGCTGATTGCCGCGCAGTGCTGGGCCAGTTCGATCCCGTCCATTTCCGGCATGACAATGTCGGAGACCAGCAGGTCGAAATCGCCATTTTCGAGCAAGGGAACGGCAGCAACGCCGCTATCAACGGCGCTCACCTCGTAACCGGCGTTGGTTAACGCCCGGGCGAGGTAGGTGCGCATGGCTTCTTCATCTTCCGCCAGAAGAATCCGCGGGGCAACGTGTGTGTTCATGGTTCACGGCATAGCACGAGGGCCTTAAGAAATCTTATCTCGTGATCACGGTGCCGTAACGGACTGGAGCTTTGACAAGCCACCCCAATCAAGGCAGCACGTTATTTCCATGGTCTCGCAACCCGATCCTCTTCACCATTCCGCTGGTAAACCGTGCCTCGAACCAGGTGCTGCGCGCGATCGCTTGAGCGTGAGCGGGGGTAGGGTAGCGCAAGATCTTGCCGAGCCTGCCTTTACCCTTGATGCGCCGCCAGAACTCGCTTTGCCTGTTCTGATTGCGGTGCCTCATGGAGGACGGGTCTACTCGCCGGATTTGCTCGCCCGGATGCGTTCGCCCGACCTCTGCCGCTTGCGGCTTGAGGATCGCCATACCGATCAGCTGGGCGTGGCGATAGCGCAGGCTACAGGCACGTCTCTGCTACGGGCCCATGCGCCGCGCGCGATGCTTGATCTCAACCGTGCCGAAAGTGATATTGACTGGGAAATGATCGAAGGTCCGCGGTTGGCGCGGCCCGTGTCCGCAACGGCGGTGGCGGCAGCGAATCACCGTTCACGCAGCGGTCTCGGGTTGATCCCGCGGCGTCTTCCCGGACATGGCGAGATCTGGCGTGCGCGCTTGCCGCGTGCCGAGCTGGACCGGCGGATCGACGAGGTGCATCAGCCTTATCATCATTCGCTGGCTGAAGAGTTGCAGAAGATCCGCGACATCTGGGGCGCGGCGCTGCTGATCGATCTCCACTCGATGCCGCCGTTGCCACAAAGGGACACACATACTCCGGCGCCGGTTATTGTGCTGGGGGACCGTTTTGGCGCTTCATGCCATCACGCACTGGTGGGCCGGGGGCTCTCGTTCTTCGAAGGTGAGGGTGTGCGCGCTGTTCAGAATCGGCCCTATTCGGGCGGCTATGTTCTGGATCGCCATGGCGATCCCGGCGCAGGGATCCACGCCTTGCAGATCGAGGTGTGCCGTTCGCTCTATCTGGATGAGGAATTCGCTGAGTTGACCGATGCTGCGGCAGGAATTGCTGCACTGCTCGCAAGGCTGGTGCATGCGCTAGGCCGTGAAACCGCTGCGCTTGGTCAGGCCCGTGCG
>JBKBMC010000057.1:0-14360 GCA_046296075.1 Erythrobacter sp. | reverse complement strand
GCATACCCGGGTGCACCATGCCTCCAGCTTTTCGCGAGCATCTTACAGCGAGGGGAACCAGTGAGCGCCCAGGCCAATCGCCTTGTGCATTGCAGCTACCTTGCTTGGTTCGCGAACAAATAAACATTTGGCTTGCGTGATGCCACACTCGCCCCGCAGAGAGATAGCACGCACGGGATGTGCGGGAGCTCTCACTGATGGCATGCGACACGACGACACCCAATCGCCACAAGATTCTCATCGTTGACGATCATCCCCTTACTCACCACGGGCTACGCCTGTTGTTCTCGCAGCATCAGGAATTCGAGATTGTCGGTTCGCTCGATCGTTGCGAGATCACAGCGGCGTTTATCAGAGCCCAGCCAGTCGATATCATCTTGCTTGATCTCAACATGCCGGATGTACGCGGTGTCGATATCCTCGCGGATATCGTTGGCGCGCACGACATGACCGTGATCATCCTCACAGGTGAAACGCAGTTCCGGGAAATCGATTATGCACTCAAGCTGGGTGCGCGCGGCGTGGTGAGCAAGGCCGACCCACCTGACGAGATTGTTGCCGCCTGCGAGGCAGCCTTGGCCGGAGATGTGTATATTTCTTCCGCTATGCGTGAAGGGCTGAACAAGTTCGAGGCAATGGCGGTTTCGCTCTCGTCGCGCCAGATGGCAATTCTGCACTTCCTGGAGCAGGGCGAAAGCAACAAGGAAATCGCTTATCGTCTGTCGATCGCGCAACCGACAGTATCGTTTCACATCGGTGAGTTACGCCGCAAGTTCAATCTCACGAGCAATCGCAAGATTGTCGAGCATGCGAGGGCATTAAAGCTGATATGACGGCTCACGCAAGGCGGGGTGCCTCGCCATTTCAAGAGTAAGCGGCTTGATCAGCATGAGGGCCGCCGTCTCGCTCACACGGCCGCGAGTGACCGAGGTATCATCATAGGTTGAGGCGACAAGGCGGTCGAGGCGGGCGCGGCTCTGATCAGCAGCGACTTTCTGGAATTCGGTCCTCCGGTCAAAATCGGCCATTTGCCAACCGTCCAATCTTGCGGCCAGTTCATCCAGTGTGCACGGTGTTACAGTCTCGAAAGCGCAGCATAATCTGATCTGCAATGTGGTGCCGGATGGGCCCGAGCTGCGGATCGCCAACGTGCCGCCTAAACTCTCGACGATCTGTCTGGCCGCGCGGAAGCCTGATCCAGTTATGGTACCGTTACCCTTGCGCGTGCGGGGAAGATCGCCCTTCATCAATTGCTCGGCGACAAGAGGCGCCATGCCGCTGCCAGTATCCGCGATGTCGATGACCGCGTTGTCTTTCTCGAACCGTAGCGAGATTTGCGCGCCGCCCGAGGTTGTGTGGTGAAGGCTGTTGCTCAAGAGATTGGCCAGTGCCCGCATGAGCAGCGACCGATCCGAAATGATCGTGGCCTCGCGGTCAATAACAGCATGAAGGGACAATCCCTTGCTCGCGAATGGTCCTTTGAACATCATCAGAAGCGGTTCGATCAAGATATCGCCCTTGAATGCGCTCAGCGCGACGAAATTCGTCTGGCTGCCAATGATGGTCGCCCCTGACATCGTTGTTGCGGCAATTTCGCTGAGGTAGTTGGCCGAGCTTTGCAGCATCTGCGTCAGCTCGGTGTGGACGCCATCTACATCACTGCGTTTGAGCACGCCAATTGCGCTGTTGAGCGCGAGAATAACCTGCCGGCTATCGTGGCCCGAAGCGTGCAGCAGCGCGTTCTGGTTATCGACAGCAGTCAGCGCGACTTCGCGTTCTTCCGCAAGGCGTGCGGCCCGTTCGCTGATACGAAGCCGTTCGGCCATCGACTGCGCATATTTGGTATCTGCCTCGTGGCGATCTGCCTGGATCTTTCTGAGGTTCAATCCCAAGGCAAGGGTCACCATCAAGACCTCGAACAGGCCAACCGGACCGACCCAGTGCCAATTGATAGGCAGCCACTGGAACATGCCCATCGAAGCAACCGCACCATAAATGATGAAGAAGGCGAGGCTGGCCCAGCCCACCAGCAGGGGCCAGAGCTGGCGGCCGACATGACGGATCGCAAAAACGCCGACCCAAGGTAGAAACAAGGCGACAGAGCCCGTAACCAGCCAAGCGACCGCATGCAGCGTGCCGCGCAGACGGGGACCATAGAAATTGAGCCCCATTTGGAGCACAATCACAACCACCCCGGTGAGGATGAGCGCAAGCAAGGCCTTGTCGAGGCGAGGAAAGCTTGTGGGTGTTTTCAGGAAGGTGCGCGCAAATTGCGCCATCGAGACGGCAAAGGCGCACTTGATACCATCCTCGATCGCCAAGCTTAGCAAAGGTTTGTCGGCCAGAAGGAAGATCGTCAGATACCCTTCCGCATGGATCGTGTTGATCGCAAAGAAAGTCTGGGCAAGAGCAAGCCAGCCGAACTCGCGGTGTCCGGTAATGGAAAAGAACACGAAGTTGAGGAATGTGAGAACAGCAATTCCCAGGACAACACCCGAGACCATCGCAATGTTGGAGCGGCGATCCTGGAAAAAGGTGCCATAGGTTTCCAGTTTCAAGGGCATGTAGGTCGAATTCGCGGACAGGAAGTCGATCACCACTGTTCTGGTCTGTCCTGGATCAAGTGTGATCTCGTGGCTGAATGCCTGATAAGTGCGCAAATTTGCCTGTGCAGCGGAAGGATCACTGCCGTCGAGCAGAAGATCGAAGCGCCCTTTCGCATACTCGTACAGCCGAAAATGGCTCAGCGAGCCGCGCCCCGTCGTCAGTATCCAGGTGCCGGCTGCTTCACCCGAATTGCGAATTCGCAGCGCGAGTGCGGTACGCTGCCCCGGCGGTCCGAAGTGTTCGACCCCGGCGGCATTGGCCCGCAGCGGCAGTTCGCGCATCCGTTCGATCGGCACATCGATCGGGCCGATGTCTTTGGTGTAACGAATAAAGGACGAAAGTGGCCGTCCATCCTTCCCTGCCTCGATTTGGACAACAGGCAGCGAATCCATAGCGGCAAGAGGCGCAGCAAAGAGCACCCCACACATGACGACAAACTGTGCGATCAGGCGCGACCAACAAGGCATTGACGGATGCTTCACTCGGCAATGGATTCTTGTCAATCGGTTTAAGGAAGTGACAGAAAATCATCTAAAACTGATCTCAATCAATTCAAAAAAGTTCGATGATCAAAAGCGCATTGACCCGAATCTTTCCTTCATTCCGGATCGCATGTGGCTGGCCCTCCGCGATGTGCAGCCATAGTCGAATTGGTAATTCACCAAGGGTGACTGCTGCTCAGAAGACAGTCATGAATCAGAAGCCGGCCCCGTTGGGAAGCCCTTGTGTCAACGCAGCCTGGGCTTCAGAACCCGTGGGTCGGTATGGCAATCGTCACGATCCCGTCGCCTGCTTCGACTGGTGGGCCAGTGATGCCGTAAAGCGCATAGCCATCGACCGGCGAATATACCTTTTCCACGTCTTTGCCGGTGTAATCCCTGATCGTCCCGATGAATTCGCCTCTTGCAAGCGAGCGGGGACCAAGGCTGGCCGGATGGAATACTCCGGTATGTAACGCTGCAACTGCGATTGTGCCTTCGAAAAGCCGGACGGGCGGAGGGACGTCTTGCATTGTCCCCTCGGCCATGCCCAGCACTTGCAGCGTGTTTTCTACCCCCGTCACGATGGCGGAGACATGCACCTCCTCTCGGCTGCCGTTCTGGCCGATCTCGACCAAAATCGTGGGCTTGCCCATCGCCACCCCCTGCCGGTTGAGCGAGCGTCCGCGGTCGATCTGTTCCTGCGTATCCATGCTGTAGCGCACTACATTGGGGAAGCCGAACCCGCGTGCGACCTTCAGCGCCAGCGGGAAATCGGTCGACAGCGGCCCGCCGTAAACGCCCACGAAGGCATCGAGGAATTCGGCCCCGTCACCGCTGTGCACATCCATCAGGAAATCGCTGCGCGCCACCACCTCATGCGCGATAAGGTCTGCCATCCGCTCGGTCTGCGTGCCGTCCGCCTTGCCGGGAAACACCCGATTGAGGTTCTTGCGATCAACCGGATTGACGTTGGGCGAGCGGCCTTCGAAGCCGGGAATGTTTGCGATGCGCACCAGCACCAGCGTGCCCGACAATCGCGCCGGATCAACCCGCTCGGCCAACCGCTCGGCCGCGAGGATCGAGGCGAATTCGAAGCCGTGCACCCCTGCCACCATCGCCAGCACCGGCCCGGGCTTGGTGCCGTGGATGACGGTGACGGGTATGAAGGTTGCTCTGTCGCTGCCTTCGGGAACAATGATGCGGAAGTCTGCGCGGCTACCCGGCGTGATGGTTTCACCGGCGACCACGAATGGTGCAGGCTCCGCCCATGCGGCGACCGGAGCCAAGGCTAACAACACAGCAATGATCAGCAGGCGGAATGTCATCATGGTTGCGGATCATAGCGCGGCAATTGCGTGAAAACAGCGGGATCATAGGGCGGATCGCGGAACAGCAGCGGGTAGTGGAACCCGCGCAATTTGGCATGATAGGCGCGAACCGAGTCCTCATATGCGATCATCGCGAGCGTATCGGTCCCCGCCAGCCGCTCGAACCCACGCTCGACCAATGCCGTGGGTGAGAGGAAGGCGGCCATCCGGGCAGCCCGATCGCGCGTAATACGGCCTTCGCGGTAGGCCTTTACGAGCGGGGCAGCCTGCTCGTCGCCGACCTGCTGAAAGGCGTAATACCACTTCCATTCGAAGGGCTTGGTGACCTCGCCTTGCGGCTCCCATTCGGGGTGCGTGGCAAGGAACGGGCGCATCGTTGAATCCTTGGGCAGATCCCACGCGCCATTGACCGCCTCGCGATGGAGCATCAGGATTTCCGCGCCATCGGGCACCGGGTGGATCGCCTCGATTGCAGCCCGCGCACTCGCCGGAACCAGCAAGGCCAGCGCAAGCCAGATGCCGACCAGCGCGGTCAGCAACACCGGCGGGCTGGCGCGCAGACGGCCCACCGCCTCGACAATCAGCCACCACACCAGCAGCGCGCCCAGCACGATGGCGCTGGCGGAAAGCACCTTGGCCAGCTCCGCGCCTTCTACCACCGCGCCGCCCCAGAACGGGAGGAGCAAGGCCAGCGACAGCCCGGCAAAGCGCACCCCGGCGCGCGGTAGCCATAGCCGCGACGGCTTGCCCGCCGTTGCCACCAGAAGATCGTGCCGCCCCGCCACGCGCTCTGCCCCGCGCAGATCGTGCAGCAGCAGGATCAGCAGCAGCGGCGCGACCGCGGCGGCAAGGAAGGCGAAGTCGAACCGTCCAATAAGACCGAAATCGGCGTTCTTCGTATCGGCCTCGTGGATCTGCCCTTCCAGTGCAAGCATCCGTACCCGGTGCAGCCAAGGGGCGGTGTCGCGCTGGCCGAGCGCGGCAAACGCAAATTCCGATGGCGGCAAATAGGTGAGATGGAAGGCACTGTAGGCCGCGCCACCCCAATCCGATTGACCGGCCAATGCGTTGTTACGATCCTTCGCATCCTCGATCAGCAGTTCAGCGATGGTGGCGCGCTGTTCGCGCACCTCGACAATGCCGAATCCGGTCGCAGCGACCGACAGCATGAAAGCAAGCGCAATCCACAATATCGCACCCCGGTCTCGTGCCAGAAACCGTGCCTCGCGCATCACCGCGCTCATGGCCTGAGCCTCCGCGCACCCGCGATGATGATCCCCGCAAGCACGAGCAGCCAGCCCAGCATCAGCATCAGCGGAAGCCCTGAACGCGCGACCCGCTCGCTCGCCGGATCGGGGGTGAAGCGGAAGGTGTCGAGCAGGCGCCAGGCTTCGGCGTTGACCCTGGTGCGGGCCTCGGCCTCAGGGTCGGAACTGCGCCCCGCGTCATCCGCATAAGACAGGGCGTTGGCGTGTAGATCATTGAGGCCTTGCACAAAGTCGAACCGCAGAGCCTCGCTCTCGCGCAGGAAGCGGTGATGGGTGGCAAGGTCGGTGCCCGCCAGCGTGCGCGATACCGAACCCACCGCCAGAGTCGGCGAGGCGAGCCCGAACAATGTGACGATCCGCGATTGCTGCGCTTCGCGGCCCATCCGATTTTCGGCGTATTCGTTCATCAGATTGGTCAGCTTTGCCTCGGAGTAGCCCGCCACGACGCCGCGCCAGTTGATCGGCAGTTCCTCGACGCTGGCGGCTTCATATTGTTCGAGTACCCGCTTTTGCAGGGCATCGAAGGCCGGATCGGCGGCATTGTGCCCATCCCCCAGTGCGCGCTGCTGGGCCAGCATCACAAGGTCGCTTTCGATCTTGCCCGGCGCATCGACCGCCGCGCTGCCGGCATTGATGCCGATCCGCGGGATGATGAGCGCGATCAATAGCCACGCACATACCAACAGGCCGAGCGCGACGCTGCGCTGGCGCACCAGCAACGACACAGCCACTACCAGCGCCCCCCAGACGCCGAGATACAGCGCATAGCTGGTAACCAGCATCGCGGCTGCCAGCGGAGACTCTCCCGCTGCGACAGACCATGCCGCCAGCAGCGCGACCGGCATCAGGAACAGCCCCGCCACCCCCGCCAGCGCCAGCGCCTTGCCGCCCGCTATGGCCAGCCCGGATTGTCCCTGCGCTAGCATCACTGCCAGCGTCCCGTTCTCCCGCTCGCGCAAAACCATGCCGTGGCCGATAATGATCAACAGCAGCGGCAGAAGCAGTTGATAGAGATTGGCTGGATTCAGCGCCGCGAACCCGCCCAGATCGGCTGCGGCGCGTGCATCTGCAAACATCGCGGTGTTCTGGCGATGGCCTTCAAGGAAAATCGACTGGCCCGTGACCGCATCCACGCCCGGATCGAAAGCTGCGAGCGGTGGAGGCGTACGGAACGCGTAGTGACCATAATGCACCATGCGGTGCGGATGCCGATCAGGCTGAGCGAAGAAGGCCTGTTCGGCGCTGGCCTGCCGCTCGGCGCGGCTGGCGGCTTCGTCACTGACCCGCGCGGCGGTCAGCACGCTGGTCACGGCCAGCAGCACGGCCACGATCAGCGCAGCCACCAGCACGACCCGCGAGCGGGCCCATAGCCGCCATTCCTCGCGCGCAATCAGCAAGGCGGTGTTCACGCAGCCTCACGCTCGGCAAAAGCGGCGTGGACGGTCTCGGTGTCGATCCGTTCGCCTTCTGCCGCCTCGAAACTGCCCACCAACCGGCCCGCGCGCAGCAGGCCCACGCGGTCGGCAACCTGACATGCGCCGTAAACGTCATGCGTCACCATCAGCACCGTGCGTCCCGCCGACGCCAGCGCCTTCACCATGTCGTGAAATTCGTCGATGGCAACCGGATCGAGGCCGGAGGTCGGCTCATCAAGCAGCAGGATCGGCGCATCGCGCAGCAGCGCCAGCGCAATGGCGGTCTTCTGGCGCATCCCCTTGGAATAGGACTGCATCCGCCGGGTGCGCGCCGCTTGCGGCAGCGCGACCTGATCTAGCGCCGCGTCAATCGCCGCGCGCGTCACCTTGCGCCCCGCCAGATCAAGGAAATAGCCGAGGTTCTCATAAGCATCGAGATGGCCGTAAAGCGAGGCCGCCTCTGGCAGATAGGCGATCTGCGCCCGCGCCGCCTCGATATCGGCCTGCACCTCGCGCCCGCCGACCAGCACCTTGCCGCCCGAAGGCTTGAGGAAGCCAAGGAAGGTCAGCAGCGTCGTGGATTTCCCCGCGCCGTTGCCGCCGAGCAGGGCATAAACCTCGCCCGGCGCAACCGTAAAGGACACGTCATTCAGGACAGTGGCGCCATCGCGCACGAGGAGAAGCGAACGGGTTTCGAGCGAGGGGGGCGTCATACCATTGTCTTCCGTGTTGGCGGTCAGAAAGCAAAGCTCGCAGTTATGCGGGCATTGCGCGGCATGCCCGGCTGCACCCAGAGCTGCGAGAAGGAATTGCTGAACCAGCGGGTGTTGAACAGATTGTCGATGTCCAGCCGCAGCCGCACGCCCTCGGTCAGTTCTGCTTCGGCAAACACCCGCGCCAGCGTATAGGCAGGCAGTTCGAAATCCGTGCCGACCTCGCCCAGCCGCTCACCCACGTGCAGCACCCCGCCGCCCAGCCGCGTATCGCGCCCGGCAATGGTGGTCGCGTAGGCGAGCTGCACACTCAGCGTGTGTTCGGGGATATTCAGAAGGCGGTCACCCGCTTCGATTGGCAGGCCGAAATCGGGATCTGCCACGTCATTCCGGATTTCAGCATCGACATAGGCATAGGACACCCACAGATTGAGCCCGGTGGCAATTTCGCCGTTGAAGTCGAATTCAAACCCGCGGCTGCGCGCCTCGCCTGCCGCCAGCGTGAATCCAGCGTTGACCTGATCGCCGACGAGGATGTTCGATTGCTGGATCGAAAAGACGCTGGCGGTCGCTGTCATGCGGCCATTGGAAGCGGCATATTTGATCCCGCCTTCCAAGGATTCCGACAGGTTGGGATCGAACGGGTTACCCGCAAAATCCGCGCCTGACAGCGGGCGGAAATTCTCGCCATAGGTGGCATAGAGCGAAATTTCGGGCGAGACGCGATAAACCGCGCCGACTTGAGGGCTGAACCGCTGTTCCCCGGTGCGCGCCACATTGCCATTGGCGCGGTTGGTCAGCCGCTGGTCGTAATCGTCATAGCGCCCGCCGACACGCAATTCGAAGCTTTCCGAAAAGCCGATCTGGTATTGCGCATAGACCCCGGTCGCCTTCTGCACCTCGACCCGATCGGTCAGCGGACTGAGCGCAGGCAGCGGGAACTGGCCATAGACCGGCGCGAAAATGTCGATCGCCTGCAATTGCTGCAAGCTGGGATTGCTGGCGAGCGAGGGGGCACGGGCGCGCAGGAACACCTGATCATTTTCGAACCGATCAGTATCCGCGCCGATCAGCACGCGGTGGGTGATGTCGCCCGTAGTGAAATTGCCCGCCAATTCGGCCCGCGCGACAAAATAAGTCGCGTCGTAATCGCGGAAGCGGCGCTGGCGCGTGAGTGTGCGCCCGTCGCGAAACAACTGCTGGCGGCTGCCGGTCAGTTCGGCTTCGGTTGAGGTGCCTGAAAGCGATGTATCGCGGTAATTCACCCCGACGAGCGCGCTCCAATTGTCCGAGAAATCGTGCTGCAATTCGATCTGGTGGCCGAACACTTCAGCGACATTCGGCCCTTCGCCGGGCTCACCCAGAAAGCGGTTCCGGGGGATGGCATTAAGGTCGCCGTTCACTGCCACCACGCCGCGATCAAAAGGGATTTCCTGTCGCGCATATTCGAGTTCGTAAACCAGTCTGGTGGCCGATCCCAGCTTGACCGCAATCGAGGGCATGAAGCCGAAGCGCTGCGTTTCGATCGTATCGCGGAAACTACCCGCATCCTCGTAGAAGCCGACAAAGCGCACCCCCACGTTATCGCCGAGCGTTGTCTGCACATCGGCATCGGCGCGGTAGGTGTCGAAGGATCCGGCGAGCAGGCGGATCTCGCCCGCGCTTTCAAAGCGGGGCCGCTTGGTGACAAGGTTGACCGTGCCGCCAGGCTCGCCCCGCCCAAACAGAGCCGCGCGCGGGCCTTTGAGGATTTCGACAGCCTCCACGCCCGACAGATCGCGCGGCCCGGCAAAGCCGCGCCCGGCGTTGAAGCCATTGACCAGATAATTGCTCGGCAGATTTTCATCGCCGACAAAGCCGCGCACCGCAAAGCTGTTCCACAGTCCGCCAAAATTGTTCTGGCGTGCGACTGAGGCTGACAGGTCAAGCGCGGCATTGAGATCCAACGCGTTGACATCGCGCAATTGCTGCGGGCCAATCACAAGTTCGGCCTGTGGTATCTCCAGCGTGACAAAGTCGCCGCGATAAGCTTGGCGGGTGCCAGTTATGAGAATATCGCCTTGCGATTCTGCTACAGCGTTGCTGTCCGCTTCGGTCGCCGTTTCGGCATGTGCGGGCACGGCAGGGGCGATAAGAAAGGCTCCCAGCAATAGGGCAGCCGAGCGTGCGCGATCAATTGTCATTGATGATCCAGACTAGAGCAGAGGGCTATCGGAACTGAAGGCGAAAGCTGACCTGACGCAGCTCTTTATGAGACGTTATGACGTCACTTATGGTCTCTTTGTTCGGCTGTCAATCAGGTCAGAAAGAACCCCTAAAGATTGCAGAATCAGCCATTTGCATTCCCGCCCATTCCGCGTCAATGGCAAGGGCGCGGCGTAGCAGTGGTGTGCTCCGCATCGGCTTTCTGGCGACCGTGAGATACGGCTTCAGGCGGCCTTTCCAGCCTAACTTGACAGCTGGGCAATCAGGGCTTCGGCCACCGGATCGCGCGGACGCACTTTCAGCGTAGCTTGCGCTTCACGCAGCGCGCCTTCGCGATCCCCTGCGGCCAGAAGCGCGAGAGCGAAATCGCGCCGGACAGGATACCAGAAAGCGGGCGGGTCGGTGAAGCGGCTGAAGTCTTCGGTTTCCTCGATCAGAGCAGCTTCCGCAAAGGAAGCAGCGGCGTCGAAGTAGCGCCCTTCTATCATCGCTCCTCGCCCCATCAACACTGCCCGCGTGATCGCCAGCATCTGGTCGGCGGCGGCCAATCGGTTCGCTTCCTCGGTTACTGGCAATTCCATCCGCGCAGGGATCGCGTCGCGCTCGGCCATTATGCCTTGGATGTCACCCAGAAAGGCATAGGCCTCGCCCCGGGCATAGTGCCACGCCGCCTTGAGGTAGGGGAGCTTCGGCGCCTCCAGTTCGAGCACCGCCACAGGGCTTTCAAATCGTCCCATTGCAAAGTACGCGGACGATACCAGCAACTGACCAAAGAAGCTGCTTTTTTCCTGCGTTTGCGCGCGTGCGACCAGCGGGCGTGCGAGCATCAGAGCCGTGCGGGAATCGTCCGCCATCAATGCTCCGCCGAGCCCGAAGATCACATTGTGGTAGTGGTAGGGGATGTTCCAGACCCGCATCGGATCGTCATCGCCCATCATCATGGCCTCGTGTTCGCCGATCTGCACTGCGATCCGGTTTGCCTTGGCCGCATCGGCATAGCGCCCCACCCAGAAAAAGGTATGCGACGGCATATGAACGAGATGGCTGGCATCCAGCTTCATCGCAGCCAGCCGATCAGCCTGAGCCTCTGCAAGGCCCGGCTCGCCATATATTTCGGTGGCGTGGATGTAGAAATGGATGGCGCCGGTGTGATCGGGATCGCGCGCCAGCACCGGCTCCAGCAAATCCATGGCCTTGCGCATCGATTCCTTGCTGTAATCGGAGATCATCTGGGCATCCGCGGCGAGGGTCTGGAGGGTGTCGTGCTCGGGATGCGCCGCAGCCATGCGCGCCATGGCAGCGGCGTAGGCCGTGTCGCGCGCACCCGTGTCGCCCTTTTTACGATAGCGCTCCACCAGTGCGGCGGCGAAAGCGGTCTCCAGATCGGATCCGCCTGCCTTCGCCAGCGCCAGCGCCCGCTCGGCGACCGCGAGGGACTTTGCGCGTTCCTGCATGTCCTTGCCGTAATTGAGCGTTGGTCCCAGGACGTAGGCGTGTCCGGCTGCGCACATGGCACAAGCTGGGTCTAGCCGGACCGCTTCAGCCATCGCGTCGATCGCTTCCTGATGAGCGAAGGCGAAGGCCAGTTCGATCCCGTTGTCGAAGAAGGCCTGAGCCTCGGGAACGCTCGTCGCAATGGGAAAGCCGCCGTTGCCGTAGTTCGGCAATAGTTTGGTGCCTCCCGCCTGCGACATAGCGCCGTGATCCGAGTGATCATTTGCCGACGCAGCTTCCCTGCTTGCGCTCACGGCCAGTTCGCTATGACCGCCTTGATTGTCCTGCGCTGCAGCGCCTGTCGCAGCCAGTGCAGCCGATACAGCCAGTGTCCATTTGAACATGATCCAATCCTTTGTTCCAGAGGGTTCTGGCTGTTCGGCCTGAGCGTTCTTGCCAGATAATGGCGTCGAGACTTGATGCTTGGCAAGTGCCAGCACCAGCCCAAGGCTTACGAGCGACGCTGCTCGTTGTAGGGAATCTTTGACGCCGGGCCCCACATCCGGCGCAGTCCATCGACCTCCCCGGGCGCAGCGCGAACCGTCCGCCAGATGGCGGCAGCGACATGCGCCGCGATCAGGAAGGCCAGCACGTGCGCACCATAGCTGTGCAAGTAGTAGAGCGTTTCGGCTGCTGGATGCTGGGTTCCGACAGGAGCGAGCCAGCCGAAATCGGGCAAAGCAATCCCGAATAGGGCAGGCACTCCACCATATCCGAGATCCATGGCATAGCCGAGGAGCGGCACCGCAAGGGCTAAAAGATAAAGCAGAGCATGGACGGATCCGGCAAGGCGTTGTGCCATACGGTCGCCCTTGACCGCGGGGCGGGGCGAGGCCTGTCTTACAAACAGACGCGCCGCCATGATCAGCATCGCCAGCACACCAAGCGAAATATGCAAGCTGTATAGAAAATCCCCGATCTCGGGACTTCCTTCCACCAACTCGTAACCGACCAGTATCCCGATCAACAGGGCCAGAATGACAGTCGCAGCAGCGCTCCAGTGCATCAGGCGCATGGGCAAAGTATAGAATTTCATCGCACTCTCCTTGAGTGCGAGATATCCATGTTATTGATGTTATTTGATTTTATAACATTGCGAAATGGTTGTGACCTGACAATTTTTCATTGATGGGCGGGAATTTTTATATCGACGATCGCGCCCGATTTTTGGTCGTTCAGCAACATGATATCACCCTTGTGCGCCGTTACGATCGCGTGGACGATAGCCAGGCCGAGGCCTGCCCCGCCAGTCTCTCGTGAACGTGACGTTTCGCCCCGCGTAAAGGGGGAGAGCAGGGCGGCAGGCTCCTGTTCCGGCCAGCCGGGTCCATTATCGGCCATCCGCAGCCTGACGATGCCGGGCTCAGCGGAAACTTGGACGTGCAAACGCGCCCCCGGCGCATAGCGGGCGGCATTGTCAAGAAGATTGCTGATGGCGCGGGTAAGCTTGTTGCGATCCACCATTGCCGTAATCGGGACCGTCTCAATCACAATATCGAGCCCGGCGTCTCTCAGCACCTCGTGCTGTCCATCGACAACATGGCGAACGAGCTCGTCGATCCTGGTGCTTTCGGTTTGCGCGGTCATCGCCTTGGAACTTGTGAGGAGATCAAGGTCGCCGACCAGTTCTTCGACGATTCCCACCTGCCGCAGCAGCGCGGCGATCATCTGGTTATCGAGCTCAAATATGCCGGATTGAAGGCCGATCAGCCTGCCGCGCATGATCGTCAATGGGGTGCGAAGATCGTGCGCGATGGCGGACGATCGGAACTTCATGTCAGCATCGGCTGTGCGCAGCGCATCGGTCATCCGGCTGAGTTCGCGATGAAGACTTTTCACTTCGTCGGCGGCATCCCGCTTCAGCGGCGCAGGAAGCTCGCGTTCGCCTGATCCGGTATTGCGGGCAAATGAGGCCAGCTGCTCGATAGGTTGCCCTATGGCAACACCCAGGCGCTGCGCGAACCAGCCGCCGGTTATTGCTGTAATTGCGATCAATACAGACAGAGCGAGGTGATAATTGATTTCCCAAGCGGCAAAGCCACGGTCGAGCTTGAAAGCCCTCACGGTCGGAGAGCACTGGCCCGCGGTGCCGATCAGCGCGTCAAGACCTGCCTGGTCAGTGGTCGACATGCTCGCAATGAACAGGGCATCTCTGATCGCATAGACGAGGTTTGGTACAAACGCAGCGATGACCGCTGCGGCAAGGCTCAGGGCTACCGCGCCCAAAGCGATGCGGGTGCTGATCCTCCTAGCTTTGAACATCTAGCCGGTATCCTTCGCCCCGCACAGCAGCTATGCTGATCTTTGCCCCGGCAACGGCCGTTAGCTTTTGACGCAGCCTGCTGATGTGGGGGTCTACCGAACGATCATAGGCATCGCTCCCCAAGGCGTTGTCGACAAGGAAGCCTCGCTTCACAACCCGCCCTTGCACATTGACCAGCGCATCGAGCAGCAGGAATTCCACTCTGGTCAGATCCAGCAGGTGATCATCGTAATAGGCTCGGAACCCGCCCCGGTCGATGCGTAGCGCGCCGAGATTTGCCCCGATCCCTGCGGGGGTAACCCGGCCGCGGCGGAGCAAAACTGCTGCCCGCGCCACGACTTCCAGCGGATTGAACGGCTTCACGACGTAATCGTCACACCCCAGCCGGAATCCCGAAAGCTTGTCGACATCATCTCCGAGGGCGCTGATCACCATCACGGGAAGTTCCGGGTGCGTTTCGTTCAAATCTGCCAGAACAGACCATCCGCTGCGCTTCGGCATCTTCATGTCCAGAAGAACAAGCTGAGGGTGCCAGCGCCATAATGCATCGCGAACCTCGCTCCCGTCCCGAAGAACAAGGCAAAG
>JBKBMC010000056.1:0-14926 GCA_046296075.1 Erythrobacter sp. | reverse complement strand
TGATCCACGCTGCGACCATGGTGACCGCAGGCGTGTTCATGCTGTGCCGCTTGTCGCCCATGTTCGAGGCCGCGCCGACCGCGCTGGCGATTGTGACGGTGGTGGGCGCTGCGACGTGCTTCTTTGCCGCCACCATCGGCACGACCCAGTGGGATATCAAGCGGGTGATCGCCTATTCGACCTGCTCGCAATTGGGCTACATGTTCTTTGCGGCAGGCGTTGGTGCATACGGGGTGGCGATGTTCCACCTGTTTACCCACGCATTTTTCAAAGCGCTGCTGTTCCTTGGCGCCGGTTCGGTGATCCACGCAATGCACCACGAACAGGACATGCGCTATTACGGCGGCCTGCGTAAGCACATCCCGCTGACATTCTACGCGATGCTGGCGGGGACGTTGGCGATCACGGGGCTGGGCGTCTATCATCTTGGGGTCGGCTTTGCCGGATTCTGGTCGAAGGATGCGGTGCTCGAAGTGGCCTTTGCGCGCGGCACGCAGATTTCGGTCACCTCGTTCTGGCTTGGGGTGACGGCCGCGCTGCTCACCAGCTTTTATTCGTGGCGTCTGATGTTCCTCACCTTCTGGGGCAAGCCGCGCTGGATCGAGAGCGAGCATATCCAGCATTCGGTGCACAAGACGCCCGAACAGGCAGGCGAGGACACCACCGGCGGCTATCACCCGCACGAAAGCCCGGTGTCGATGCTGATCCCGCTCGGCGTGCTCACCATAGGCGCGGTGGCCGCAGGGCAGGTGTTTGCACCGCAATTCCTTGATAGCGCCGCCTTCTGGGCAGGGTCGATCTTCTATAACGAGCCGTTGATCCACGCGATGCACGATGTGCCTTACTGGGTGAAGTATTCGGCTTTTGTGGTGATGGTGCTCGGCTTCATCGGCGCTTACGTGGCCTATATCGCCAAGCCCGACATCCCGGCGAAGTTTGTTGCGAGTTTCGGCGCACTGCACCAGTTCGTCTATCGCAAGTGGTATTTCGACGAACTGTATGACGCGATCTTCGTGAAACCGGCGTTCGCACTCGGCAGGCTGTTCTGGCAGGCGGGCGATGTTGGCATCATTGATCGCTTTGGACCCAACGGGGTTGCCGACGCCGTCGCGCGCGGCTCGGTTGCGGCCAAGCGGATGCAGACCGGCTACCTCAACACCTATGCGCTGATCATGCTGCTTGGCCTGATCGCCGCAATCACCTTTGTCCTGTTCTAGGAGCGCGCTTCGTAATGGAAGGCCTTCCCATCCTGTCGCTGATGATGCTCGTGCCCTTGTGGGCCGCGCTCATCTGCATGTTTTCTCCACCAGCACTGGCGCGCATGATTGCGCTGGGCGGTACTCTGGTGACGTTCGCACTCGGACTCGTGCTGTGGTCGAATTACGAGATCGGCGGCCCGCAATGGCAATTCACGGAGCGCGCCGATTTGTTCGCGGGCTTTTCCTATGCGCTGGGGATCGACGGGATCGCGCTGCTGCTGATCATGCTCAGCGTGTTCCTCATGCCGATCTGCATTCTCGCGAGCTGGGATGCCATCCAGAAGCGCGTCGGCGAATACATGGCGGCCTTCCTGTTCATGGAAGTGCTGATGATCGGGACCTTTTCCGCACAGGATATCTTCCTGTTCTATGTCTTCTTCGAAGCAGGCCTGATCCCGATGTATCTCATCATCGGGGTGTGGGGCGGGGACAACCGCATTTACGCCAGCTACAAGTTCTTTCTCTACACGCTGATCGGCTCGGTGCTGATGCTGATCGCGATGTTCTGGATGGTGGCAGAAGCGGGCACCTCCGACATCCCGACGCTGATGCAGTATGATTTCCCGCCTCAAGCGCAAACGTGGCTATGGCTGGCGTTCTTCGCGAGCTTTGCGGTGAAAGTGCCGATGTGGCCGCTCCACACCTGGCTGCCCGATGCCCACGTGCAGGCGCCCACGGCAGGCTCGGTGATCCTTGCAGGCGTGCTTCTGAAACTGGGCGGATACGGCTTCATCCGCTTCAGCCTGCCGATGTTCCCCGACGCAAGCGCGCAGTTTGCCTGCCTTGTCTTCACCCTCTCGATGATCGCGGTGGTTTACACCTCGCTGGTCGCGCTGGTGCAGGCCGATATGAAGAAGCTGATCGCCTATTCCTCGGTCGCCCACATGGCGATCGTGACCGTGGGGCTGTTCGCCTTCAATGTGCAGGGGCTGGAAGGCGCGATGATCGTCATGCTCAGCCACGGGCTCGTTTCGGGCGCGCTGTTCCTGTGCGTGGGCGTGATCTATGATCGCCTCCATACCCGCGAGATCGCGCGTTATGGCGGCCTTGCCACCAACATGCCCTACTACGCGCTGTTCTTCCTCTTGTTCACCATGGCGAGCATCGGCCTGCCAGGCACCAGCGGTTTTGTCGGTGAGTTCCTTTCGCTGGCGGGCATCTACCAGACCTCGACACTGGTGGCGTTGATCTCGACCACCGGTATCATCCTCGGCGCAGCCTATATGCTCTACCTTTATCGCCGCGTGGCCTTTGGTGAACAGAAGAACGCTGATGCCGCCGCGATGAAGGATATCAGCCCGCGCGAATGGGCGATGATGGTGCCGATTGCCGCCGTTGTGCTGTGGATGGGGGTCTACCCCGAAAGCTTCCTCGCCCCGATGCGCGCCGATATCGCCGCACTCGATGCCCGCATTTCCGTTGCTGCGCCTGTCAGCGACAGCAACCCTCAAATGGGGCCGCCGCGCGCGGGTGCTGCCAACCAGATCGAACATTCTGCGTCTCACAAGGAGGGCGCACACTAATGGACTTCGCCCATTCCTTCGCGCTGATCGCGCCTGAATTGCTGCTGACGGGTGCAGGCCTTGCGCTCCTTATGGTTGCGGCCTTCAGCGGCGACACATCTGCGCGCCTTGTCAGCATCCTTGCGGCTGCTGCGCTCTTCGCTGCCGGTTTCATGCTTGTGCCGGGATTGCATTTCGGCACCGACGGGCCGGAAACTCTGGCCTTTGGCGGATTATTGCAGGTGGATAGTTTCGCCCTGTTCGCCAAGGCCCTGATCTATCTAGCCGCGATTGCGGCCCTGATGGTGGCACCGGCTTTCTTCAATAGCGCTGCGGCGGGGACCGAACGGGGCCTGCGCGCGGAATACCCCATCCTCGTGATCTTTGCCTGTGTCGGCATGAGCATCATGGTTTCGGCCAGCGACTTCATGACGCTGTATCTCGGCCTCGAACTGAACAGTCTGACCGCCTATGTCCTCGCTGCGATCCTGCGCCGCGATTTGCGTTCGGGCGAGGCGGGGCTGAAGTATTTTGTTCTGGGCGCGCTTGCCTCAGGCATTATCCTGTACGGGATGAGCCTGCTTTATGGCTTCACCGGCAGCACCACCTTCACCGGCGTGCGCGCAGGGCTTGAGGGTGAGCTTGAACTCGGCGCCCTGTTTGGCCTGATCTTCGTGATGGCAGGCCTTGCGTTCAAGATTTCGGCAGTGCCATTCCACATGTGGACACCCGATGTGTACGAAGGTGCACCAACTCCCGTAACCGCGTTCTTCGCGACCGCGCCCAAGGTGGCAGGCGTTGCCTTGACAGCGCGCGTGGTGTTCGAGGTGTTCGGCGGGCAGGTGCTGGCATGGCAGCAGATCGTGATGTTTGCAGCGCTGGCTTCGATCGTGTTCGGTGCACTCGGCGCGATCGGGCAGGAGAATCTCAAGCGGCTGCTTGCCTATTCCTCGATCAATAACATCGGCTTTATCCTGCTTGGCCTTGCAGTTGCCAATCAGGCAGGAGCGAGCGCCATGCTGGTGTACCTTTTCATCTATGTCGCCATGAGCGTCGGCAGTTTTGTCGCGCTCTTGATGCTGCGCGGCGAAGATGGCGCGCTGTTCGAAACCTTCGCCGATATCCGCGGCCTTTCGCTGACACAGCCCGCGATCGCCTGGGCTCTGCTGCTGTTCATGTTCAGCCTTGCCGGCATTCCGCCGCTGCTGGGCTTCTACAGCAAGTTCGTGATCTTCCAGGCGACTGTTGAGGCCGGGTTGGTGGCATTTGGTGCGATTGCGATTGCCGCCAGCGTGATCGGCGCGTTCTATTACATCAAGTTCGTCAAAGTGATGTTCTTTGACGAGCCTGCCGGTGTCGTAACAGGCAAAAGCGGTGCGGCACACTGGACCTTGCTGGCAATCACCGCACTGATCATCTCGCCGCTCGGCTATCTGCTCACCCCTTCGCTGACGGATTTGGCCGACAAGGCAGCCGCCGCGCTGTTCATGGCGGTGTGATCATCACTGCGGGCATGTTCAGGCTGGTTGAGGAAACCGGCTCTACCAATGCCGATCTTGCCGCAGCCTTGCGCGCGGGTGAGCTTGTGCCCGAAGGCCAGTGGCTGATCGCACGCCGCCAAACCGCAGGGCGCGGGCGGCAGGGTCGCGCTTGGTTTGACGGTGCAGGCAATTTCATGGGCTCATGCGCGGTGCGCCTGTCCGATCATGGCCCGCCGCCTGCTTCGCTCAGCTTTGTCGCCGCACTCGCGGTGCGCGATGCCGCTGCCGAAGCACTGGGCGGGACCGCAGCACTCGGTCTCAAATGGCCCAACGATGTGTTGCTCGATGGCGGCAAGCTTTCGGGAATATTGCTCGAAATGGTGCGCGGCAGCGTGATCGTGGGGGTGGGGGTGAACCTGGCGCGCGCGCCGCAACTGCCCGATCGCAAGACCGCCGCACTTGCCGATCACGGCCCCGCGCCTGCGCTCGAAACCTTCGCCGCCAGCCTCGCGCGCCACTTTGCCAACCGGCTGGATGACTGGCGCAGCCTCGGGCTTGGCGTGACCTTGCAGGCGTTCCTGAATGGCGCGGTCCACGACCTCGGTGCGCCGCTTACCGTGCACGATGCCGAGGGCATGCGCGTCTCGGGCACCTTTGCGGGCCTTGAGGAATCGGACGGTGCCTTGCGGCTTCGCTTGGCGGATGGGGCAGAACGTGTCATTCGCGCAGGCGATTTGGTTTAAAGGCTGGCTTGAAGAAAGGCTTCCCCATGTTGCTCGGCGCTGATGTCGGAAACACCAATGTGGTCTTTGCGCTGTTCGATCTGAACCCGGACGGCACTCATACCACCCGCGCGCGCTGGCGCATCGCCACCGATCCGCGCCGGACGGGCGATGAATATGCGGTGTGGCTATTGCAGCTGCTAAAGATCGAAGGCGTGGATCGCAGCGAAATCGAACAGGTGATCATCGCATCGGTGGTGCCGCGGGCAGATCACAACCTGACTGTGCTGTGCCAGAAATATTTCGGCATCACTCCGCTCTTTGCGGGGCAGGGCAAGGCGGCATGGCCGTTTGCGCTGGATGTCGATCAGCCAAGCTCATTGGGCGCAGACCGTGCGCTCAACATTCTGGCCGCCCACCACAAATATGGCGGCGATCTGATCGTGGTTGATTTCGGTACCGCCACGAAATTCGAGATGGTCGACTTTACCGGAGCCTATAAGGGCGGGTCGATCGCGCCGGGGATCAACCTGTCGCTCGATGCGTTAGTGGGCAAGACGGCCAAGTTGCCGCGCATCGCGATCCGTGCGCCCGAAAGTCGCAGCGTGATCGGACGCAACACCGAAGATCAGATGCTGATTGGGGTATTCTGGGGCTATGTCGCGATGATGGAAGGACTGATTGCGCGTATGCAGGCCGAAATCGGGCGTCCGGCAAAGGTGGTTGCGACCGGTGGGCTTGCCATCCTGTTTGATTACGCAACCGAAATCTTCGATCATGTCGATGCCGATCTCACCCTTGATGGCCTTGCCATTCTGGCGCGCCAGGCGTTGGCCTGATCCGATCTTTTGAACTGGAACCGAATTGAAAAAAGACTTCACACCCGAAGACGAATTGCTGTTTCTGGCGCTTGGCGGCTCGGGCGAGATTGGCATGAATGTCAATCTCTATGGCTGTCAGGGCAAATGGCTGATGGTCGATCTCGGCATGACCTTTTCGGGCAATGAATATCCCGGTGTTGATCTGGTTTTTGCCGATCTCGATTTCATCGAGGAGCGGGCGAAGGATCTGATCGGTATTGTGCTGACGCACGCGCATGAAGATCACATCGGCGCAGTGCCCTACTTCGCGGGCGAACTGGGTGTGCCGCTTTATGCCACGCCGTTCACAGCCGATCTGGTGGCAAGGAAGCTGGAAGAGGCAGGCCTTATCGGCAAGGTCGAGCTCAACATCATCGAAGAGGACCACGGCCAGATCGAACTGGGCCCGTTCACCATCACATACCTGCCGCTTGCCCATTCGATTGCCGAAGGCAACGCGCTGCTGATCGACACGCCGCATGGTCGCATTTTCCATACCGGCGACTGGAAGCTTGATGAAGAGCCGATCATCGGCGAGCCGACTACCGAGGCGGAACTGCGCGCCATTGGCGACGACGGTGTGCTTGCTCTGGTGTGCGATTCGACCAATGTGTTCAATCCCAACCCGTCAGGCAGCGAAGGCGCGGTACACCGCGCCATGATGGAAGAGGTCGCCCGGCATACCGGCAAGCGTGTGGTCGTCACCACTTTTGCGAGCAATGTCGCGCGGCTCCAGACTCTCGGCGAAGTTGCGCGCGAGACGGGGCGCAAGATTTGTGTTGCGGGCCGTTCGCTCGACCGCATCATCGAAGTTGCGCAGGATAACGGCTACCTGGCGGATTTTCCCAAACCGGTCGATTTCGATACGGCGATGCGGCTTCCGCGCGGTGAAGTGCTGATCCTTGCAACCGGCGGACAGGGCGAACCGCGCGCGGCGCTTTCGCGGATGGCGGAAAAGAACCACCCCATCGAACTTGTCGCCGGCGATGTCGTGCTGTTCTCCTCGCGCCAGATTCCCGGCAACGAAATTGCCATTGGCAGGATCCAGAACCAGCTTGCGGCGCGCGCCATCACTATGGTGACAGACCGGCAGGCGTTCATCCATGTCTCGGGCCATCCGGGTCGCCCGGAGCTCGAGGCGCTTTATGGCTGGCTTCGCCCCGAAATCCTTGTGCCGGTGCATGGCGAGATGCGCCACATGCGCGAGCAGGCACGGGTGGGCAAGACAAGCGGCATTCCCAAGCAGGTCGTCCAAGCGAACGGCGATCTGGTCAGGCTCGCCCCCGGCGATCCCGGTGTCATTGCTCAAGTGCGGGCCGGACGGCTTGTGCTTGATGGCGATATCATCGCGCCCGCAAATGGCGAAGCAATCACCATGCGGCGCCGTATCGCGGGCGAGGGCGTGGTGGTGGTAGTGCTCGCCAAGGGCGCGGCGCCGCTGATCGAGGCCATCGGTCTGCCCTTGGACGAAGACATGCCCGAATTCATTGCCGAAGCGCAGAGCGATGTCCTTGTTGCCTTGCAGCAATTGAAAGGCGCCGCCGCACGCGATCCTGCCGCTGTCCACGAGGCGGCACGCCTTGCTGCGCGCCGTGCCGCGCAGCGCTGGTCGGGCAAGCGGCCGCAAGTGCGTGTGCTGATGCCGCAAGAGGCGCCCGCGTAATGCAGATTACCTCGATACTGGCGATCTATTTCCTGTTCTGGGTCTTCACCGCATTTCTCATGCTGCCGTTCGGCGTGCGCACTGCAGAGGAAGCGGGCCAGCCACTGGTTCCGGGACAGGCGGAATCCGCTCCGGTCAATTTCAATCCGCGGCGATTGGCTGCGCGAGCGACAATCCTCGCATCAGTTTTGACGGCGCTGTTCGTGGTCAATTACGAGAAGGGCTGGGTGACAATGGCAGATCTCGACTTCCTGCCCAAGCCGCCATCAGCACTGGCCGACTAGACACGCAGGCGTTGGATCGCCTGCGCCAGCGCCACGTAAAGCTTGCCCATATCAGAGCCGAGCAGGGTTACGCTCATCGCGTTTCCATCCCTTGCCGACAGCAGTGAACGGAGCATGGCCTCGAAATCGTGGATATAGCGGCTGACATGGGCCCGGAAAGCGTCGTCACGCTGGTAGAGCTCGACAATCTCACGCGAGGTTCCGCCATCGATCAGGCGCACAGCACGGCGCGTAAAGATGCCGCGATCCCCCTTGAGGTAGGCTTCCCAGGCGGTGTCGGAAACCTCGGTTGACAGCGCGCCGGCAATGTCGATGGCAGCCGAATTGAGGCTGTCATTGATGAGCGCCAACCGCCGCGCAAAATCATTATTGACCTGCTCCTCGGCAAGTTCGCGCGCGTGCGCCACACGCTGTTCGAGGTTGCCCGTCAATTCATTGACCATCGCAAGCTGGTCGCGCAACTGAACCATCGCCTCGCGGCCGATACCGGAAGCATTTGCGGCGGCTTCCTCAAGCTTCCCGATCGTTTCCTCGGCTTCTCCGCGCAAGCTGCGTTCGAGCGCGCCAACCGCCTCGCTGCCCATGGTTTCGGCGAGCGAGCCGAGCCGTCCGCGCGCCGTTTCTTCGAGAGAGGCGAGGCTGGCGGTGATGGCAGTATCAATCTCGCCAAGAGCACCGCGCAGGGCTTCCTGGCTGTTTTCCGCAAGCGCGCCGCTTTCTTCAGCGAGGCGGGCAAAACCGCCACGCAAACCTTGCAGCCTTGCCAGCGCATCATCGTTCAGCTCCGCAAAAACCGCTTCAAGATCGCGGATCGCGGCATCGGTAGCGGTCACTTTATTGCGCGCTGTTACCAGATAGTCACCCAAAGTCTCACCATGCGAGGCGCTTTGCAGCATCAGGCCTTGCACCTCGGAAGCCTTGGTGCCTGCTTCTGTGATCTGGCCCGATGCAGCGGCAATGCTGGCCGCCAGATCCTCACGGGCGAACCTTGCGCCGGACTGGATAATCTCGAGCATGCGGATGCTGGCGTCAGTGAGTGCCGCCAATTCGTCGCGCGTCTCGCCCAGCGCTGCCTGCTTGGCTGCCAGCTGTTCGCCGAGCGCACCAAGGCCAGCGCCGAGATCGACGCGGGCATCAAGGCTGGCTTGCTGGATCCGACCGATCAGCGCACCGAGTGTGTCAAGCTGCGAGGCCATGTCCGCGCCCTGCGCCACCAGCTTTTCAGTCTCGGCAATCTGTGCTTCGCGCCTTTGGGCGAGCGCATCGTCAAGCTCGGCGAGCCGCTGCGCGAGCACTTCACTTGCTTGCGCCTCGCGTGTCTCGAAGGCGGCTTGTCGTTTTTCGATCTGCTCCTCGAATGCGACCCCGCGTTGTGCAAGGGCAGCATCGAATTGTTCAGCAGTGCCGCGCAATTCGGCGAGGCGGCCCTGCAGCGCGGACAGCGCCTCGACTTCCAGTGCCGACACCTCTTCGCGGCTGGCGCTGACGTCGTTTTGCAGCGCGACAAAACGGTCTGTCACCATCGTCTCGATCCGGGCAACCTGATCTTCGAACGTGCCGAGCGTGTCCCCGATCCGGGACTCGAGGCTGCCGACCTGTTCAGCGGTGGCGCTGCCAAACTGGTTCAGCCGTTCGAAAGCGGCGATAAGCTTGTCGACGTGTTCGCTCGCAGTATGGCCGGCGTTGCCGATCTGGTTGGTGGCATCGCGCGCCGAATTGGCCACAACGGGCAGATTGTCGCGCAGCAGGTTCATATTGGTCAGCGCGCTTTCCGAAGTCGTGGCGATTGCGCTGACTTCCGCACCATTTTGACGGATCAGCCCTTCCAGTTCGCTCGCATGCTTGGAGATACGTTCCGCTGCAATGCGGCCGAGCGATTCCAGTTCGCGCGACTGCGTGGCAAGAAACTCGCGGGCGAGGCTCAATTCGCGGTTAACAATGGTAAGCCGTTCCTCAAGTGCGGCGCTCTCCCGCCGGAGCGATACCGCGCCTTCGGCGAAGCGGGCGGTCTCTGCGCGCGAGTTGCGCATGCTGATCAGCCAGATTACGCCGATCAGCAGCACCGGAACAGCCCATTCCCCGATCATTCCTGCGGCGGCCCGGGGGGCGGCGACAAGATCGCCGCGCACGGCCCACAGGTAAAACCCTGTCCAGACAGCAACAGCCAGACCCGCAATGACAAGCGGCCAGCGACTTGTGCTGATCCGGGCTAAACTGGTCGGTTCGGGAAGATCATCTGGCGGATTATCAGGCGCCTCAACCAGAAAAGTTTCATCAAGCAGCAGCGGAATATCATCCGTGTGATCGGCTGCCACCGAACCTGCGCTTTTGTCCAAAGCGCGAAACTTGTGCCTCTCTGCCATAACGCATCGTATCACAGGAAAGACGCGGATAAACCCTTCTTTAACCTAACTCAGTCCAAAAGCGCGTCATGGCTTATGATAATGGCGCTCTGGATGCGACGATCGCGGCAGCTGCGGGCAATGATGCTGCGCTGCTGCGCGAACTGCGCGCGGCATTTGTCGAGAGCGCGAAGCGCCAGCTCGATTTGCTTACCCGGGCGCGCTGCGATGGGAACTGGACAGTTGCAGCGATGCGGCTGAAAGGCCTTGCTGCAAGCTTCAATGCCGAGGAATTGCTGGCTGCTGCCGAGAACGCATTGGCGGCCGCCCCCGGTGATCCTTTCGTTATCCGTCAAATCGAGGCAATTCTGGCGCGCTTCAATCGCTGAGTTTGCGTGCAATACCGCGTGCCGACGACATAAGCCCATCCCCGATCCGATAATGTTCATACTGCGGAGTTGAGCCGGCGCTTGCCAGTGGCAAGGCCTTGCCAGCAGGCCTTGATGCGATCAGACATGCATCAAAGCCAAGGGACGAACATGCGAACAGCGCTGCTGTCTGCCAATCTCATGACTGCAAGTGGAGTTCTGCGGGCGGATTTGCTGCTGGCGGGACGGAGCGTGCTCGCATGGCAGTCTCGTCTTGCACAGGGGCTCGGGTGCCAGCGGATTATTGTCCTGTCAGCCGGGAAGGGTGAGGCCGTCGCAGCTCTGGAACAGGACTGCAAGGTGCAGGGCATCGCATTCCAGCGGCTCAGCCGCTTTGCCGACCTCGCGGCTGTGCTCCACACCGAGGATGAGTTGCTGATTTTCGGCGATGGGCTGGTGCCTGACCGTGCGACTTTGACAAGCGTGCTCGCGCAGCAAGGAACTGGAAAACCCCTGCGCAAAGCGGTGCTATGCGTGCCTGATGATCATGGCGAGGCTGTAACATTTCCCGAGGACTTCGAACGCATTGACGCAGCGCGGTGCTGGGCCGGGGTGGTTGTGATGAGAGCCGGGCCGGTGCAGGGACTTGATGCGTTCCCGCCAGACAGCAATCCGATCTCGCTCCTGTTGCGTATGGCCCTGCAAGGGGGAACGCCTTGCCACACATTGACCGCTTCCGAGCGGGCCGCACCCAAATGGTTCTGGGCCCATAATACGGACGACATAAATGCGCATGAACGCGCCTTGGTTGCACAGCACAGGTCGCCGGTAATCTGGACCACGCCGGGGCTTGCGCTGGCCGATTGGCTCGCGGCACGGATCGGGATGCGCCGCATCGTTGCAGCAGCCCCGGGCGTAGTCCTCGGTGGGCTGGTCTTGCTGCTGGCAGCAATCGGTTGCGCCTTGCAGTATTGGGAACTTGCCGCGGTTCTATGCGCGGCGCTTGGCAGTTTTGCACTCGATCTCGGGGGTAGCCTCGCGCGGATCAGGGAAAACGTGCTCGATAGCCGCTTGCCTCTAGCTCTAGTTCGCGCGCGCGAGCCGGGGCGCGATCTCCTGGTATGCGGCGTACTCGCGGCAGCTTTGGGGCTCGGTCCGCTTGCTGCCCTGGGCTTGCTTGCAGTGGGCAATGCCCGCCTTGCCGAACGCTTCGGTGCGGCGGCCTTCTGGCAGGATCGCACCGCGCAACTTGCTTTGCTTGCTGTGGGATCCGGACTCGCTCTGCTGGCGGAAGCCACTGCGCTGTTTGCGCTCCTCGCCCTTGCGCAGTGCTTGTTCACAAACCCTGCAAGACCCATCCCGGAATGAGACTGAATCCAAATCTCTTGGCGCGGAATTAACGATCACTGCCTATAAGCCACACAATGGGCACGAATTCTGCCGATCATTCAGCGTACTCACTGACCGGGCAATCGCTCGCGGCAGAACTCGCCCGTAGCCAAAGCGCTGCTGTCGCCACCTTGCCGGTGCTGCGGCACCTGTTGGCGAGCGATGGTCCTTCGCTGGTGAACGAGGCAGTCGTGGCGCGGGTACGCGGCATGCTGCGTGATCTTGCCGTGCAACTTTATGCCGGAGGACGCAGCCCCCTTGCCGTCACCGCTCATTCCGCGCCCGAGCTGGATACCATACTTGCGAGGCTCGGCGCGCATGAAGCGCTGCTTGCTCATATCCACACACTGTCGTTAGAAAGCCATTTGGCCGAGCGTTTCGAACAGCGTCTTTCGCTCGATCCAGTGCTAAGCCCCCTGCTTCAGGAACTGATTGCGTCAGACGATCAGGCAGTGGCCGGGCTCGCAATGAACACGCTCGCCGCGCAAACCCGTTTCATGCAGAGCCAGCGCCGCATGGCGCTGCCGCTCGAAGAGCTGCCGGCTGACTTGTTCCGGGCCGCTTTGGAGCTTGGCGAGGGCCTCACCCATCGGGACAGTGCGTCTGCGCTGGCTGCTCTGGTCGCGGGGTATGACGAGGCAACAACCCGCCTTGCCCTGCTGGAGCGGCTCGTCTTGGCCATGCGCCGCGCGGTGATCGCCTGCCTCGCATTTGATCGCGCAGGCCTTGCGCTGTTTGCGCAGGGGCTGGTTGCCTTGTCCGGAATGACCCGCGCCGAAGCGATCCATGCATGCCATGAACAGCAAGCACCGCGTCTCGCGCTCGGCTTGCGGGCGGCAGGTCTCGATCTCGCAGGGATCGAACGGCAAATGCTGTTGATTGCCACGCCGGGCCCTTGGCTTTCCGAAATCACCGAAATCTCACCGCAAGACGCCCGGGCGCGAGTTTCAGGACCCGACACTGCTGCGCCGGAGCATGGCTGAGTGATGGAGCAGGCCGAAAGCTTTGCTGCCGCACGCGGTGTGACGGACGAGCGCGATCGCTTGCTTAGCGCCGACACGCCGCTCGCGCTGTTGCAAGAACGCTGCGGCGGTTCCCTGCCCGGTACGCTCGCAATCCCCGAACTGCTTGAACAAGTGCAGCACGCGCGCGCCATCGGGCTGCGGATTGCGCGAGCATTTTCCGCGTTCGATGGGGAGGATGTGATCAGTGGCTTTGTACGGATCAATCCGCGCGGGATCGAGTCGGGAGGCGGCTGCGAACTGCTCGTGGAGAGCTGGCAGCGTAGCCCTGCGGCTTTCGCCAGCAGTCATGCGCTTGCACATTATCTTGATGCTATCGACCGGGCGAGCGCGGAAATCACCTTGCGGCTTGATGCGCGCCAGCAAGTGCAGACAATCGGAACACTCAGCGCCGACGGGGCGGGGCTTGCGGCCGCGCTGGCCGAACAACCGGGTACTGTCTGGAGCGATGTGATTGCACTACCCGATATTGCTCACCGCCGTCCGCTTCATTGGCGTCTGCTTGATGGTGCCGTATGCCGGGTGCCTGGCTCGGCCCGTTCATGGCGTGCGCGGCTCATGCCAGTTGCCGAATATGGCGCAGGGCGCGAACCGCTCGGCTTCGAATTGCTGCTGATCGCCGACGAGCCGCTGGCAAACGAAGCTGGACCCACCGCCGAAGAGGCACGCGAGAAAAGCCGCCTGTTTGCGGGTACGCTCACGCCTGCTTTGCGCCAGCCACTCGCCCGCATCGCGGCAAACGCCGAAACGATCAGGGCGCGGCTCGCAGGGCCACTCCACCAGGATTATTGTCACTATGCCGCTACCATTGCGAGCGCCGCGCAGCATCTGGCGGGCATGCTTGACGATCTGGCCGATCTCGAAGTCGTCGAGGCAGCAGGGTTTACCACCCTCGCCGAAGAGGTCGATCTGGTCGATGCAGCGCGCAAGGCGGTTGGCATTCTTGGCGTCCGCGCACATGAAAGGCGGATCGCACTCAACGTAGCGGGCGACGAAGGCACTGTGGTGGCGCTGGCCGAGTTCCGCCGGGTGCTGCAGATCCTCATCAACCTTGTCGGCAATGCGATTGCTTACTCGCCCGAAGGCAGCGCGGTGTGGATCACTGTCGGGACCAGCGCGGATGAGCGTGCCACAGTGATGGTTAGCGATGAAGGGGCGGGGATCAGCGCGGATCAGGCGCTTCGGATTTTCGAGAAGTTCGAACGGCTCGGCCGCGACAGTGCGGGCGGCACCGACAAGGGATCAGGCCTCGGTCTTTACATTGCCCGCTTGCTGGCCCGCGCCATGAACGGCGATTTGTCGCTTGTCAGCGCCGAGGGTGAGGGCGCGGCTTTCATGCTGGAATTGCCGCACGCTGGTTAGCGGCCAGTGTTGCCTATCCGGCTCGCCAGCCACAGGATCACCGCGCCAATCATCGCCGCTATGCCGCCATAAAGCGCCCACTCGCGCTGGGCGAGCATGGCGCTTTCTGGTGGCCAACGTAATATGCCGAGACCCTGCAGCGTCCACAGGACGCCAAAAGCAATCAGCAGACCGCCGATAAAGGTCAGGGCAAGCCTGATCATGATTACCGGGTGCCGAGCGCTATATCAGCGGTTGGTCAGCGGCACGTAATCGCGCTGCGTCGGACCGGTGTAGAGCTGGCGCGGGCGGCCGATCTTCTGGCCGGGATCGCTGATCATCTCGTTCCACTGCGCCACCCAGCCAACGGTGCGGGCGAGGGCGAAGAGCGCGGTGAACATGGTGGTCGGGAAGCCGATCGCCGACAGGATGATCCCCGAGTAGAAGTCCACATTGGGGAACAGCTTCTTCTCGACGAAATAGGGATCGTGCAGCGCGATCTCTTCCAGCCGCAGCGCGGTCTCGAACAGCGGATCGGTGACCTTGAGCGCATCAAACACCTCGCGCACCGTCTTCTGCATGACGGTCGCGCGCGGGTCGTAGTTCTTGTAAACCCGGTGGCCAAAGCCCATCAGGCGGAAGGGATCGTTCTTGTCCTTGGCGCGCTCGATATAGTGCGGGATGCGGTCGGGC
>JBKBMC010000055.1:0-14967 GCA_046296075.1 Erythrobacter sp. | reverse complement strand
GATACTGGTGGCGCTCGGCGACGCCAACCTCGACGGAGAAAGGCTCGACCGCTACAGCCTCTATGTATTGAAGCCCGGGCAGGCGATGACGCTGCGCGCGGAGAGCGATGCGCGCGTGATGCTGCTCGGCGGCGAGGCCTTTTCGACCCCGCGCCATGTGTGGTGGAATTTCGTCAGCTCGTCGCGCGACCGGATCAATCAGGCCAAGGCGGATTGGGAAGCCGGGCGCTTCCCCGTCGTACCGGGCGACACTGAAGAATTTATCCCCTTGCCTGCCCGCGCAAATCAGGCCAGCCATCCCCCGCAAGCCGACTGATCGGCGGACGGGAGAGAACTATGGATTATGCAGGCAAGGTGGCGTGGATCACCGGCGCCTCATCGGGTATCGGCGCGGCACTGGCGCGCGAATTGGCTTCGCGGGGAGCCCGTGTGGTGCTGTCGGGCCGGGACGCAGCGCGGCTGGCAGAGGTCGCAGCCGACTGCGGCGAGACATTGCTGCTCCCCTTCGATGTGCGCGACGAAGCGGCATTGGCCGAAGCCACCGCCAAGGCGATCGCGTGGAAAGGCGGCGTGGACATCGCTTTTGCCAATGCCGGCGTCTCGCAGCGCAGCCGCGCGCTCCATACGGATATGCAGGTCTATCGCGATATTATCGCGATTGATCTCACGGCCCAGATCGCTTTTGCGCAAGGCCTGATTGGGCACATGGTGGAGCGCGGCTCGGGCGCCTTGGGTTTCATCTCGTCGATTGCCGGCAAGGTCGGCGTGCCGATGCGCACCGCCTATTGCGCGGCCAAGTTCGGGCTGGCGGGCTATGCCGATGCCTTGCGCGGCGAATTGTCGCAGTCGGGCGTGAGCGTCCACGTCATTTACCCCGGTTCGGTCGCCACCGGCGTATCGCGCAACGCGCTCACCGCTGATGGCAGCAAGCGGGGCAAATCCGACCCTGCTATCGACAATGGCATCCCCGCCGATGTTGCTTCACGCCAGATGCTTGATGCGATGGCGCAAGGGACGCGCGAAGTTATCGTGGCGGAAGGCGGCGAACTAGCGATGGGCGAGCTGCGTCGTACACCGGGTGCGCTTTTTGATCAGGTCGCCGACATGGTGGCAAAAGGGTACATGGAAAAGCTGGAGGCCGCCGGATGAGCCGCTTCGAGCAAAAACGCGTGCACCTGCCCAACGGCATCCATCTCGATGTGGTGGACGAAGGCCCCGTCGATGCGCCAGTGCTGATTTTCCTCCATGGCTTTCCCGAAAGCCACCGGACGTGGCGTCACCAGATCGCACATTTTTCGGATCGCTTTCGCTGCATCGCACCCGACCAGCGCGGCTATCGCGGTTCGTCCAAGCCGCAGGACGTCGCTGCCTATACGCCCGACAAGCTGATTGGTGATGTGTTCCTGCTCGCCGATACACTGGGGATCGCGCAATTCACCATTGTCGGCCACGATTGGGGCGGCGCGATTGCATGGGGCGTTGCGCTTGCCGGACAGCACGCGCGCGTCACCCGCGCTGTGATCGCCAACGCCCCGCACCCGGCGATCTTCCAGCAGTTGCTCTACACCCATCCCGGCCAGCGCGCGGCGAGCCAGTATATCCGCGGCTTTCGCGACCCCGCCAATGATCCGCTGGTCAAGGATCAGGGGCTGACCGGCCTGCTGCTGAAAGAGGTCAAATGGGATCGCCCATCGGCGATGGAGCCGGACGAGCGCGACGCGCTGCTGCTTGACTGGCAGAACCGCGATGCGGCATTCGGAATGCTGAATTACTACCGGGCAAGCCCGATTGATGTGCCCGACATGGACGCACCTTTCGCCATTCCGGAAGGTTACACCCCGCCCAATCTGCCCAAGCTCACCATTCCCACGCTGGTGATCTGGGCGCTTGATGACCTTGCCCTTCCGCCTGAGAATATCGAAGGGCTGGGAGACATCATTGATCCTCTCACCATCGTGCGCGTGCCCGATTGCGGGCATTTCGTGCCGTGGGAAGCGCCGCAAGCAGTCAATGCGACGATGGAAGCCTTTCTGGCGGGCTAACCCGCCAGCCACTCCACATCGGCGCCATGGGGGTGTGACCACGCAAGCTGCACCTCATCGCCCCCGGCCCCGTCCGGCCAGTAACGAACTGTCAGCTTGTGGCGGTGGATAGTGCGATCCGCCTCCACCATGACCCACGCGAGCGGAGCCGCTTCCGTGGCGCGCGCGCCTGCCGCGTTCATCGCAGCTTTGATCCGGGCCTGTTGGTCGGCGGCAACATATTGCCAGACGATCGAGTGCATCAGCATCCGCGTGGTGCCGGGTGCTTGCGGCTTTGCCAGTTCCCCCTCGACGAAATCGGCGGCGTTGGCTTTGACCAGATCGGGCCTGCGCTGGGATGCGGCACAGATCGCCGCGTCCATACGCGCGAAGCGGACGCGATGTTCGGGCCATATATAGGCCTTGAGCCGCAGCGCCTGAGCCGGATCTGTCAGATCGACCGGGGCTACATCGCACCCCTTTGTCGATACGATTCCTATCGCGCGTTCGGGCGGCGCTGGCCCCTGCCAATCGGGCGCAAAGGCCATCACAGGATCACGCGGCCCCACCAGAACTCCACCCAGATCATAGGCGTAACGATCCAGCATCAGGTTGATCCCGGCGCTTGACCCGATCTCCAGACATTCAAATTGAGAGGGCAGGCCTTGATCGGCCAGCCACAGCATTGCCGCGATGAAGTTGGCCGAACGCCCTGCCTCATTGGTCTGCGGGGGGCTGTCGAGCCAAGGCAGCAGCGCCGCCTCGTGGTCCGCAATGGCATCGGCAATCAGTGCCGCATCCTCGGCTTCTTCGCCACGATAGATCGTCGCGAGCGCGGCTGTAGCACCGGACAGGTGCAGGGCATGCAGCCCGCCCGCGACCCGCAGTGGCAGTGCATCAGCCAGCGGTGCGCCCTGCCAGCCGCGCACGCGATCAAGCAGTTCACCTTGCGCCGATGAGGCCAGAACCGTCGCGATTGCCTTTACCACACGCGCAGTGATGTTTGCGCCAGCATGCTCGCAATAGGCCACCTGATTGGCAAAGGCAGTCATCACCGCACCGGGCCCGGTGGTATTCATATCGACCAATTGATAAGCCGTTGGTGGCTCGGATCCGCCCATAGCCATTGCCCTTTTGTCGCACCGCAACTAAGTGCCCGCACGATCATGAACATGAATTCCGCCCACGACAATCCCGGCCAGTTGACCTTTGCCATCCCCAAGGGGCGCATTCTCGATGAGGCGCTGCCGGTCATGGCGCGCGCCGGGGTAGAGCCTGACGCGGAATTTCACGATCCCAAGAGCCGCGCGCTCGCCTTTGGCACCAATCGTGCGGATATGCGCCTCATCCGCGTGCGCGCCTTCGATGTGGCGACCTTTGTGGCGCATGGTGCCGCCCAGGTCGGGATTGTCGGATCGGACGTGATCGAGGAATTTGACTATTCCGATCTTTACGCCCCCGTTGATCTGGGGATTGGCCATTGCCGCCTGTCAGTCGCACGGCTGGCGGCAGATCCGGGCGCGGATGCGCTCCACAGCCACCTTCGGGTAGCGACCAAATATCCCCACCTGACCCGCCGCCATTTCGAGGCGAAGGGCGTGCAGGCTGAATGCGTCAAGCTGAACGGAGCCATGGAATTGGCGCCGTCGCTCGGCCTTGCCCGTCTGATCGTCGATCTGGTTTCCACCGGGCGCACACTTCAGGAAAACGGATTGGTCGAAACCGACCGCATTCTCGATATTTCGGCGCGGCTGATCGTTAATCGGGCGGCACTGAAAACCGATCCGCGCGTTGCAGAGCTTGTTTCTGCCTTCCGCAGCGATGCCGAGACCCGCACGAAAGCCGCCGCATGATTCCGATCCTTTCCACGTCGCAACCCGATTTCGAGGCGAGGTTCGCGCGGCTGGTCGATGCCCGCCGCGAAGCGGATCGCGATGTGGCGGGCCAAGTTGCCGATATTCTCCACACGGTGAAACTGCGGGGCGATACGGCGCTGGTGGATTATACCCAGCGGTTTGATGGCTATGCACTCGCAAGCGATGCCGACTGGCAGATCCCGCTTGAAGATTGCGCGCGCGCCTATGCCGAATTGCCCGACGACTTGCGCGAGGCGCTTGACCTCGCAGCTAGCCGTATCCGCGCCTATCACCAAGCGCAGTTGCCCGAAGACCGTGACTATATCGACGCGAGCGGCGTGCGGCTTGGCGCGATCTGGCGTGCTGTCGATGCTGCCGGCCTCTATGTGCCGGGCGGCCGCGCGGCCTACCCTTCAAGCCTGCTCATGAATGCCATTCCGGCGCGGGTTGCAGGTGTCGGACGATTGGTTGTTACCACTCCCACGCCCAGCGGCGCTGCCAATCCGCTGGTGCTCGCTGCCGCGCATATTGCAGGCGTGGATGAGATCTGGCGCATTGGCGGCGCGCAGGCGGTCGGGGCGCTGGCCTACGGCACCGCGCGGATCCAGCCGGTCGATGTTGTCACCGGCCCGGGCAATGCCTGGGTGGCTGAAGCCAAGCGGCAATTGTTCGGCGTGGTCGGCATCGATATGGTAGCCGGGCCTTCGGAAATCCTGGTGATCGCAGATGGCAAGAATGATCCGGATTGGATCGCGGCAGATTTGCTCTCGCAGGCCGAACATGATCCCACTTCACAATCGATCCTCATCACCGATGATGCCGGATTTGCCGCACAGGTCGAAGACCGTGTCGATGTCCAGATCGCTCAGCTCGCTACTGGCAAGACAGCGCGGACATCGTGGGACACGCACGGCGTGATCATTGTGGTCGATGATCTGGCTGGCGAAGCGCCTGCGCTCGCTAACCGCCTTGCCGCCGAGCATGTCGAGCTTGCGGTCGATGATCCCGAACCCATGCTGCGGGCAATCCGTCATGCGGGCAGCGTGTTCCTTGGCCGGATGACGCCCGAAGCAGTTGGCGATTATGTCGCTGGTCCCAACCATGTCTTGCCCACCGGCAGGCGGGCACGCTTTTCGAGCGGGCTGTCGGTGCTTGATTTCATGAAGCGCACCAGTTTCCTCGGACTTGACGAAGCCTCCTTCGGTGCAATCGGCCCCGCCGCCGCGCGCCTTGCCCATGCCGAGGGCCTGCCCGCTCACGCGAAATCGGTCGAATTGAGATTGAAATGAACCACGCCCCCAAATCGCAGGCTCGATCTGCTGCCCGTCTTGCTGCCGTTCAGGCGCTTTACCAGCTCCACATGGAAAAGACCGCGCTGGCCAAGCTGCTTGATGAATTTCACCAGCACCGGCTCGGCCGGGCTGTCGACGATGAAGGCGATGGCGAGCCAGTCTATGCCGAAGCCGAAGTCGAATTCTTCGATGATGTCGTGCGCGGGGTAGCCGCGCGCCTCGACGAGATCGATGCGCTGGTGGCATCAAAGCTTGCGGCGGGCTGGACAACGGCGCGGCTCGACAAGACGATGCTGCAAGTGCTGCGTGCAGGTGCCTACGAACTGCTTGCCCGGCGCGACATTCCGGTGGCAGTCGCGATCAACGAATATGTTGAAGTCGCCAAGGCGTTTTTTGACGATACCGAAGCGCGTTTTGTAAACGGCGTGCTTGATGCCGTTGCGAAGGATGCGCGCGCGGGATAACCCCGCAGCCATGAACGAAGCCCAATTCATCGCCGGCCTGCGAAAGCTCGCACTCCATCCCGGAGCGCGCGGGCTGGAGGATGATTGCGCGGTGATCAGGATCGGCGGGGAAAGCCTGATCCTTACCACCGACATGATGGCCGAGGGCACGCATTACCTGCCGGATGCCGACATGGCCGACGTCGCATGGAAACTCGTCGCCATGAATCTTTCCGATCTTGCGTCCAAGGGCGCTGAACCGATCGGTCTCATGCTCGGCCATTCTCTTGGGCGCGGCGATGCGCGGTTCCTGGCGGGCCTGAGCGAAGCGCTTGATGCCTTTGGTGTGCCGCTCCTGGGCGGTGACACCATTGCCGCGACCGGCGCCAGCACGCTGTGCATCACCGCGCTGGGCCGGGCAACGCATGTTCCGGTGCCATCACGGCAGGGAGCTCTGGCGGGTGACAAGATCTATGTCACCGGCACGCTCGGCCGGGCGATGCTGGGATTTGAGGGTGTGGGGCAGCACGCAGACGCATTCAACCGCCCCGTCCCGCGCCTTGCCGAAGGCCGCGCGTTGGCGCCGCTGATCACAGCGATGATGGATGTCTCGGACGGGTTGCTGCTCGATTGCTGGCGGATTGCCGAAGCAAGCAGCGCCACTCTGAAGCTCGACAGCACGGCCATTCCGGTCGCCGATCAGGCGCGGCTTGATGAATGTGTGCGCTGGGGCGATGATTATGAGCTGCTGTTCACCGCGCCGGCCGATGCCACCCTGCCGGTGCCCGCAACGCGCATCGGGACAGTGCTGGAACAGGGGCCCACCCCGTTGATCTTCGGCGAAACCCCGATCCAGAGCTCCGCTAACCTCGGCTATTGCCACGGCTGACGGCGGGCAGCCAACCGCTTGCCCGCTGCAATTTGCCGGGCAAAGCTTGCCACTTGTCGTAGGGTAAGCCATGCTTGCAAAAGCTACTCTCACAAGACCGCAATCGGCAGGGGCGCAGCACACCTTGGGGGAGGGATGATTTATGAGCCTATTGCTCATCTCGATTGGTCTTGGCTTGCTGGCGATTGTCTATGGCATTGTAACCAGCGTGCAGGTTCTCGGCGCGAGTCCGGGTAATGCCCGGATGCAGGAAATTGCCGGCGCGATCCAGGAAGGCGCGCAGGCCTATCTCAACCGGCAATATACCACGATCGCAATTGTCGGCGTTGTGGTGGCGGCGATCGTCGCTTTCGCACTCGGCGCAGTGCCCGCGATCGGTTTTGTCGCGGGCGCAGTTCTTTCGGGCGCAGCAGGCTATATCGGGATGAACATTTCGGTGCGCGCCAATGTTCGCACCGCCGAAGCCGCAAGCACAAGCCTGCAGGCGGGCCTCACCCTTGCGTTTCGCGCAGGTGCCATCACCGGCATGCTGGTCGCAGGTCTGGCCCTGCTGGCAATCGCGGTCTTCTTCTACGTTCTGATCGGGCCGATGGGGATGAGCGCGAATGATCGCACCGTTATTGATGGCCTGATAGGCCTTGCCTTTGGTGCATCACTGATCTCGATCTTCGCGCGGCTCGGCGGCGGCATCTTCACCAAGGCGGCGGACGTGGGCGCGGACCTTGTGGGCAAGGTCGAAGCGGGCATTCCGGAGGATGATCCCCGCAACCCCGCCGTGATTGCCGACAATGTGGGCGATAACGTGGGCGACTGCGCGGGGATGGCCGCCGATCTGTTCGAGACCTACGTCGTCACCGTCGGCGCCACTATGGTGCTCACTGCGCTGCTGCTCACCGGGCTTGGCGATCTGTTGCTGCCGTTGATGGCGCTGCCACTGCTGATCGGCGGTGCGTGCATCGTGACCAGCATTATCGGCACTTACTTCGTGCGCCTTGGCGCCAGTGGTCCAGGGGCAACCAATGTGATGGGCGCGATGTACAAGGGCTTCATCGTGACCGCTGTCCTCTCGGTGCCGCTGATCTACCTTGTCACACAATATGCGCTCGGAACGGTCGGCGCGGATATGAACACCGTACTGACGCAAGGCACCGAAATCACGCCCTTCACCGGCATGAGCCTGTTCCTGTGCGCGCTGCTCGGCCTTGTTATTACCGGGCTGATTATCTGGATCACGGAATATTATACCGGGACCGCCTATCGCCCCGTACGCTCTATCGCCAAGGCTTCGGAAACGGGGCACGGCACCAATGTCATCCAGGGGCTCGCGATCAGTCTGGAATCGACCGCGCTGCCGACCTTGGTGATCGCGGCAGGGATCATCATTGCCTATCAACTCGCCGGGCTGATGGGCATTGCCTATGCGGCCACCGCCATGCTGGCGCTGGCGGGGATGGTTGTGGCGCTTGATGCCTATGGTCCTGTCACCGACAATGCCGGGGGCATCGCCGAAATGGCCGGGCTGGATGATAGTGTGCGCGAGAAGACCGATCTGCTCGACGCGGTCGGCAACACCACCAAGGCGGTGACAAAGGGCTATGCCATCGGTTCGGCCGGGCTTGGCGCACTGGTGCTGTTTGCCGCTTACACCACCGATCTGCGCGAATTCTTCCCCGATCTCACCGTCAACTTCAGCCTCGAGAATCCTTATGTGATTGTCGGGCTGTTTCTCGGCGCGCTGCTGCCCTACCTGTTCGGCGCAATGGGGATGACGGCGGTCGGCCGCGCGGCGGGCGATGTGGTGATCGACGTGCGCGAACAATTCCGCACCAATCCGGGCATCATGGCCGGCACGTCGAAGCCCGATTATGCCCGCACTGTCGATCTCGTCACCAAGGCGGCGATCAAGGAGATGATCATCCCCTCGCTGCTGCCGGTGCTGACGCCGATCATCGTCTATTTCGCAATCACCGCGATTGCGGGGCAGGCCGATGGCTTTGCCGCGCTCGGTGCGCTGCTATTGGGCGTGATCGTGGGCGGGCTGTTCGTCGCGCTGTCGATGACAGCGGGCGGCGGAGCATGGGACAACGCCAAGAAATACATCGAGGATGGCAACCACGGCGGCAAGGGTTCCGAAGCGCACAAGGCTGCCGTGACCGGCGATACGGTGGGCGATCCCTACAAGGACACCGCCGGGCCAGCCGTGAACCCGATGATCAAGATCACCAACATCGTCGCCTTGTTGCTGCTTGCAGCGCTGGCGCACGGCGCGGGGTGATGGCTTGACGGGCAGGTAAAGGCTCCGCATGGCGCGAAGCCATGACTGATACGCCCAGCAATGCCCAGCTTGTCGCAGGCCTGATCCGGCTTCTGACCGTCGAAAAGCGCGCCGCCGATATCTATGCGGGGCCGCCGCAGAAGGACGGGATCGGCCGCGTGTTCGGCGGGCAGGTGCTCGCCCAGGCCTTGCAGGCGGCACAGGCGAGCATCGCGGATGACAAGGTCGCCCATTCGCTCCACGCCTATTTCCTGCGCGGCGGACGCGAAGGCGCACCGATCGAATACCGGATCGAGCGCGACTTTGACGGGCGCAGCTTCGCCAACCGCCGGGTGGTCGCCTCGCAGGAGAACGAGGATGGCCGCGCGGTCCCGATCCTCAACCTGACGGCGAGCTTCCAGCTTCCCGAAGACGGCCTTGAACATGTCGATTCGCCGATGCCCGATGTGGCCGATCCCGATGACCTGCGCCCCGATATCGAACTGCGCCGCGAGATCGCGGCCAGTTGGGGTGACAAGCTGTCCGACGCGCAGCGCGCCCAGATGCTCCGCCCGCGCCCCATCGAAATGCGCACGATCGATCGGCTGCACTGGATGAACAGCGAGCCGCGCGAGCCGCGTGCGCACAGCTGGTTCCGCGTCTGCGCGCCGATCACGGGCGCGGACGACACGCCCGAACTGCACCGCGCGATCATCACCTATGCCAGCGACTACACCCTGCTCGGCACCAGCGCGCTGCCGCATGGCCTCAGCTGGATGCGCAACGAGCTGGTCGGCGCGAGCCTTGATCATGCGATCTGGTTCCACCGTGATGCCCGCGCCGACGAATGGCTGCTTTATGCCACCGATGCTCCGTGGTCAGGCAGTGGACGCGGCTTCAACCGCGGGCGGATTTTCAATCGTGCGGGCGAACTGGTTGCCAGCGTCGCGCAGGAAGGCATGATGCGGAAAAGAGTGAAGACCCCTTAAGAGCCCTCGGCGCGCAGCGCCGCAAGCGCGACTGCGCGCCCGCAGCGACGCGCCCGCAGGGCGTGTGAGCGAGGATATCGCACCCCGGATGGGGTGCGAAAAACATCAATGCGCCAGCAGGATCGGCATTTGCGGATCGGTCAGCGAATGGCGCGTCACACCGCCGAACAGCATCTCGGCAAAGCGCGAATGGCCATAGGCGCCCATCACAAGCATTCCGCAGCCGCGCATTTGCGCCGCTGAAAACAGCGTGTCGGAAATGCGTGCTTCGCCGCGCGGGATTGCGACAATCTCGGCCTCAATCCCTTGACGGCTGAGATACTGGGCCCCCTCCATCGGCGGGAAATCGAAGCGTCCCTCGCCGCGCTGTTCCTCGACTGTGGCGAGATAGACCTTGCTGGCCATAGCGAGCAGCGGCACTGCACGGCGCAGCGCGACACAGGCTTCGGCCGAACCGTTCCAGCCGATCAGCATGGGTGCCGTCACATCAAGCCGCGTCGTCCCAGCGGGCACCACCAGCACCGGCACCGGAGCCTTGAGCGCGAGCGTGCCCACCATGCCCGAAGGCCCGCGACCACCTTCGCCTGCCTCATGCGGTCCGACGACCACGATATCAGCGAGGGCAGCCGCTTCGAGAAGGCGATGCTCCGCCGCGCCATAGACAAAGCGCCAGTCCCACGAGACATCTTCTTTCGAAAGATCCGCCTCGATCTCGGCGCGCACCTTTTCGGCGGCCTCCTTGATCACTGGCATGGCCGCAGCCATCGCCGATCCGTAGAAATCGCCCGGTGCGAAAACCTCGTAAGAAATCGCCTGAAGGCAGGTGATATGGCCATTGCTGGCGCGGGCCAGATCAAGCGCGACTTGCAGGCGGGCCGGCATCGCGCGGTCATTATCGATGTGCAGCAGGATCGATTTCATGGCTGTGTCCTCCCGATGAATGTCCCGTCAATTACCGCCCCGGAACAGGCCCGACATTGACCGGGATCAAATTTCCTCTCCGCGCCGCTGCCTCCTGCGGGCGATCCGCTTGCAAGCAGGACAGCATCGGTTACTCTCACCCTTAGGGAGAGTATCATGCAGATCACGCGTCATCCACCAATCAAAATATCGCTGGAGCCGTCCAACCATCCTTACCTGACGGGGCCGTGGACGCCGCTTCATGAGGAAGTCGATGTTGCGGAACTGCCGGTGATCGAAGGCGCAGTCCCTGCCGACATTGACGGTATCTACCTGCGCAACACCGAAAATCCGGTGCACCAGCCGCTCGGGCGCCACCACCCGTTCGATGGTGATGCGATGATCCATCAGGTGAATATTGCGGGCGGCAAGGCGAGCTATCGCAACCGCTTTGTGCGCACGCATTGTTTTGTAGCCGAACAGATCGCCGGGCAAAGCCTGTGGGGCGGGTTGATGGACCCTGCCGGAACCTCGCAGCGCCCGGGCTTCGGCGCGCATGGCGGTCTGAAAGACACTGGCTCCACCGACATCATCGTTCATGCCGGAATTGCCTATGCAACGCTTTACCAGTGCGGCGAGGCGTGGATGCTTGATCCCGTCACGCTTGCCAATCTAGGCAAGGCCCCGTGGGGGCCGCTCGACGGTATTTCGGCTCATCCCAAGGTGGATGAGGAAACCGGCGAGATGATGTTCTTCAACTACTCCAAGCATCCTCCGTTCATGCATTACGGCGTGGTCGACCGGACGGGACGGCTGGTGCATTATGTGCCCATCCCCCTTCCCGGCCCACGCCTGCCCCATGATATGGCGATCACGAAGAACTGGTCGATCCTGAATGATATGCCGCTGTTCTGGGACAAGGAACTGCTGGCGCGCGATATCCATGCCGCGCGGCTGCATGACGGGCTGCCGACCCGCTTCGCGCTGATCCCGCGCCGCGGCCAACCGGAGGACATCCGCTGGTTTGAGGCAGCGCCGACCTATGTGCTCCACTGGACCAATGCGTGGGAAGAAGGCGATGAAGTCATTCTCGAAGGATATCATCAAGCCAAGCCGATGCCCGATCCGCTCCCCGAAATGGGACGCTACAGCCACATGATGGCCTATGTCGACGAACACAGCTTCCAGTCGCGCCTGCACCGCTGGCGTTTCAACCTCAAGACGGGTGAGTGCCGCGAGGAGCGCCTCTCTGAAAGGATCGTCGAATTCGGGATGATCAATCCGCGCCACGCCATGCGCAAGAGCCGTTATGTCTGGTCGACCACCACCCGGCCCGGCTGGTTCCTGTTCAATGGCTATGTCTGCCATGATACCGAGACCGGCGAGGAACAGGTCTTTACCTTGCCCGAAGGCGTCTATGCGAGCGAAAGCCCGATGATCCCCAAAAAGCCCTCAAGTAGCGAAGCGGTAGGCGAACAAGAAGGCTATCTCGTCACGTTTCTGATCGACGAGAACAGCGGCACCTCCGAATGCGCGATCCTTGATGCTGCCGACATCACCAAAGGCCCGATTTGCCGCTTGGCCCTGCCGCACAAGATATCGTCGGGCACCCATTCGGTGTGGGTTGAACATGATCAACTGCGCCGCGACGCCGCCATTGCAGTGACGGCACGTGAAAAGGCACTCGTCGACCAGCCTTGACTGCTCATCCGCAGGGTGTTGTGTGAAAAGCGTCGGGGACTTAGGCCCTTATCGAATTTCAAGACCGCTACAGAGGGCTTTGCCGCATGCTTATCCGCGCACTTTTCCGGTCGGGGCTTGTCGCCACCACTGCGCTGTTTCTCGCCACCTCCCCCGCGCTTGCTCAGAAACAGCGCGCACCGAGCGCCGCTGTGGTCGAAGCCCAGCAGCAGGCCGAGCGCGACAAGCTGTTTGCCCTGTTCGAAGATGCCGATGCGCGCGAACTCGCTCTCAACCCGCTGTCGCGCATTTTCAGGGGCGATGATGAAAACGCCCGGCGGCTCGGCGATTATCTGACTGATTCATTCTTTATCGCGGCGCGCACCGACACCCAGCTCAACCTTGCAAAGCTGGCCTTGATCGACCGGGCGAAACTCGCGCCCAACGATCAGCTTGCCTATGATGTGTTCAAGTACAATCAGGATCAGGCGCTGCGCGGTGCGACGGATGAAATCCGCGCGCTCACCGAGGTTCGCCCCGTCAACCACTTCAGCGGGTTCCACACCTTCTACCCGACCTTTGCCAGCGGGAATGGCGCGGCGCCGTTCAACACCCTCGCCAATTACGAGGACAATCTTGCCCGCCATGATGATTACATCGCGATCACCCACCGCGCGATTGCCCGCTCACGCGAAGGGATGGCGAGCGGTGTTGTCGAAACGAAGCTGACCATCACCAATGTGATTGCACAGCTCGATACCCAGCTTGGCATTCCGGTAGCGGATTCGCAGTTCATGGGCCCGGTAAGAAATTTCCCGGACGAGATTGGCGAAGCCGATCGCGCGCGTCTGACAGCGGCTTACGAAGCCAAGACCAAGGAGATTTACGCAGCGCACACCGCGCTGCGCGATTTCCTGCGCGATGAATATCTCGCTGCCGCGCGCGACAGTGTGGGCCTCAGCCAGATGAAGGGCGGCGCCGCGCTCTATGCCAATCTGATCGAGGACACGACCACACTGCCGCTTGATGCCGAGACGATCCATCAGCTCGGTCTCAGGGAAGTCGCGCGCATCAAGAGCGATCTCGAACAGCTCAAAGCCGAAGTCGGCTTCACCGGCACGCTGAATGAGTTCTTCGACTATGTCCGCACCGATCCAAAGTTCCAGCCGGCAAGCCGCGAGGCGCTGACCGAAAGCTATTACCGGATCGGGCGTGAAGTTGACGCGAAGATCGCGGACTACTTCTCGCTGCTGCCCAAGGCTCCGCTGAAAATCGAGCCCTATGATACTTCGGTCGAACAATTTGAAGCGGGCGGCTCTTACATGCCCGGCACGCCTGATGGCTCGCGCCCTGGCGTGTTCTATTTCAACGCCTATGATCTGCCGAGTCGCCTAACCACCGGCAATGTGACGCTTTATCTTCACGAAGGCGCTCCGGGGCATCACTTCCAGATCAGCCTTGCGCAAGAGGATGAATCCCTGCCTGCCTTCATGCGCTTTGGCGGCACGACCTCGTTTGTCGAAGGATGGGCGCTTTATGCCGAGACGCTCGGCTACGAGATGGGTTTCTTCGCTGATCCGTGGAGCCGCTACGGCACACTGCAGGACGAACAACTGCGCGCGATGCGGTTGGTCGTTGACACGGGTCTCCATGCCAAGGGCTGGACCCGCGATCAGGCGATCGATTTCATGCTCGAAAACTCCGGCATGACCCGCACCGAAGTGGTGGCGGAGGTAGAACGTTACATCGCGATCCCGAGCCAGGCGGTCGCTTACAAGATCGGGGCGCTGAAGATCCAGGAGTTGCGCCAGCGGGCCAGCGAGAAGCTGGGCACAAACTTCGACATCAAGGCGTTCCACGAGCAGGTGCTGAACACTGGCGGGCTGCCGCTTGCCGTGCTCGAAGCCAAGATCGACCGGTGGATCACGGCACAATCGAGGCCCTGATCAGGGCGCGTGCACTCGACTCGTCGCATCTCCTGACCCGATTGCCCGCGCTTGCGGCACGCGGGGGGTATCCGTTCATCTGGCGGCAAGGTAACGCTCAGCACGTCGGGCGGGCTATTCATCCATACCCCTCGCTCAAGGAGCTTAGACGCCATGAACACCGTCCCGCGCGCCAAGCGCATTATTGCTCTGACCGGCCTTCTTGCCGCCGCCAGCGCCGCTACTCTTTCCGCCCAGCCTGCACCGCAGCAGACCGACAGCCGCGAAGTGCTGGCCACTGTTGTCGGCAATCTCCCGCCGATGGCACAGATGCAGGCTGGCCCCCGCGTGGAGGGCATCATCTCCGCCCGCAAGGGACAGATGCTGCAAGTCACCGGTGAGGATGGCACCGCCACCTCGATCACGCTGCACCCCGAAACCACCATCCGCACCCGCGGTGGCTTCCTGGGTATCGGCAACAAGAACTTTGATCAGAACGCGCTGATCCCCGGCCTGCCTGTAGTCGTGCGCACCGCGCAATTCGGTGAAGGCCTCGTTGCCAGCGAAGTGCGCTTCACCAGCGATGATCGCCAGATTGCCGCGATGATCCGCGGAGGCACCGCATACCAGTTCGCCGAACAGGGCGCCGCCATCCAGCAGAACGCGGCCGCGACCGAAGCGCTGCGCGGACGGCTTGGCGATATCGACAAGTACAATC
>JBKBMC010000054.1:12981-15544 GCA_046296075.1 Erythrobacter sp. | reverse complement strand
GATGATGCCGTTACCGTCAGTCACACGGCGAAGCGCGGGATCATCGTCGGAAAAGAAAAACGGGATGAAGTTGTAATTCTCGTAGCTGATGTTTTCACGGACAATGATCTTGACCGCGGTTGAGTTGTCCGAATTCCACGGCCGATAGATCGAGATCCCGCTGTTGCCGTAGGGAGAATACCACCCGTTCCGATAAACCCGGTTCCGCTCGATCGTGATATAATCTGCCCCATTCGAGCCGATACCACCGCCAGGAAAATCGCGTACTTCGTTGTCCCGCACGATGACATGCGCCGGACGGATGGCAGGACTGGTTCGTGTCGGCGTAATGCTGATGCCGTTTCCGCTGGTGATGGGATTGTTGAGATTGGTAGCTTCGGCCTCTGCCTGAGCGAGCGTTACCTCTGCGCGGTTACCTTCGAGCGTCAGCCCCTCAACGATGATGTAGGATGCCTGCACGGCGATCGCATTCCAGTTGCGCGCGCGGATCAGCGGATTCTGGCCCGGATAACCGATATAGGCGATCCACGCATCTGCGCGGCCGCTGCGGGTGATGTTGAGCACATTAACGCTGGGGTTCGGCTCGGAATACACCCCGTCCATCACAAGGATCGAATCCCCTGCTTGGGATATGCCGTGGGCCGCCTGCAGGGTCCGTTTTGCGGTGGCTTCTGACAGGCCGGAGGCAGCGTCGTTGCCGTTGCCCGACACATAGATCACGCGCCCGATATTCACTGCCACATCAGAAGTGCTGCTGGCGATCTGTCGTCCCGCCTGATCGAACCCCCTCACCTCGAAGCGCTCGGTACCGGTCTTGCTCGCGGTGTAGGGCACCCTGAAGGCGAAGTCGCGGCTTTCGTCGCGCGCAACCAGCACGCCGTCGCGAAACAGCGATACGCTGGCCACATTCTCGCTGGCAGTAGCAGAAAGGTTGAACCAGCCTGGCCGGCTGACTGACAATGGGCCTGTCAGCGAAACTGTTCCCGAAGCAGGGGCCGGGGTCGGTGCGGGGGTCGGGGATGAACCCCCTCCACCCGACACGACCATCGTCGGCACGGTCGATCCATCACCGGAACCACCGCAGCCCGCAACGGGACCAACCAGAGCCAGAATCACAAGAAGTTGAAGACAGAACCGGGAAAAGCTGGTCCGCCCCGGGGTTACTGACAAAACGCTGCTCAATGTGATGCTCCTACGCTGTGGTTGTACCGCAAGGGGAAGGCTGCGCCCTTCTCACGGCGGGATACCGCACCGGTGGCGGCGACCGTTTTGTCGCACGCTCCGGCAAACCGACGAGATTTCTTCACAAGCCCCCCTGCTCCGCCGAACGCGAACGACCAGATTGATGGTTGCCTTCAACGCAGCGCACCATCGTCCAGCCAGAAAACGAAACTTTGCCTGATGCAGGCGGCGCGAGAGCAAACCCGCTGCCCGCCACGCCCACCGTCATAAAGATCCCTCTAGGAATTTGATAATGTTGTGTTTTCTTTAATTTTGGGTAAAGCGCTTGGTGGCGGGCGGTCGATCATCCGATGGGCAACAAGCACAGCCTGCCTGATGGCATCGCTGGCATTCCTACTGTGGCCAAGGGTCCGCAGTTCGAAGGAACGAAGCCCCCGGACGAGTGCTTTACCAACCGGCTTCCGTGGGTGCAGCACGGACCAGTTTGGCTGGCCGGTGGCAAGATCTGCCCCTGACAATACGCTCGTGATGGTCAGGTCGCTGGTGGTAAAACGCAGGGAGGCCGCCCCTAGGCGACGCTATTTTGCGAGATGCATCTGCACCGCATCAAATCTTTTTCAACTATTTCAATCTATTCAGTCCGTATTGAGGATGGATTCGCCAATCGGGCGATTGTCTGGCGCAATTGCCTGACCGCCGCTGAAGGATACGCAATGTCGATCGGTTTTCTGAGATCCGGCCGCAGCAATGCTCCCCACCCGGGCGGCAACCGGGACAGCCGTTCTGCGCGATCTTCAAGCGCCGGTAACACGATGACAGATCTCGCCGACCGTATCCTTGAGGATGTCGAGAAACTGGGCGTCGGCATGTTCTGGGCCACGGACGCGCAAGACACCCTCATCTTTCTGTCGCCCACGGCGCTGCGCGATTTCGAGGCCGCCAGCAAGAGCCCGCTCGGGCAGCCGCTTACCGCTTTGTTCCGCGATGCCGAAGCTCTGCCGGGTAGCGGTTCGCAGCGGGCGCTGGCCTTCAAGTGCAAGACCCGTGCGCGGATCGATGACCACATTGTCGAACTCCAGATGCACCGTCCCGGCTCGCACGAAACGGTCTCGCGTTGGTGGCGGTTGACGGGCCGCCCGCTCACCGACAGCAAAGGTGCATTCTGCGGATATCGCGGCAGTGCGATCGACATCACCGCGCAATATACCAAGGAAGTGCAGGCGGCGCGCTAATCATGCTTGATCTGGATCGTTTCAAGCAGGTCAACGACACGATGGGACATCATGCAGGCGATGATCTGCTTCAGCAGGTCGCCCGGCGGTTGGTCGCGATCATTGGCGATCGGGGTGAAATCGGCCGTCTCGGCGGTGACGAATTCCAG
>JBKBMC010000054.1:0-12971 GCA_046296075.1 Erythrobacter sp. | reverse complement strand
TTCCAGATCCTGCTGCCCGATTGGGACGACAGGGGGAAATTGGGAGATCTTGCGGGCCGGATCGTGCAGACCTTGTCGCAGCCCTACCAGATCAATGGCAAGCGGGCGATCATCGGATCATCCGTAGGGATCGCGATCGCACCCTATGATGGCGTCGATGCCGGAGAGCTCACCCGTGCTGCCGATATGGCGCTTTATGCGGCGAAGGAATCGCGGGGAACTTTCCGGTTTTTCACAAGCGATCTCAGCACTGACGCGATGCGTGCCGCGCAACTGGCCGGCGACCTGCGTGATGCCGCCGAAAGCGGCCAGATCAGCATTGTCTATCAACCGCTGGTTGATCCCGTGACCACCGAAGTCAAATGCCTCGAGGCGTTGCTGCGCTGGGATCACCCCGATCAGGGCCCGATCTCGCCTTCCATCTTCATCCCGCTTGCCGAGGAGAACGATCTGATCGTCATGCTGGGTGATATGGCCCTCCAACAGGCCTGCCAGGATGCACAAAACTGGCCAGACAATATCCGTGTCGCGGTGAATGTCTCGGCCAAACAATTCATGAAGCCGGGCTTTCACCGCAGGGTGGCAAGTGTACTGGAGACGTCGGGCCTGTCACCCTCGCGGCTTGAACTCGAAATTACCGAAAATGTGTTTGCGGGCGATAGCGAGAGCATTGCCGCGGTCTTCAGCGAATTGCGCAAGCTGGGCGTGCGGCTGGTGCTTGATGATTTCGGGACCGGCTATTCATCGCTGAGCTATCTGCAGCACGGCCATTTCGACAAGATCAAGATCGATCAAAGCTTCGTGCGCGGCTGCACCGCAAACGGCGAGACCAACCCGGCAATCATCACGGCGATCGTCGCATTGGCCAAAGCGCTGGGCATGGAAACCGTTGCCGAAGGTGTGGAGGCCATGGATGAGCTCGCGTTGGTGCGCGAGCGCGGCGCCGATCTGGTGCAGGGCTTCGTCTATTCGAGCGCCTTGCGGCAGGACGAGGTCATGACGATGTTTGTCGAAGGCGGGATGCGCTGCCAACCAGCCGGTCCGCCGCGCCATCGTGCCGAACGTATCACGATCTTGCGCAAGGTCGGGCTGATCCACGAGGATCATTACTACGACGTGATCCTGCGCAACATGTCGAAGACTGGCGCGCGGATTGTCGGGCTTGCCGGGGTTCCCAAGGGAACCGAGGTGGTGCTTGATCTCGGGCACGGACAACTGGTGGTGTGCACAGTCGTCAACAGCACCGAAAACAGCCAGGGTCTCAAATTCGAGACACCGCTGATCAGCGACGGTTCTGGCGGGTTCATGACGCGGCACCGGATATCGCCCTATGCGCTGGCTGAGGCGGGAATTCCCCTGGCCGCACTCGACGCGGGCGGCCTTCCCCTCGCCAAGTGGCGCGAGGCACAGCGCAGCTCGCCCAAATTCGTGCAACTCGAACTGGGCAGCTAGTGTTCGGCCATATCAGGCTGCAAAGTCACGGGCGCAATATCCATCCGAACGCGCTGATCGGCAGCATTAGCGGTGCGGTAGAACCGCAAGGCCAGCCCCGATGTGCCCGCTGTGATCAGGCAGGTCGTCTCGCCGCTGGTCTCAAGCGAAGCAGTCACCCCTGCGATCACCTCCGATTGGCTGGCGGGCAGCCCAGCAGCACTTGTCGCCGAAAGGCATTGCACCGCTGGCTGCGTGGACTTGCCCGGAGCAACCGGCCCGGCAAGATCAATGGTCTCTCCATCACTGATCATGGCCACCGCCGCGCCGCGCACCGCAAACCCGTGCCCAGCGCGATATTCAGCATCCCGCCCGTCGATGTAGGTCACTCGGCCACGACCGATCACCCGTGCGGACCGCTGATCAGGAGCGACCACAAGCGCGGTGTCCTCATCAATGCCGAGCCCGATGCGATTGTCCGGAGCAAGCGCCTGTAATGCTGCCACCAGCCGGATCAGCCGCGCACGCTCGCCGAAATGCTGGTCCACCAGATAGCGGCGCAGGAAACCAAGCCCCGCGCCTGTGACAACAGGCTCGCGCTCTGGCTCGGCTCCGGGAACAAGGCTCAGCGGATCGCCCTGCAGGATCATCGGATTGCTCATCATCGCAGCCCCTGCACTGGTGCCGCCGATTACCGCTCCGGCGGCGAAGCGAGCGCGGATGATCGCGAGCATCGCGGTTTCGTCCCCATCCGGGCGTAGCATCGCGGCAAGGATGCGCGCCTGATCGCCGCCAGTGAACCAGATGCCGCCAACATGGGCAAGGCGGTTAACCTCGTCCGGGCGGTCAGCGTTGCCGCGCCACAGGCTCTCGTCTTCGGAGGTGTCGGGATCGTCTTCAATGGCGAGTCGAATGATGCGGATTCGCTCAGACGCAACTCCGCGCTGTTCCAGTTGTGCGGCAAAAGCGGCAGCGGACTGCACAGGCACGCCGGAGGCAACCGGAATAATCGCGACTGGCGCGTCAGACGCAGGCAAGGCATCGAGAAATGCCGCAAAGACCGCATCATTATCATCCGCCAAGCCCCCGCCCACGATGACGAGCTGGCCCTGCGCCCGCGCTGGAGCAGCAAGCGCCAGCATCGCCGTGAGCATGATGATGATGTGTCGCATCGCATCCCCCTTTGCCCGCCAGACTGGCGGCGGGGGCATGGCAAAGCAAGCGCCTAGATGATGCTGCCCGCCGTAAAGCCGAGCGCAATGGTCAGCCCCCCGAGCCCCACTGACAGATGCCAGCGCAGCCGGAGAAAAGCCGGCGCGGCAAAACCAAGCGCCCGATCAACAAAGGGCGATAGCGCGATCAATGCACCAAGATACATCAGGGCCGGCCCCGGCCATTCCCAACCGAAGGTCCACGGCAGGAACAGCAGCACGGCAATGAGGCTCGGCATCACTGCCACTGCGTAGGCGCCGGTGGTTGCCCGGCCACTCTGCACCGCCTGCCCCCACCACACGCCGCCGAGAAAGCTGAAGATCGCCGCAGCATAGGCAAACCCTCCAGCGAGCGCCGAATAACGCCATTCATGGCCAATCAGCACGAGGCCAAGGCAGATGATCTGCGGCAACAGGCCCGCATAGCCCAAGGCGCGGGCAGCGGGAGATAGCGAAATGTGTTCATCCATGGAGGCCCAAAAGCGCGCCCCCGCGCCTGGTTCCCGCATGCCTTGCAGGCAACGCACTATTGCGTCACAGATCGCAGCATGGAATTGTTCGATCTCACTGGCCGGACGGCCATCATTACGGGCGGCAATGGCGGCTTGGGTCTGGCCATGGGGCGCGGGCTTGCCAAAGCGGGCGCCAATATCGCGATCTGGGCAAGGAACGCTGACAAGAACGCCGCTGCCATCGAGGAATTGCGCGCGCTTGGCGATGGTGATGTTCTGGCACTGACCTGCGACGTTGCCGGGGAAGCAGAGATCGTGACCGCTATGGATCGCACCGTCGGTGCGTTCGGCCGGGTCGATATCTGCTTTGCCAATGCCGGAATTTCGGGTGCCGGCACGGCCATCCCCGATATGACTGCTGATGGCTGGGATCACACGATGAGCGTGAACGCGCGCGGCGCTGCACTGGTCTACAAGCATGTCACCCGCCACATGATCGCGCGCGCCAAAGGCGGTGATCCGGGCGGCAAACTGATCGCGACCTCATCCGGACAGTCGATCATGGGGGTAAACCGAAGCTCTGACTACGCCGCATCCAAGGCAGCGTTGAACGGTCTGACCCGCGCCGCCGCGTTCGAGCTGGCACGCTATCAGATCACCGCCAATGCGCTGTTGTTCGGCTACTACGAAACCGACATCACGGCCAAGGCCGATCCCAAGTTCGCCGAATGGATGAGCCGCCGCATTCCCCTCAGGCGGCCCGGCGATCACGCCGGTCTCGAAGGGCTGGCCGTGTTTTTCGCCTCGCCGCACAGCGATTACATCACCGGACAATGCCTGCCGGTCGATGGCGGCTTGTGCATCAGCTGAGGCAGCACCACTTCAGAAGGAACACTGGCTGGCTCAAGCCGTTGCTGGCAAAAGCCTCTCGCAAACGGATATCCCATTACTGTGGCCGATGACATTTTCCCTGATTTTGACAAGCTTCCCGAAGATCGTGCGCGCCAGCGCGCCGTTCCGGCCGGGCGTATGGCGCGCTTCGGCACGTTCGGACGGCTGGTCGGCGGGGTTGCCGGTGGCATGGTCGCTGAAGGCGCCCGGCGGCTGGCAAGCGGCGAAGGCATCAATGCCCGTGACCTGATCCTCACCCCCGGCAATGTGCAGCGCCTGACTGATCGCCTGTCGCACCTGCGGGGTGCGGCAATGAAGATGGGCCAGATGATCAGCCTCGACGCGGGCGATTTCCTGCCGGACGAGCTTTCCAAGATCCTTGCGACCTTGCGCGATCAGGCCAATTTCATGCCGACGAAACAGCTCGATCAGGTCCTGAAATCCGAATGGGGTCCGGACTGGCGCAAGCAGTTCCGCTGGTTCAATCCGCGCCCGATTGCGGCGGCCAGCATCGGTCAGGTGCACAAGGCGCTGACACGCGATGGCGAGGAACTGGCGATCAAGGTGCAATATCCTGGGGTAGCGAAGAGCATCGACAGTGATGTCGATAATGTCATGACGCTGCTCAAGGTCGCGGGCTTTGCCCCTCCCGAGCTGGAGGTGGAAAAACTGATGGCCGCCGCCAAGAAGCAGCTCCACGAGGAAGCCGATTACCAGCGCGAGGGCGAGCAGATGATGCTCTACCGCGAACGGCTCGCGGATGTCCCCGGCTTCGTCGTGCCGCGTCTCCACGAAGGGCTGACCCGCGGCGCAATCCTTGCGATGAGCTTCGAGGAAGGCGTCTCCATCGAGGAGCTCGGCAACGAAAGCCCCGAACGCCGCGACGAGGTGTTTGCCCGGCTGATCCGGCTTGTGACACGCGAATTGTTCGATTTCGGTGTGATGCAGACCGATCCCAATTTCGCCAATTTCCGCTACCGACGCGAGACGGGCGAGATCGTGCTGCTTGATTTCGGCGCGTGCCGCCCGGTCGATCCGGCAGTTGCCAACGGCTATCGCCGGATGCTGGAGGCAGGCCTCAAAGGGAATGCCGAGGAGGTGCTGACAGCCACCATCGAAGCCGGTTTCATGATGCCGATCGTCGCTGAAAGGCACCCTGAACGGGTGAACAGGATGATCGACATCGTCATCAACGAAATGCGCGAGGATGCACCCTTCGATTTCGGCGACCGCGCCTTCATTCCGCTGCTTCGCGACGAAGGCTACGCCATCGCACAGGACAAGGACACCTGGGCCTTCCCACCCATCGAAACGCTGTTTGTCCAGCGCAAGGTCAGCGGGACGGCACTGCTTGGCGCGCGGCTGAAAGCCAAGGTCAACATCCGCCGCATCACCGAAGAGGTGCTGGCCACAACATCGCCGATGCCAGCGCAAGCAGCGTGATCACGCAGGTGCACCCGCACATGACCAGAAAAACTACAGATTGAGGTAAGTTTCGGCTTAATTCATGAATGGTGAGTAATGTCGGCTAAATTTCTTCGATTGGACAAGTGGTATTCGGCCTGATAGGCAGTGTTGCCATGCATGGAGGGACCCGACATCGCACCGCAGTGCTGTTTGTCTGCCTTGGCAATATTTGCCGCTCACCGATGGCCGAAGGTGCCTTTCGCGCAGCAGCCATGCGTTACGGTGTTGAATGCATCGTCGATTCGGCAGGGACAGCGTCCTACCACACCGGCAGCGCGCCCGATCCACGAGCTATCGCCACTGCCGCTGCACATGGCATAGCGATTGAACGGCAGGTTGCCCGCCTGATCGAACCGCAGGATTTCCGTCAATTTTCGTATATCGTCGCGCTTGACAGAGCCAATCTCGAAGGCATCAGGGCGCGCCGCCCACGTGATGCCCATGCCGAAGTGACGCTGTTGCTTGACTGGCTGGACGGGTATCAAGGACAAGGCGTGCCTGATCCCTATTATGGCGACGACGCGGACTTCCTTTCCGCGTGGCAAATGATTGCACGGGCAACGGATGCGATGGCAAACCGGTTGGCCTACCTTGCCAGCACAACTGAATCGCCGTTCGACTACCCGCCCCGCAGCAGCTGAACACCCCAGTCGCGTTCAAAGAGATAGAGCAGGATTCGCGCCGCTTCGCCGCGTTCGCTGGTGAGACCGCCGTCGCGATCCATCAGCAGTCGCGCATCAGCATGGGCGATCGGCAGCAGGCGCTGCACCTGATCAAGGCTGGCCAGCCGGAAGGCAGAATCGCCCGACTGGCGCGTGCCCAGCAATTCGCCGCCGCCGCGCAGTTCGAGATCTTCCTCGGCAATGCGGAAACCATCCTGCGTCTCGCGCATCAGGGCCAGCCGCGCGCGCGCGGTTTCCGACAAGGCCCCGCCGCGCAGCAGCAGGCAGGTCGATTTCTCGGAGCCCCGCCCCACCCGTCCGCGCAGCTGGTGGAGCTGCGCCAAGCCAAAGCGTTCGGCCTGCTCGATCACCATCAGCGTAGCCGCCGGGACATCGACGCCGACTTCGATCACGGTAGTCGCCACCAACAATTTCGCCTGCCCGCTGGCGAAGCGCTCCATAGCCGCATCCTTGGCCTCGGGCCGAAGCTGGCCGTGGACCAGCACCACCTGATCTCCGAAGCGCTCCTTCAAGGCGGCATAGCGCGCTTCGGCGGCAGCGATATCCGCCATGTCGGGCATGCCATCAATCTCGCGCACCATCGGGCACACCCAATAGGCCTGTTGTCCGGTGGCAAGGTGCCGCTCAAGGCCCGCCACCACATCCTCCATCCGCTCCTGCGGGACCACGCGGGTATCGATCGCCTGCCGGCCCGGCGGCAATTCATCCAGCCGGCTCACATCCATCTCGCCATATTGCGCCAGCGTCAGCGAACGCGGGATCGGGGTCGCTGTCATCGCAAGCGTATGCGGCGCCCGCCTGCCCTTGGCCGCCAGCGCAAGCCGCTGTGCGACGCCGAAGCGGTGCTGTTCATCAATCACCACCAGCCCGAGATCGCGATATTGCACCGCCTCCTGAAAGATCGCGTGCGTGCCGACAACCAGCTGGATCGAACCGTCGATCAGCCCCATCAGGATGCTTTCGCGCGCACGGCCCTTGTCGCGGCCCGTGAACAGCGCAATCTCCACGCCGGTGGGCGCAGCCATTTTGCGCAGGGTCTCGAAATGCTGGCGGGCGAGCAGCTCGGTCGGCGCAAGCAGCGCGGCCTGTTTGCCCGCTTCGGCTGCGATGAGCATGGCATTCAGAGCAACCACCGTCTTGCCCGCGCCAACATCGCCTTGCAGCAGGCGCAGCATCGGAGCTTCCTGCGCCATGTCACCCGCGATCTCGCGGATCGAGCGATCTTGCGCGCCCGTCAAAGCAAAGGGTAATTGCAGCTTGGTACGCAAGCTCCCGTCGCCCACCAGCGCCTGGCCTTTACGACGGCGGCCCTCGGCCTTGACCAACAGCAAGGCGAGCGAATTGGCCAGCAATTCATCATAGGCGAGCCGCTCGCGCGCCTCCGGATGTTCGTGATGATGCGCCAGATGCAGCGCGTCGCGCCATGCGGGCCAGCCGCTTTGCGCCAATTGCCCCGGCTCGATCCATTCGGGCAACTCCGGCAGCCGCGCCAGCGCCTGTGCCACCAAACCCGCCACACGCGGCTGGGTGAGGCCTTCGGACAGACGATAGACGGGTTCGTTCAGTCGCGCGAGATTGGCTGCGCTTTCGGTTTCGATGTGATCAGGATGAACAATCTGGAGCATGTCGCCATAGCGATCGAGCCTGCCCGCAACCCAGCGCGTCTCACCCACGGGGAGCAGCTTTCTGGCGGTATAGGCCGCCTTGCCGAACCATGTCAGCGCGCAGACATTGCCCTTCGCATCCTGCGCCAGCACCCGGTAAGGCCCGCGGCTGCCCGCCCGAGGCGCACGATGTTCAATCGGCGTCAGTGCAAGGATCACCTGTTCGCCTTCTGCCCCTTCATCGAGATCAGCCAGCGCGCGGCGGCTGACAAAGCGTTCCGGCAGGTGATAGGCGAGATCGCGCATGCGGGTCAGCCCGAGCCGTTCGAGCGGCTTCAGCAGCTTCGGCCCGACCCCGTCGAGGCTCTGAGTCTCGGCAAACAGCGGATTGAGGATATCGGGGCGCATAATGGCGCTTCGCTACCATCCCTGCCCGCCTATTGCGAGTTGTGCCTGTGACAAGCTGTGGCTAGGTGGAGCGCATGACTGACACCCCCTTTTCTGGCCCATCTTTCGAACAACGGCTGGCACGCGCCAAGTTCCGCGCCTGGCATCGCGGCACGCGCGAGGCTGATTACATGATTGGCGGCTTCTTTGATCGCTATCATACTCAATGGGGCGAAGCCGAACTCACATGGTTCGAAGCGCTGCTCGATGAAGATGACGTTGATGTGATGGCCTTCGCGCTCGGCACGCAGACCCCGCCCGAGCATCTCGCCGGAGCCTTGCTGACCGCGATGCAACGGCTCGATTACGTCGATATTCCCCGCTAGCGGATATCGCGGCGCGGGAACCACTTGGCCCCGCACTGCTTGACTGGAAACCCATGCCCGATCTCGCCCGCATCCTTGGCGCGCCCACGCCGCTGACCTTGTCATCGTTGCCGCGTGGCAGCGTGCCGCTGGTGCTGGGCGATCTGGCGCGGGCAGCGAAACAGCGTGCGGTGTTCATCGCGCCTGATGATGCCGCCATGCGAGCCGCCGCCGAAGCTGCACGGTTCTTCGCACCCGAAATCGAAGTGGTCGAATTCCCCGCGTGGGATTGCCTGCCTTACGACCGGGCCAGCCCCGCGCTTTCCATCAGCGCGCAGCGCCTCGCCGCGCTCCACCGCCTGCAAAAACCGGGGGCGGCGCGGCAATTGCTGGTCACCACAGTCAACGCGGTACTGCAACGGGTGCTCACCCCGTTCCGGGTGCGCGAAAGCGTGCGTGAATTTCGGGTCGGATCGCAGATCGGCCATGAAAGCCTCGCCGCGCTGCTGGCCCGGCAGGGCTATTCACGCACCGACACCGTGATCGATCACGGCGAGTTTGCGGTGCGCGGATCGATTGTCGATATCTTCCCCTCCTCGTTGGATGCCGGACTCCGGCTAGATTTCTTTGGGGATGAACTGGAATCCTTGCGCCTGTTCGATCCAGCGACGCAATTGACAGTCGAGCGGCTGGAATCGCATCTGTCGCTCCCGGCCTCGGAAGCGCTGGTCGACGAGGACAGCATCACGCGCTTCCGCACCCGCTATCGCGAGCTGTTCGGTGCCAGCGCGACGCAGGATCCGCTTTACGAAGCCGTGTCGGAAGGGCGCCGGCTCGCCGGGATGGAGCATTGGCTGCCGCTGTTCGAGGACAAGCTTTCAAGCCTGTTCGATCACCTGAACGCCGATGACGTGGTTGTGATCGATCAGGGCGCGCTCGCGGCGGCGGACGAACGGCTGACCGATATTGCCGATTATCACGCACAGCGAACAAGGATCGCGAGCGAAAAGGCGGGTTCCTACCGTCCGCTGGCGGCGGATGCGCTGTATCTTGCGCGTAGCGAATTCGAGGCGGCCTTGGCCAAGGCCCGGGCCCACCGCGCCACGGGCTTTGCTGCCGAAGCCAGCGAAGGCGTGATTGATTTCGGCTTCACCTCGGCACGCGATTTCGCACCCGAGCGCGGCCGCTCAGAAAATATCTACGAAGCCGCGGCCAAACACTTTGGATCGCTCGCAAAATCCGGTCGCCGCGCGCTGATGGCGGCCTATTCGCAAGGCAGTGCCAAGCGGATCGCGGCAATCCTTGAGGAAGCCGGTTGTCCAAGCGCGCTGGCAGGATCATGGCAGGAAGCGCTCGGCCTGTCTGCCAAGGGTCGCCTTGCGCTGATGGTGTTGCCGCTGGAGACCGGCTTCGCCAATGGCGACATGGAACTGCTCACCGAAGCCGACGTGCTGGGTGACCGCCTTGTTCGCCGAAAGAAAAAGCGCAAGGATTCCGATGCCTTCCTTGCCGAACTTCAGGCACTGTCGCGCGGCGACCTGGTGGTGCATGTCGAGCACGGGATCGGGCGCTATCTTGGCCTTGAACCGATCCCGGTCGGCAAGAGCCAGCATGATTGCGTAGCGCTGGAATATGCGGGCGGAGACAAGCTGTTCATCCCGGTTGAGAACCTCGATGTCCTCACCCGCTATGGCTCGTCCGAACAGGCCGTTGCGCTCGACAAGCTCGGCGGGGAGGCATGGCAGCGGCGACGGGCGCGGCTCAAGGAACGCATCACCGCCATTGCCGGGGAATTGATGCAGGTCGCCGCGGCGCGGGCATTGCGCCAAGCCCCGGCCCTGCCAGCCGATCCTGCCAGCCTCAACCAGTTTGTCGATCGCTTTCCATGGTCCGAAACCGAGGATCAGGAACGTGCCATCGCCGATGTGCTCGGCGATCTTGAAAGCGGCCGCCCGATGGATCGGCTGGTGTGCGGCGATGTCGGCTTCGGCAAGACCGAGGTTGCCCTGCGCGCGGCTTTCGTTGCCGCGATGAATGGCCAGCAAGTCGCGATCGTGGCCCCCACGACGCTGCTCGCGCGTCAGCATTATCAGAACTTTGCGAGCCGTTTCGAAGGCTTTCCCTTGAAAGTCGGACGCCTCTCGCGTCTGGTCGGCGCCAAGGAAGCCGCCGAAACTCGCGAAGGGCTGGAAAGCGGGCAGATCGATCTGGTGGTGGGCACGCACGCGATCCTGTCAAAATCCACGAAATTCAAGAACCTCGGCCTCGTGATTGTCGATGAGGAACAGCGCTTCGGGGTGACCCACAAGGAAAAGCTCAAACAGCTGCGCGCTGACGTTCACGTGCTTACCCTCACCGCCACGCCCATCCCGCGCACGCTGCAGATGGCGATGAGCGGCTTGCGCGAACTCTCCACCATCCAGACTCCCCCGGTCGATCGCCTCGCGGTGCGCACCTATGTGATGGAGTGGGACGATATGGTGATGCGCGAAGCGCTGCTGCGCGAACATCATCGCGGCGGGCAGAGCTTTATTGTCGTGCCGCGCATTTCCGACATGGCCAATGTCGAGGACTGGCTGCGCGAGCACACCCCGGAGATCAAGGCCGTCTCCGCCCACGGCCAGATGAGCCCCGGCGAAGTCGAGGAGCGCATGGGCGCGTTCTACGATCGCAAGTATGACGTGCTGCTGTCGACCACGATCGTGGAAAGCGGTTTGGACATCCCCAGCGCCAACACCATCATCATCCACCGCGCCGACCGTTTCGGCCTGGCCCAGCTTTACCAGCTACGCGGCCGGGTCGGCCGCGCGAAACTGCGCGCCTATGCCTATCTGACGCATGAAAAGGACGTGGCGCTGTCAGAAGTTGCGCAGAAACGTCTGAAAGTGCTGGGCGATCTGGATTCGCTGGGTGCAGGTTTTCAGCTCGCCAGCCACGATCTCGATATTCGTGGTGCCGGCAACCTGCTGGGTGACGAGCAATCGGGCCACATCCGTGAAGTCGGCTTCGAGCTTTATCAGGCGATGCTGGAAGAGGCCATTCTGGCGGCCAAGGCGGGCGAGATGGGGCTTGAGCGCGCGCGCGACAAGGTGACGCCGCAAATCACGGTCGACGCGCCGATCATGATCCCGGAAGATTACGTGCCAGATCTGGCGGTGCGCATGGCGCTTTATCGCCGCCTCAATCAGGCCGAAGGGCAAGCCGAGATCGAAAGCCTTGCGGCTGAAATGATCGACCGGTTCGGCGATCTGCCGCAGGCAACCAAGAACCTGATCCGCCTGATCGAGATCAAGCATCAGGCCATTGCCGCCAACATCGCCAAGATCGATGTGGGCGCGCGCGGCACGCTGGTGGCTTTCCACAAGGATGATTTCCCCGATCCCGCTGGCCTCATCGCCTATGTCGAACGGCTCAATCAGGGTAAGGCGGAAACCGCCAAGCTGCGCCCGGATATGAAGCTGGTGATCAATCGTGCCTGGGGCGATCCGTTGAGCCGCCTCAATGGGCTGTTCCAGCTTACCAAGGGCCTGAGCGGGATCGTGAAGAAAGCCGCGAAAGCGAAAATCGCAGCCTAACGCGCCGCTCTGGCCAATGCCATCACCGCATCGCTTGGCATCGGGGCGGCAAGCAGGAAGCCCTGCCAGAAATCGCCGCCTTCCGCCGCCACCGCGGCGCGCTGCGCCTCATTCTCGATCCCTTCGGCATAGATGGCGAGATCAAGCGCCTTGCTCAGCCGGATGATCGCTTGCAGCACCGCAAGCGCCTTGGGATCATCGGGGACGCCTTCCAGCATCCCGCGATCAAGCTTGAGCGCGTCCAGCGGCAGTTCGCGCAAGTAACGGAAGTTGCAGAACCCGGCTCCGAAATCATCCAGCGCGGTGCGAAACCCCAGCGCGCGCAAAGCTTGCAAGGCCGCTGCGGCCTGCGGGAGATTCCGCAGCAGCAGATCCTCGGTTATCTCAAGCATCAGCCGCCCTGGCGCAACCTGCGAACGCGCGATCAGTGCGGCGAAATCCGTCGCAAAGTGTGGATCGCCGAGCTCTTCGGGTGTGATGTTGAGCGAGAGTGTCAGATGATCGGGCCAGCGCGCGGCATCTTCCAGCGCACGGGCCACCACATGGCGCGAAAGCGGCGCGACCAGCGATGCTCCCTCGGCAATCGCAAACAGATCGCGCGCGCCGATTGCACCGAGCCTGGGGTGCTGCCAGCGGGCTAGCGCCTCCGCACCTGTCAGTGCATCGCCTTTGCAAGTGAATTGCGGCTGGAACAGCACTTCGATCTCGCCACATTCAAGCGCATGCAGCAGGTCCGCCTCAAGCACAGCCGCCTCCACGCTGGCAAGGCGCCCCGGCATCTCGCCGCGCAAGGACTTCGGTATTGATTCGATCACTGCGAGGCTCCTTGCCTCGCCCTTTCCATAAATCGCCCGTGAAGTGCAGACGAATTGCAATCCGCCTTATTTTGGAACATCACGCACGCG
>JBKBMC010000053.1:0-15788 GCA_046296075.1 Erythrobacter sp. | reverse complement strand
GACGGCGACTAGGGCGCTGGTCTGGCGCTTTCGCGCAGGTGCACGATTTTGCACGAAAATGCGCACAAACTGCACAAGATTGACCGACGGCGCGAAAAGGGCACCGGTTTTCGCATGGTTTTGGCGACATCAGTTGCGTGCAAGGCTGCGATGTTTCCATGCGCTCTGACAAGCGTTTGCGACGCCGTATTCAGGACGGCTTGACACCTCGCTGACACGACAACCTTTCGGGCCTGACACCGCAAACGGTCATCAATTCCGGATTTGTTGGATCAAAAGTGTCAAAATAATTTGACGCTTTGGCTTGTCAGACATAGCCTCAGCGAATGGATCAATCTGTGCCTTCGACTCGCTCAGCGACGCGCAGCCCGAGCCTTCCTGCGCCGCGCGATGTGTTGCGACTTCTCAAGCCGATCACCTGGTTCCCGCCGATGTGGGCCTTCATGTGCGGGGCAGTTTCGTCCGGCGCCGGGCTTGACGGACGCTGGTGGTTCGTGGCGGGCGGCGTGCTGCTGGCAGGGCCGCTGGTCTGCGGCACCAGCCAGGCGGTGAATGACTGGTTCGATCGCCATGTCGATGCCATCAACGAACCTGATCGCCCGATCCCTTCGGGACGGATCCCCGGTCGCTGGGGTCTTTACATCGCGATGATCATGAGCCTGATTTCAGCCAGTATCGGCTGGCTGCTCGGGCCGATCGTGTTTGTCGCGGCATTGGTGGGGCTTGCTTTCGCATGGGCCTATTCCGCGCCGCCGTTCCGTTTCAAGGAAAGCGGCATGGTGGGGCCGCTGGTCTGCGGGCTGACCTATGAAGGGCTGAGCTGGTTTACCGGCGCAACCGTCATGCTGGGTGCCATGCCGGCCAAAGAAGTCATCTTCGTGCTGTTCTTCTATTCGCTGGGCGCACACGGCATCATGGTGCTGAATGACTTCAAGGCGGTGGAGGGCGATCGGCAATCGGGCTTCACCTCGCTCCCTGTCGTCATGGGAGTGGAAGCCGCCGCGCGCTTTGCCTGCACCACCATGGCGGTGAACCAGATCGTGGTGATCGGCCTGCTGGCCTTGTGGGGCTTTGGCTGGTCGGCGCTGATCGTTACCGCCGCGCTGCTGGCGCAGATTGCTGCCATGCCCACCCTTATCCGCGATCCGGCGGGCAAGGCGCCGTGGTATAATGGGGTCGGTGTGACGCTCTATGTCCTCGGTATGCTTGCCGCCGCACTCGGCCTTGGAGGCTATATCTGATGGGCCCGGCGGCTTCCCCGGTATCGCGCGCTCCGGCAAGCGTGACGGGTGAAGCCGGGTTCGGCTGGCTGGCGATTGCCCGCATCGGCATGGTGCAAGCGTCGATTGGTGCGCTCGTGATGATGTCGACGACTGTACTCAACCGCCTGATGGTGGTCGAGTATACACTCGCCGCCGCGATCCCGGCGGGCCTCGTGGCATGGCATTATGCGGTGCAATTGTGCCGCCCGCTGTGGGGCCACGGTTCGGACAAGGGGCGCGCGCGGGTGCCGTGGATCATCGGCGGCGTGGTGGTGCTGGCGCTCGCATCCTTCATGGCGACGCAGGCAACCTTGCTGATGGTGCCTTCGCCGCTGATCGGTTTCACCATGGCGATAGTTGCTTACACGCTGATCGGCGTGGGCGTGGGGGCAGGGGGCACTTCGGCGCTGGCCTTGCTCGCATCGGGTGTGGCGCCGCGTCGCCGGGCGGCGGCGGCCGCGCTGACCTGGATCATGATGGTTGCGGGCATTGTCGCCTCGGCGATCACGGTGGGCGAGTTGCTCATCCCTTATTCGCCCGAACGGCTGTTGTGGGTGGCAGGTGGCCTCGGGCTGGTGATGGTGAGCCTTACGGTGCTCGCCACCTTCCGGCTTGAGCGGCAGGCCGGCGTGTTTGCCGAGACAGCGAAGAATGGCCCGACGCCCGATTTCAAGGCGGCCGTCCGCGAGATCTGGGCCGAGAAAGCGGCGCGCCGCTTCACCATCTTCATCTTTGTCTCGATGATTGCCTTCTCGATGCAGGATCTCATTCTCGAGCCCTTCGCGGGACTGATCTTCGATATGACGCCGGGGGAATCGACCAAGCTGGGCGGCACCCACCAGGCCGGCATTCTGCTTGGTATGATCATCACCGGGATCGGCGGAAGCGCCTTTGCCGGTGATGGCAAGCGGGATTTGCGCAGCTGGGTGGTGGGCGGATGCCTTGCCTCGGCGGCGGGCCTTGCTGGCCTTGCGATGGCAGCGGTCCACGGCCCGCCTTGGCCATTGGCTGTGAATGCTTTCGTGCTCGGCTTCGGCAATGGCGTCTTTGCCGTCGCAGCCATCGGTACGATGATGGGGCTGGCAGGCGCGGGCGAGAACACCCGCGAAGGTGTGCGCATGGGCGTATGGGGTGCATCGCAAGCCATCGCCTTTGGCCTTGGCGGATTGCTCGGCGCGGTCGGCGTCGATTTCGCCCGCCGTTTGCTCGGCGATGATGGCGCTGCGTTCCAGATGATTTTTGCGGTGGAGAGCGCGGCTTTCGTGCTCGCCGCCATTCTGGCTTTCGGGATTGCCGCGGTGCGCGCGCCTTCCCAGCCAAGGCAAGCACAACCGGGTGAGAGGGAGATGTTCGCATGACCGAGGCTATCTATGATGTCGTCATTGTCGGCGGCGGGCCGTCGGGCTCCACTGCGGCCAATGATCTGGCGCTCGCTGGGCACTCGGTTCTGCTGATGGAGCGCGGCGGACGGATCAAGCCATGCGGCGGGGCTGTGCCGCCCCGGCTGATGGCGGATTTCGAGATTCCGCAAAGCCTGCTGGTTGCCAAGGCGCGCGCGGCGCGCATGATCGCGCCCTCGGGCCGTGCGGTGGACATGCCGGTCGGGGAGATCGGCTATGTCGGCATGGTTGATCGCGAGGATTTCGATGAATGGCTGCGTGAACGCGCACGGTCTTCGGGGGCAGAGCGGCTCACCGCAACTTTCGAGAAGATCGAGCGCGATGATCTGCCGCACCCGATCGTCACGTTCCGCCGCACACGCGGCGGCCCGATCGAGAAGGTGCGTGCGCGCTGCGTGATCGGCGCTGACGGCGCCCGTTCAGCCGTCGCCAAGCAATGCCTGCCGGGTGCGGAGCGGGTGCCCTGCGTGTTCGCCTATCACGAGATCATCAAATCGCCTGAAGGGACATCCGATGCTTTCGATCCGGCGCGCTGCGATGTCTTTTATCAGGGGCGCCTGTCGCCCGATTTCTACGCTTGGGTGTTCCCGCATGGCGACACGGCAAGCATCGGCGTCGGCAGCGCCAACAAGGGCTTTTCGCTGAGGGGCGCGATTGCCACCATGCGCGATGATCTCAACCTTGATCGCTGCGAGACTGTCCGCCGTGAAGGCGCGCCGATCCCGTTGAAGCCGCTCAAGCGGTGGGACAATGGCGCCGATGTGATTGTGGCCGGGGATGCCGCCGGCGTGGTCGCGCCGGCTTCGGGCGAGGGTATCTACTACGCCATGATGGGCGGGCGTGTGGTCGGCGAGGCGGCAAGCGCTTTCCTCAAGACCGGCGATGCCAAACAGCTGCGCACCGCGCGCAAGAAATTCATGAAGGAACACGGCACGGTGTTCTGGGTACTCGGGATGATGCAGTATTTCTGGTATCAGAGCGACAAGCGGCGCGAGCGCTTCGTGACGATCTGCGATGACAAGGATGTGCAGGAACTGACCTGGCAGGCCTACATGAACAAGAAGCTCGTGCGGGCCAAGCCGCTGGCCCACGTCAAGATCTTCCTCAAGGATACTGCACACCTGCTAGGCTTGAGGCCCGCAACGCGCTAGACTTGCGCCCATGAACCGGATGATGATCCTGCCGGTGACCGTTGCCACGGTCGCGGCGATATGTGTCGCTGCGCTCGGGGCTACGATTACCGATCTGGGCCCATGGTATCAGGGCCTTGCCAAGCCTTCGTGGAACCCGCCCGATGTGGTGTTCCCGATGGGCTGGACGCTGATCTATGCGCTCATCACCATCGCGGGGATCAATGCCTGGCGCGCAGCGCGCACATCGGCTCAGGCGGAATGGGTCATCAGCCTGTTCGCGCTCAACGGTTTTCTCAATATCCTGTGGAGCATTATCTTCTTCCGCATGCAGCGGCCTGACTGGGCCTTTGTCGAAGTGATCCTGCTGTGGCTTTCGATCGCGGTGCTGATTGTCTATTGCGGGCGCTTCTCGAAAAGTGCTGGTCTGCTGCTGGTGCCGTACCTCGCATGGGTGACCTTTGCCGGGGCACTCAACTGGGCGGTAGTGCAGCTGAACGGCCCGTTCGGTTGAGCCAGCGCCGGTGATCGAAGCCCTGTTTGCCACTGGCCATGCTGCCGATGTGATCCTTGCCGTGCTGGCCGCAGAGGCGTGCTGGTTGCGCTTTGCCAAAGGCTGGCGGGTGCTCGCGATTGCCGGGCTGCTCGGCCCGGCCGTGCTGATCGTGCTGGGGTTGAGAGCAGCGCTGGTCGGTGCCCATTGGTGGTGGGTTGCATTGCCGCTGGCGGCTTCACTCCCGCTCCACCTGCTCGATCTGCGTTCGCGTCTTACTCATCGCAGGGTCTGAGCTCAGGGCCTGAGCAGGGCCTGAGCGCCTGCGCTCCCGCAGCCCTTTGACCTTGCGTGCTAAACCTCTGTCCCTGCTCTCGCCAGCGGCAACGCAAAAGCCCCGCTCAAGCATGGCTTGAACGGGGCCTTCATGAGGCTTGCGTTTGCGGTCAGATGCTTACGGCCTGACTGCTTTGGCCCAAACCGGGCTGGTTACTTGCCCTGGCCAGTGGCGCCTGCCACCGCGTCACTCACGTCGTAGTTCTCACCGGTCGGAGCGTAGTAATGCTCCTGCGCCCAGATGTACCAGTTATCGACGACAGTTCCGGTGAGCAGGATGCCGATCCCGCCCGTCAGCGTGACCAGTACCGCAAACCACCATGCCCAGCGGTGGATGGATTCAAACGAAGCGTTGAAGCCCATCACCCAGCGCCAGTAGAGCGCGCCGCGCTCAGCTGCCGTGCCGCGATCGGTGATCTGTTCGATCTCGCGCTCACCACCGTAGCGGCCGAGTGCCAGAATGGTCGCACCGTGCATCGCGAACAGGAGCGCCGAACCATAAAGGAAGACGATCGAGAGCGCGTGGAACGGGTTGTAGAACAGGTTACCGTAGACCAGCGAGAAATTGTTGGTCCAGTCGAGGTGGCTGAAGATCCCGTAGGGAACCGCTTCGGCCCAGCTGCCCAGCAGCATCGGACGAATGAAGCCCAGCACCAGGAACAGCCAGATCGCCGAGGCAAAGGCCCAGGGAATATGCATCCCCATGCCCAGCGCCTTGGCGCGGTAGTAGGTGCGGGCCCACCAGCACAGCACCGAGATGGTGAGGAACGCGCCGGTCATGATGAACCAGCCACCCTCTTTCAACGGCACGAACGGGCTGAAGCCATATTCCGGCCCCGGCGGGTTCAGCGAAAGCCAGAAGAACTCGCGCATGAAAGTCTGCGGGCTCCAGTTGGCTTCGGCAGCGAAGTTCATCCCGATGATGAACAGCGCCATCCCGCCAAACGCGAGGCTGATCACCCCGAGCCAGCCGAGATAGATCGGGCCAAGCTGCGCCTGGCCGATCTTGCCCATCCAGTAGGAATAGCCGGTGAAGGGCAGGCGGCCTTCATTGTCTGCCGGGAGGGCAATCCCCATTTCCGGGGCTGCCTTGACCTGCACCTGGGTAAAAATGTTTTGATAAGTCGCCATGATACAGGTGCTCCTTTACGACCAGATCGGAATGCGTTTCCAGAAGTCCCAGAACTCGATCCAGCTGCCGACATACAGAGTGCCGGAGATCACGATACAGATGGCGCTCCAGAACCCTGCGTTGAGCGCAAGGAACAGCCCCACCCGGTGAATGCCGAGCGTGCCCACCGAATAGCCGATGAAGTCCCGGAAGTAGGTGTCTTCGTATTCGGGCGACTTCACATTGGTCCCGCCGGTCGGGTTGACCGCCGACAGCACCAGACCGCCATGCAGCGCAAGAGCGAGCGCGTTCGTGAAGAAGAACGTGATCGCGAGCATGTGCACAGGGTTGTAGTGGAAGTTACCAAAGGCATAGCCCACGTTCGACACCCATTCGAGGTGTGTCCAGATCCCGTAAGGGAAGCCGTTGGCCCATGCGCCCATCAACACCGGACGGAACACATTGAGCGTGACGTAAGCAAAAACGGCAACGCTGAAGGCAATCGGGACATGGTAGCTCATGCCCAGCTTGCGCGCGATTTCAGCCTGTCGGCCGACCCACGAGCAGAAAGCCACCACAGCGCAAATCGTGATGACTTGCCAATATCCCCCTTCGGAAAGGGGGGCAAAGCCCAACCCGACCTCTGCCGAGGGCGGATTGATCGAGATCAGCCAAGGGTTGAGTGTCGGACCTTCGGCGGCGGCGGCGAAAATCAGTGCGGTCCCAAGAAGCGCACTGATTGCCGTCGTCACCCCAAAGAATCCAACATAAAACGGCCCGACCCAGAAGTCGAAAAGGTCGCCGCCGATTAATGTGCCACCGCGTGTGCGGTATTTCCGCTCGAAACTAAGGAGCGCCATAGGTCCATCCTCCCCGCCATAGCGACGGGTCTTGAAGTTTTCGCCAGAGTGTCAGGAGGCAGGCAGGCGAACCTGCCCCCTCACATGTTGGACAGGTGTTAACCTGCCGCCGGAGCTTCCGACGACTCGATAGCAGCCTGAGCCGGCGCAGGCGCACCGGGGGCGCGCTCGAGCCAGTTGTAGCGATCCGTGCTCAACAGGATGAAGTGGATGGTGAAGGCCAACACGGCCAGACCCACGTGCAACGCAACGAGAGCGCGGCGGATGTCAAAATAGAACCAGATTCTCCACATGGGAAAATTCCTTTTGTTTGAAATGCGATCAATCGATCAGTGGACAGCCCGAAAGCAGGCCACCTCACAGGCTTGATCGGATCAGAGCCAGGGCTTGTAAGCCCACATCAGGGCATGAGCGACGAGCGCGATCACCACGTAAAGGGTGAAAGTACCCATGAAACCCTTGTGGATTTCCTGTGCCTCTTCAGGCGTCAGGTAAGTCCCTACGCGTTCCGGATCAGTCATTGGTATGTCTCCGTTCAGTTGGGTAGAAATGAGAGCCCGAAAGCTCCCGGCTGCATCCCCGCGTGATCCCCCACGTGGATTGGATGGCCCCTTTGACAGGGGCAAACGGGGCCGAGGCCGCAGGACGAGCCCGCAGCCTCGGCATGGATTGGGTCAAGGCGGACGCGCCTATCAAGCTGTCGCCCCTTCAAGCAGCGCCTCGTCGAGGCAATCTGCCGTCACCGTATCGGCGCCGCGTTGTCGGGCGGCCTTTTCCGCCGCATCGCGCAGGCGCTTGGCCGCTGAAATGCGGATCAGCACTGGCTGGGCTTCGACCAGCGCATCAAGCCGCGCCTTGGCTTCGATGTCCCAGCTCAGTTCGGTAAGGCTGCGCGCCGGGGTCTTGTCGACCTTGTCCATATCGGTGCCGAGCGGCAGGATATGGAACAGCGCATCGAACAGCGCATTGCAGACTTCCTGCAACAGATAACTCGCGCCCGAATAACCCATGAACGGCGTGCCGGTGTGGCGGCGGATTGCCGCACCCGGGAAGCTTGCCGGGATATACATCCCGCGCCCGCCACATTCCGTCATGTACATGCGTTCGTTGTAACTGCCGAACAGCACCAGCGGCGGGTTCTTGTAGATCGCGGCGCGCACATCCTCGTTCTTCGGTTTGACCCCGGCCGTGCGCGAAAACGCGAAATTGCAGGGCATCCCGAGATCATCTTCGAGATAGGCACGGATGCCGCGGGCATAGGTTTCATTGGCGACAATGCCGAAGCTTGCCGTCGCGAAGAAATCCTGCGTCACCGAACGCCACAGATCCCACAAGGGCTTGATCGTGGTGTGCTTCTCACGCTCGATGAAGGGTTCCGGATCAATCCCGAGTTCTTCGCCCAGAGCGCGCAGGAACTTGGTCGTCTGGTTGAGACCAACCGGTGCCTGGAAGTATGGCACTTCCAGCGTCTCGCACAGGTTGCGGCCATATTCCCGGTACATGCAGATATTGGCATCTGCCGTTCCCAGCTTGCTGATGTCGGCAAGGTGCGTGCCGAGCGGGAAGACCAGTCCGACCTCGGCGCCGATCCCTTCGACCAGACGGCGGATTTCCGCCAGATCTGATGGCATGTTGAACATGCCATAGGCCGGACCGATGATGTTGACGCGGGGCTTTTCGCCTTCCTTGCGCTCACGCGGGGCAGGCTTTTTCTTGGGGCCGAACTCCGTCCACAGCCAGGTCAGCGCGCGGTCTGCCGATTGCCACTGATCTTCATCGATGGTGCGCGGCAGGAAGCGCTTGATATTGGTGCCTTCGGGCGTCACGCCGCCGCCGATCATCTCGGCGATGGAACCGGTCACCACTACGCAGGGCAATTCGGGATCAAGCGTCTTCCATGCCCGCTTCATCGCGCCTTCGGTGCCGGTCTTGCCGAGCTCTTCCTCGCCCAGACCTGTCACCACAATCGGCAATTCATGCGGGGGCAGGGCATCGGTGTAATGCAGCACCGAGGTGACGGGCAGGTTTTCACACCCCACCGGGCCATCGATGATGACTTGCAGGCCCTTCACGGCGGTGAAGACGTAAGTGGCGCCCCAATAGCCGCCTGCCCGGTCGTGATCGAGAACGAGGGTCATGTGCCGATCGCCTCCGATGCCTTGCGCGCCGCTTCGTTCAGCGCTGCGTATTTCTTGCGGAATTTGGGGCGATCAACGGGAAGTTCTTCCCATACGCCCGCTGCATGTTCGGTGCCGACACCTTCGAAGAAATCGCGCATCGTATCGAACCGGGTCTTGTTGCCCATCGCGGCGTTGATCACCGTGGCAAGACTGCCAGCGCCTGCCGGGCCCATCAGCGGGCGAGCCGAGATGAGGTTGGTGAAATAGAGCGAAGGGATGGCCCGTGTCTTGGCATGCTGCACCACAGGGGTGGTGCCGATGGCGAGATCGGGACGGTATTCGTCAACCGCTGCAATGTCTTGCTCAAGGCTGGCCCGGAAATTGACATGGACGCCGCGCGCCTCAAGCCATTCGCGGTCCGGATCCGACCATTTGGTGCGCGGGCAGGCGCTGCCGACGTAAACCACATCCGCGCCGCTTTCGACCAAGAGGCGTGCGACCAGCAGTTCCGAACCTTCATAGCCCGAAACCGTGATGCGGCCCTTGATCGGCATCTGTGCGAGCGCGCCCTTGCACGCGCCGATCATGGCGTTCTTCACGCCATCGACCTTATCCTGCGGCAGGCCGAGCGTATCGCCCAGCGCCTGGAGCCATGCGGCGGTGCCATCCGCCCCGACCGGAGCCGAACCGATGATCGGGCGGCCAGCCGCTTCGAATTCGCGGATCGAGGCAGTGTAGAAGGGGTGTATTGCCGCAACCACCGCGCAATCGAGCGCGGCATAAAGCTCGCGCCATTCGCGGGTGGGGACAACCGGGCCAACGGCCAGACCAAGCGGCGCGAGCATCTGCCCGATCACCACCGGATCAGCCGGGAACATTTCGCCGAGCAAGGCGACGCTCGGCTTGTCGGTGCGCTCACGCGGGGCTGCGACGGGGCCAGCCATCACTTCCTCGCGGGCATATTGCAGCATGGCGCCCGCCAGAATGTCCTTGGCTTCGGCATGGGTTGGCACACCAAAGCCCGGCACGTCGATGCCGATGATGCGCACACCGTTCATGTTTTTCTTCAGCAGGCGCAGCGGGACGCCGCTCGCCGTCGGGACACACAGATTGGTGACGACGATGGCATCGTACAATTCAGGATCAGCCATCCCTTCGACGGCTTCCTTGATATCCTCGAACAGCTTGCCGGTGACCAGCGTTTCCGAGTTGAACGGAACATAGCCCACGGTGCGCCGGGCACCGTAAAAGTGCGACGTGAAGGTGAGGCCATAGACGCAGCAGGCCGAGCCCGAAAGCACGGTCGCGGTGCGCTTCATCCGCAGGCCGACGCGAAGCGAGCCAAATGCGGGGCACATTGATTGCGGCTGATCATGCGGGCCGGCGTTGGGATCGACCGGATAATCCTTGGCATAGCGATCAAGAATGTCGCTCTTGCCCGCCTGCCTTGCTGCCGCCAGCATGGTTTCCTTGCCGCCGTGGCAACCAGCACCGGTATCGGTGGCTTCGGACACAGGCGCACCTTCAGGAGCATCGGCAAGATCGATCCGATCCGGGGCGCGGGCATCGCCTGTGGGGGTAAGATCGTCCATCGCCATCATGCCTCGTCGTAGATCACTTCGAGGCTGGGGCGTGTTTCGAACACGCCGCCGCGCATGTCGGCCTGGGTCGCCGGGAGCAGCTGCACATCGCCGCCGGTATCTTCCGGGCTGAACAGGCCGAGCAATCCGTCCTGCGTCAGCGGCGCCGGACGCACCGGAGGTGCTTCTGCGACATTGATGGCTAGTTCTTCGAAGATGCTCGCCCATTCGCCGCCGGGAATGCCGATGATCTGGTAGTTCGCGCTCTTGCGGCGGATGTCTTCGTTGGCGGGGATCGAGGTCAGCACCGGAATGCCGACTGCATCGGCAAATGCCTGCGCTTCGCCGGTGCCATCATCCTTGTTGATGATCATGCCTGCCACGCCGACATTGCCGCCCATCTTGCGGAAATATTCCACCGCCTGGCAGACATTGTTGGCCACATAGAGCGATTGCAGATCGTTCGAGCCGACCACGATCACCTTCTGGCACATGTCGCGGGCAATCGGCAGGCCGAACCCGCCGCACACCACGTCGCCGAGGAAATCGAGCAGGACGTAATCAAAGCCCCAATCGTGGAAGCCCAGCTTTTCGAGCAGTTCGAAACCATGGATAATGCCGCGGCCGCCGCAACCACGACCCACTTCGGGGCCGCCGAGTTCCATGGCGAACACGCCGTCGCGCTGGAAGCACACATCCTCGATGCTGACTTCCTCGCCCGCCAGTTTCTTCTTGGACGAGGTTTCGATGATGGTCGGCACGCTTTTGCCGCCGAACAGCAGGCTGGTGGTATCCGATTTGGGATCGCAGCCGATAAGCAACACGCGCTTGCCCTGCTGGGCCATCATGTAGCTGAGGTTCGACAGGGCAAAGCTCTTGCCCGATCCACCCTTGCCATAGATCGCAATGATCTGAGTTTCCTTCTTCACCTCGCCGGTGTGAACCGGATCGGGCTCCTGCGAAGCTTCATCACGCAGCAAAGCGGCCTGATCGGCCAAAGTAGGATTGTCGAGAACACTCATCAGCAATCGCTCCAGTCGAGAACCATTTTTAGGCATTCAGGATCGCTGAAGGCCTGGGGGTAAGCTTCGTCGGCAGCCGTCGCGGGGCGGCGGTTACTGATGAGGCCGGTGAGATCGAGACTGCCGGTTGCGATCAGATCGCGGGTCTCCGCGAGATCGACCGGCTGCCATTCGGCGGCGACACGCAGGGTCGCCTCCTTCATGAAAGCGAATGGGAAAGCGAAATTGAGGCGATCGGAATAGAAACCCGCCAGCACAATCTCGCCGCCCTTGGCCATCCGCATCACGAGGCTGTCGATGATGTTGGAATCCCCGCTGGCATCATAGATCGCGCGGTAATCGCGGCGCTCATCTTCCTCGGGGTGCATCACGCTGTAACCGAGCGCGCCATCGCGGCGCGCCGCATTTGTTTCCCACACGGTCGGTGCCGGAGCGCCGAGCGCCACGGCAAGCCGGGCAATCAGGCGGCCCAGTACGCCATGGCCAATCACCAGATCAGGCAGAGCGCAGCGGTTCGCCGGGTTGCCATCATAGCCGCCGCCATTGATGGCATGCAGGGCCGTGGCAGCCAGTGCGCAAAGCACGCCTGCTTCGCCGAGTTCTTCGGGAATGGGAATCGCTCTCGCCGAGGGAACAATGACCCGGCGTGCGGTGCCGCCAAACAGGCCGCGCGCATCCTGGTAGCAATTGGCTCCGGGCACAAACACCCAGTCACCGATGCGGGATTTTGCTTCCGGTCCAGCATCGACAATCCGACCGACTGATTCGTAGCCGGGTACAAGCGGATAACCGAGTCCGGGGAAGGGTGGCATTGTGCCGGTCCACAGCAGCTTTTCAGTGCCTGTGCTGATTCCGCTGTAGTGAATGTCGACGACGACATCGGAAGGCTGAACAGGCGTCAATTCAAGTGTCCTGAGCGCAAGACGCTCAGGCGCTTCAAGAATGACTGCCAAGGTGTTCATCAAGCGCTCCCTTGCTTCCGATTTCCAAGTCGCAAGAGGCGACTCAGCCAATCTGGAAAACCACTCTCCTACCTGTTTGCTATGCCTTACACTTCTGACTGTCAACTTATTTGGACAACATTCGCCCGCACAGGCTTTCAGCGATGCGCGATGATGATGCTCGTGTTGACCGGTTGCGCAGTTGCGACGAACCGAGCGCGCGAAAAACCCGCCTCGCGCAGCATCATGATGATTTCCTTGGGGCTTCTCGGCCGACCCGAGCCCATGGCCCACAGATAGAGCCCGAAAAAGGCTTCACCCATGGCTTCGGCACCGGGCACCCGCGCCATCGGTTCGGCAATCAGCAGGCGCGCGCCGGGGGCGAGAGACTTGTGGATATTTGCCAGCAGCGCGCGGGCGGGCGCATCGTCGTGATCATGGAGAATCCGCACCAGCGATACCATGTCGAAGCCCGCGGGAATGGCGTCGGTAAAGAAGTTGCCGCCATGGGCCGTAATGCGATGGGCGTCCAGTTTTTCCCCAAGTATTTCAGCGCCCTTGGTGGCGACCTCGGGCAGATCGAACAGCCCCAGTTCCAGATGCGGAAAGGCCGCGCCGACAGCCCCGAGAAATGCTCCGTGACCTCCGCCGACATCGAGCAGACGCCGCACATCCCGGAACGAGACCGAGGCCAGCACTTCATCCGCCACGAAGTGCTGCGATGCGGCCATCAGCTGCGAGTATTCCGCGGTGTCACGCCCGCGCTCGCCCGCGCCGTGAAGGGCGCCCGCATAGGACCAGAAGCGTGACAATTGCGTGGGTTCGCGGCGGTCCTGCCGCAAAAGCGCCATCGGATCGGCCAGATCGGCATAAAGCAGCCGGTGGTGGCGCACCATCGCCTGCACCCCCGGATTGGCGGCAATCACCGCACCCTGTTCGCCCAGCATCCAGCCATCAGGGCGCGCTTCTTCCGACAGCATCAGCGCGCGGCCCGCACGCAGCAGGCATTCGGCAGCTTCGGGTGAAAGATCAAGCCGTTCAGCAACTTGGGCAATCGTAACAGGGCCTGCGCCGAGCACCGGAAAGATCCCGCTTTCGACATAGGCGCGCAAAGTCTGCGCATAGGCAAAGCCCGCCAGCATATCAAAGGCGCCGCGCGCCCGGCTTCTGGCGATCCAGCGGATCAGCGGCAGGCGGGCGGCCCAATATTGGAAACGCGGGTGAGCGAACAGGGCGTTGCGCCGCGCCACATAGCCAACCTTGAGCGCGGCAAAATTCATCAAAACCTGTCCAAATGTGATCCCATATGTCTAATTCATTGGACAGACCCATCAGTAAGGTCAATGATATTGTCTGTCTGACGTGACAGCACAGGGCAGGGAGGGCCAGTGAGCGCGCGAGTCGTTGTGATCGGAGCAGGGATTGGCGGGCTGACAAGCGCCGCGCTGCTCGCTGCACGCGGCGCGCAGGTCATTATCTGCGAAAAAGAGAGCTGGGTTGGCGGCAAGGCACGCCGTGTGGCCGTGGATGGCGCCGAGATTGATGGCGGCCCGACAGTCTTTACCCTGCGCGAGGTGTTCGATGAGATCTTCGCCGCGTGCGGGGAACGGCTCGATGATCATATCACCGCCGCACCTGCCGAGATTATCGCGCGCCATGCGTGGGATGCGCACAGCCATCTTGATCTCTATGCCGATCCTTTGCGCAGCGAAGAAGCTATCGGCGATTTCGCCGGAGCAGACGCAGCGCGCGGCTATCGCAACTTCCGCCACGAGGCGAAGCGCATCTTCGAAGTGCTCGAACAGCCGTTCCTGCGCGGTGACAAGGCGTCGACGCCTTTGCCCATGATGCGGCAGATCGGTTTTACCCGCATCGGCGACATGCTGGCGATGCGCCCGTTTGATCGGTTGTGGGATGCGCTGGGTGAACATTTTCCCGATCCGCGCCTGCGCCAGCTGTTCGGCCGCTATGCCACCTATTGCGGATCATCCCCCTATCAGGCGCCTGCCACGCTGATGCTGATCGCCCATGTCGAAGCGCGCGGCGTGTGGCTGATCGACGGAGGCATTCATGCGTTGGCCAAGGCCATCGCCGGGCTCGCCGAGAAGCAGGGCGTGGTGATCCGCACCGGGGCGCCGGTCTCCGAGGTGATGACGAAGGGCGGGCAGGCAAGCGGTGTCCGGCTCGCCAACGGAGACATGATCCCCGCCGATATCGTCATCATGAACGGCGATCCCAATGCTCTGGCCGAGTTGCGGCTGGGCCGTCAGGCATCTTACGCGGTTCCTCCCGTACCGCCGGCCAAGCGCTCGCTTTCGGCACTGGTGACCTATGCGCACGCCGCCACTGACGGCTTTCCGCTGACTCATCACAATGTCTTTTTCTCGCCCGATTACGCGCGTGAATTCGCCGAGATTGCAGGCGGCCGTCCGCCATCCGATCCGTCGGTTTACCTTTGTGCAATCGATCGCCCGGCGCGCGAGGCAGACAATGCGGCGCTTCCCCAGGGCCAGCGCGAACGCATCCAGATTATCGTCAATGCGCCAGCCAATGGCGACAACCACCCCTATCCCCCCGAGGAGATCGAGCAATGCACAAAAGCCATGAGGAACTCGCTGGCGCGCTGCGGCCTCATAATGGAGGAGAACGCGCCATCCATCGTGATGAGCCCGCATTCGTGGGAGGGGCTGTTCCCGTCCACGGGCGGCGCGCTTTATGGCAGAGCGTCGCACGGCTGGGCGGCTTCCTTCCAGCGGCAGGGGCCGAAAACGAAGCTGCCGGGGCTCTATTGCACGGGCGGGGCGACGCATCCGGCAGCGGGCGTTCCTATGGCAGCCTTGTCCGGCTTGCTGGCAGCGAAGGTCATCGCACGGGACCTCGCTTCGATGAAGCGATTCCTCCCGGCGGCTATTCCTGGTGGTATGTCGACGCGATCAGCGACGACGGAGCCCACGGCCTGACGATCATCGCCTTTCTCGGCAGTGTCTTCTCACCCTATTACAAGCGTTCGGGCCGGAGCGATCCGCTCAATCATTCCTGCCTCAATGTCGCGCTCTACGGGCCGCAGGCGCGCTGGGCGATGACCGAGCGCACCCGCGGCGCAGTAAGGCGGGATGAGAGCAATCTGGTGATCGGGCCGAGCGCGGTGCGCTGGGATGGCGATGTGCTCGAAATCACGATCGAGGAACGCGACAAGCGATTGTTCAATCCGCTCCAGCGCCGGGTGTGCGGCACCGTGCGGGTTTATCCCGAGGCGCTCAATCCGGCGGCCTTCGCGCTTGATCCCGCTGCCAATCATGTGTGGCATTGCCTTGCGCCGGTGGCGCGGATCGAGGTGGAGATGACGTCGCCCGCCGTGTCCTGGAAGGGCCGCGCCTATCTCGATCACAACCGCGGACGCGAACCGCTCGAAGCAGGCTTCCGCACCTGGCACTGGTCGCGCGCGCACCTGAAAGAAGGCGCGGTGGTGTGTTATGAAGGCGAACGGTCGGATGGTTCGCTGTTCGCCAGCGCGCTCCGCTTTGGCGCGGATG
>JBKBMC010000052.1:0-15877 GCA_046296075.1 Erythrobacter sp. | reverse complement strand
TGGTGCGGCAGGCCATACATCAGATCGAAGTTGAGCGAGGTGACGCCCGCCGCGCGCAGCCATTCCACGCTGCGGCTGATGAGCAGCGGGCTCTGCTCGCGTCCGATGGCTTTCTGGCAATGGGGCGCAAAGGTCTGCACGCCCATGCTGGCGCGGGTGATGCCAGCCTCGCCGATGGCGCGGCCCCAGGCGGGGTTCATGCTGCGCGGATCAAGCTCGATTGACCATTCGGGTGCATAAAGCGGGAAATGCGCGTGAAGCGCATCGACAAGAGCGAGAAACTCGGCGGGCAGGATCGCATTGGGGCTGCCCCCGCCAAAGGCAATGCGGCGCACCCGCGCGGATGCGGGCAGCAGGCTCGCCACTGTGGCGATTTCCTGATGGAGCGCGGCAAGATAGCTTTCGACCCGCGTGCGCTTGCCCGAAGCGCCGGTGTTGCATCCGCAATAGTAGCAGATCATCTCGCAGAACGGGATGTGGAGGTAGAGCGAGACATCGCCTGTCGCCTCGCCAATCGCGCGCTCGATCACGCCGCTTTCCAGCGGGCCGAAATCGGCGGCGGTCGGATAGCTGGTGTAGCGCGGGACGGCGCGGGCGAGGAGTTCGGGATGATAAGGCCACATAAGGCGCTTAGAGCGCGCCTGTTACGCCCCGTCTTTGCGGGAGATCAAATCCCGCGTTTTGCGCGTTCTCGGCAGATGCCCGCATGGCAGCCTTTGGGGTGACAACCGGGCTTGTCCTCGCTTCCCTTGCCAAGCGGAATGGTGATCTGTCCGCCGCCGCATAGTGTCGCGGTCAGCGCAATGCTTTGCGCGGGCAGCGGGCCGATCAGAACCGGAACCAGCGCCGCAAGGGCGAAGGCAGGCGAAATGCTCATTCCTCGTCCTCCTCATCAATGAGGATGCGGTTGGCGGCGCCATCCATATCGTCATATTGCCCCGCTTTCATTGACCACAGGAAGGCAGCAAGGCCAAGCGCGCCCATGCCGAGCGCAATCGGGATGAGGAAGGCAAGGCCGGTCATTCCCGTGCGGCTCCGGCAAGGCGCAGTGAGTTGGCGACCACCACCAGCGAGCTGAGCGACATCGCGATGGCGGCAATCAGAGGGGTGACGTATCCGAACAGCGCGAGCGGCACGGCCAGCACGTTGTAGATGATCGAAAAGCCGAAATTCTGCCGCACGATATGCATGGTGCGGCGCGCCACGCGAATGGCGAGAGCAACCGGCATCAGCTTTTCGCCGATGAACACGGCATCGGCGGCCTGCTGGCTGGCGTCCGATGCGGTGCCGGGCGCGATTGAGGCATGAGCAGCAGCCAGCGCTGGCCCATCATTAAGGCCATCACCCACCATCAGCGGTCGCTGGCCTGCGGCTTTGAGAGCTTCGAGAGTGGCCAGTTTCGCCTGCGGGCTGGCCTCCGCCTCGGCAGCAAGGCCAAGCTGCGCGGCGATCTCGGCCACGGGCGCGGCGCGATCGCCCGACAGGATGCTGGCGCTGATCTGCCATTGCCCGAGCGCTTCGAGAGTCTCCGCTGCATCCCCGCGCAGCGGATCGGCAAATGTGATGATCTGGCTTTTCCCGCCGATGGTGAGCCGTGTGGCGAGTGCGCTGGTAGCGCTATCGGGCCGTTCAAGCGATACGCGCTGCCCTTGCCATGTGCCGGTGAGACCTTCGCCGCTGACTTCGCGGATGTCGGCGATGGCGGCTGGTTCGGTGCCTGCGCGCAGCAGGCTGGCGACAAGCCCCTTGCTCAAAGGGTGACGGCTCGCCTGCGCCAGCCCGAGCGCCACGCTGCGCGCCTCGCTATCGAGGTCTGCAATATCCGGGCGCGGCTCACCCAGCGTCAGCGTGCCGGTCTTGTCGAACAGCGCGATGTCGCATTCGGCGAGCCTTTCAAGCGCGCTGCCGTCTTTCACCAACAGCCCGCGTTTCAGCAGCGCGCCGCTCGCCACGACTTGCGCGGATGGCACGGCAAGGCCCATCGCGCAGGGGCAGGTGATGATCAGCACCGCAATCGCAATCACCAGTGACTGGTGCCAGCCCGCGCCTGCGATCATCCAGCCGACGAAAGCCAGCGCTGCCAGCGTGTGCACCACGGGCGCATAAAGCCGCGAGGCACGATCCGCGATGCGGACATAATGGCTGCGCGACTGGCCTGCTTCGTCCATCAGCCGGGCGATTTCGGCAAGCGCGGTATCTTCGGCGACGCGCGTGAGGCGCACTTCGAGCGGCGCACCCAGATTGATCGCGCCGCCATGGACCGCGCTGCCCACCGAAACCGGCTCTGGCAGGCTCTCCCCCGTCAGCATGGCATTATCGAGCGTGCTCGCGCCTTTCTCCACGATGCCATCGGCCGCGAGCGCTTCGCCCGCAGCGAGGAGCACCAGCATGCCCGGCTCGAGCGCTTCGGCCAGCACGCGGCGGGTGGTGCCATCCGCACCGATCACGCTGGCGCTCTTGCCCATCCGGCCGAGCAGCGCTCCGATCCCGGCGCGGGTGCGGGTGCGCATTTCGGCATCCAATGCGCGCCCTGCCAGCAGGAAAAACAGCAGCATCACCGCGCTTTCGAAATAGGCATGATCGCCGCCGGTGATGGTTTCGTAGATACTGAGGCCCGTGGCGAGGATCACGCCGATGGAGATCGGCACATCCATATTGGTGCGGCGGTGCGACAGCGCCATCCAGGCGCTCGCGAAAAACGGCCTGCCGGAATAGGCAATCACCGGCAGCGCGATCAGCGCGGAAAGCCAGTGGAACAGTTGCTTGGTCGCCCCGTCCGCGCCCGACCAGATGCTGACCGAAAGCAGCATGACATTCATCATGCCAAAGCCCGCTACACCCAGCGCGCGGGTGAGCTGCTTGCGCTCCTTGGTATCATCCCCCAGCGGATTATCCGCCACCCGCTGCGCTTCGAAGCCAAGCGCGCGCAGCGCCTGTTCGAGCACCGCCTCGTCCACCGCAGGATCATGGGTGATCGCCACCCGCTTGGCCGAGAAATTGGCACGCGCGGCATGGACGCCGGGCGTTTTGGGAAGCTCGCGCTCGATCTTCGCGATGCACCCTGCGCAGCGCATTCCGGGCACGGTGAAGCGGGTCGCCGCGAGCGGGCGAGCCTCGGATGCAGCAAGGGAAGCAGGCGCGTTCATTTCAGAATTCGCTTTCCTCGGCCCAAGTGATCCCGTCGGTTTCGGCGGAGAGGCGGATGATCCAGCGGCCGGGTGCGATCGGCTGGTCAGATCGCCACAGCCCTTCGCCAGCGGGGCGGAAGGTAAGGTCGGCAAAGGCTTTTTCGCCAAGCGGGCGACGCAACGCTCCGGCAAAGCGCGTGCCGGCGGGCACGCCTTGCGTGTTCAGCGTGACATGGCCTTCGCTGTCCCGCGCTGGCTTCACCTGCCAGCCGAGCGCGCGGGCTTTCTCCGCGTCCGCCAGCCAGCCGTTGAATTGCTGGCTCGCGACATAGGAGTTTTCCACCACCACGCCGTGAAAGCCGCCTATGGCATAGGCTGCCATGACAAGGTTGACCGCGATCACGATCCCGAAGCCTGCCACCATGATGATCGCCATCTGGCGTCCGGTGAACTTGCCCTGTTCGCGCTTACTGCTCATCACTCGGATCCTGGCGTGGCGAAATTGGTGGTTGCGAGATCGGTTTCGCCATCTTCGGCGAGCGATCGGAGGCGGAAGGTAAAGCTGTCCGCGGTGCTGCCCGCCGGGATGGTGACGTAGGCCCGGACAATGCGGGTTTCGTTGGCAGGGACGGCCACCACTTGCGCCGGGGCGGCAGCATCCATGTTGACGTTGTCGGTCCACATCACGGCGCCTTGCGGCAGTCCCACCAGCGCCACTTCCATGTCGCGCGGCCGGGCCTGCATGTTTCTGAGGCGGAGTGTATAGGCGTTGCGGACAGCGCCATCCTTCATCAGCATGAAGGGCGGGTTGCGATCGGGCGACACGGTCAGCTCGGTGCGCGTGCGGGTGCCGAGTGCGAACAGCAGGCCTGCGCCAATCGCACTCCACACACCGAGGTAGAGCAGCGTGCGGAACCGTAGCAGCGCTTTCCATGCAGGCGTTGGGGCTGCGCCTGCGGCTTCGGCCTCACACTGTTCGAGCGTGGCGTAATCGATCAGCCCGCGCGGGCGGCCGATCTCTTTCATCACCTTGTCGCAGGCATCGATGCACAGCCCGCAGGTGATGCAGCCGATCTGCTGGCCTTCGCGGATATCAATGCCCGTAGGGCATACCGCGACGCACAGGTTGCAATCGACACAGTCGCCGAACTTCTCGGGCGCTTTTCCGGCTTTCTTGAGGCTGCCGCGCGGTTCGCCGCGCCAGTCCTTGTAAGTGACGATGAGCGATTTTTCATCGAGCATCGCGGCCTGGATGCGCGGCCACGGACACATGTAGATGCACACCTGTTCGCGCATGAAGCCGCCGAGCCAGAAGGTCGTGAAGGTGAGCACGCCGACAGTGGCGTAGGCAACAAACGCTGCCTCGCCGGTGAAGAATGCGCGAAACAGCGTCGGCGCATCGGCGAAATAGAGAATCCATGCTCCGCCCGTCGCCATGCTGATGGCGAGGTAGATTGTCCACTTGACGCTGCGCCGCGCGATCTTGGATGCTGTCCACGGTGCCTTGTCCAGCCGCATCCGCGCATTGCGATCGCCATCGACGAAGCGGTCGACATGCTGGAACAGATCGGTCCACACGGTTTGCGGGCAGGCATAGCCGCACCATGCGCGGCCCACCGCGCTGGTCACCAGAAACAGGCCGATCCCGGCCATGATCAGCATTCCGGCGACGAAGTAGAATTCGTGCGGCCAGATCTCGATATCGAACATGTAGAAACGGCGATGTTCGATATCGATCAGCACGGCCTGATCAGGGGCATAAGGCCCGCGATCCCAGCGCAGCCACGGGGTGATGTAATAGATCGCCAGCGTGACGATCATCACCAGCCATTTGAACCGCCGGAACGAGCCATCTATGCGCTTGTTATGCACCGCCTTGCGCGCTTCGTAGAGCTGCGGGCGCGGCGGTGGCGGAGAGCCGCCCGCCGTTGCGGGTTGTGGCGCAGGGGTTGCCCCCAGTGCGCCCGCCCAATCGTGCCCCTTGGCCGGTTGATCGAGATCGACCGGATCAACCATCCGTTTCGGCCTTGGGCGGCTTGGCGCTGCCCTGTGCCATCTCCTTGGCGGCCGCTTCGGGATCGCCTTCCGGTGTCACGCCGCCGCCACGCGAATGGACATAGGCTGCCAGCATCTTGATGGTGACCGAATCAAGCCGCCCTTGCCATGCCGGCATCACGCCGTGGCGCGGTGCGATGATCTGGCTGCGCACCTGCGCTTCGCTGCCGCCGAACAGCCAGATCGCATCATTGAGCGCAGGCGCGCCCTGGCTCTGATCGCCTTCGCCGCCGGGCCCATGGCAGGCTGCACAATTTTCGGCAAACAGGGTTGCGCCTTGCGCATTGCCCTTGGCCTTGCCCGAAAGCGAAAGGACATGGCTGGTCAGCGCATTCACTTCGGGCTTGCTCAGGATATCGCCATAGGCGGGCATGTAATTGACCCGCGTTTCTGCCGCCTCGGTCCAGCGGATGCCATGCACCAGCGTGTATTCGATATCGGTCAGCGTGCCGCCCCACAGCCAGTCATTGTCATTGAGGTTGGGATAGCCTTCCGACCCTGCCGCGCCCGCACCGTGGCACTGCACGCAATTGACCTTGAACGCAGCCGAACCGCCCGCAATCGCGGCCTGCCACAATTCGGGTGAGCGCGGCAGTTGTTCGATATCGGTTATGGCAATCCGCTGCACGATGCTTTGGCGGGCGCGGTTAGCCGCGCTCATTTCCTTGGCCAACTCGCCCCGGCTGGTCCATCCGAGGGTGCCGGCCGTGGCATCCTTCAGCAGCGGCCAGGCCGGATAAAGCACGACATACACCGCTGCGATCGCGATCGTCGCGCAGAAGGTCCACAGCCACCAGCGCGGCAGGGGTGTGTTGAGCTCCTCGATCCCGTCCCATTCGTGCCCGACAAATTCGGTGCCCGTGGGCTCGTCAATCCGCTTGTTATCAGGGTTGGACATCGTCGTCCTCCGTGAAAATCGAGTGTTTGGCCGCTTCCACATGACGTTTGGCGGAAGGGCGGAAATGCCACAGGCACAAGACCAGATAGAGCCCGAAGATCACGCCCAGCCAGTAGCTATCGGCGAAGTGGCGCAGGGTTTCGTAGAAGCTCACCGCCCCTTCTCCTTGGCAAGCTGCTCTTGCGCCGCAGCACTGTTCACATCGACCAGCGTGCCGAGCATCTGGAGATACGCGACCAGCGCATCCATTTCGGTCACGCGTTTGGGGTCACCATCGTAATCGCGGATCTGCGCCTTGGGATAGCGGGTGGTCAGATCGCCTGCATCAAGATCGGGATTGGCCTGCGCCATCAGATCCTTCCCCGCCATGTCGATATCAATGTCGCTGTAAGGTACGCCGACCCGGCGCAGCGCGGTGAGCGTGGCCGAAGGATCGGGCACTTTCAGCGGCGTTTCAGCGAGGAAGGCGTAGCTTGGCATGATGCTTTCGGGCACCACGCTGCGCGGCGCCTTGAGATGCTGGACATGCCATTCATCCGAATAACGCCCGCCAACCCGCGCCAGATCTGGCCCGGTGCGTTTGCTGCCCCACTGGAAGGGGTGATCATACATGCTTTCCGCCGCAAGGCTGTAATGGCCATAGCGTTCGACCTCGTCCCTGAAAGGCCGGATCATCTGGCTGTGGCAGGTGTAGCAGCCTTCGCGGATGTAGATATCGCGGCCCGCCTGTTCGAGCGGGGTGTAGGGGCGCATCCCCTCCACCTTCTCGATCGTGTTGTCGAGCCAGAACAGCGGGGCGATCTCGACGATTCCGCCAACTGCGACAACCGCAAGGGTGGCGGCAGCAAGCAGGGTAACGTTCTTCTCAAGCTTCTTGTGGCCGTCGAAAACGTCGCTCGGGGGTGCAGAATTGCTCATGACAAAAGTCCTTCTCGCGCGGCGCTCATTCGGCGGGCTGGGCTTGCGGGGCGGCAACAATCGGGCGATCAGCGGCTTCATCGTGGGGCGTATCGCCCATCGGGGCTTCGGCGCGCAGGTGTCCGGCAATCGTCATCCAGACGTTGTAGGCCATGATCACCGCGCCCGAGAGATACAGCAAACCGCCAAAGGCGCGCAGCGCATACATCTTGTTGAGCGCAACCACGGTGTCGATGAAGCTGTTCACCAGATAACCGTCCGAGCCGTATTCGCGCCACATCAGGCCCTGCGTGATCCCGGCAACCCACATGCTTGCGGCGTAGAAAACGATCCCTGCCGTCGCGAGCCAGAAGTGCCAGTTGATCATGCGCAGGCTATACATCCGCTCGCGCTGCCACAGGCGGGGCACGAGGAAGTAGACACAGGCGAAGGTGATCATCCCATTCCATCCCAGCGCGCCGGAATGGACGTGGCCGATCGTCCAGTCGGTATAGTGCGACAGGCTGTTCACAGCCTTGATCGACAGCATCGGCCCTTCAAAGGTGCTCATCCCGTAGAAGGCGAGCGCCAGCACCATCATGCGGATGATCGGATCGGTGCGGATCTTGTCCCAAGCGCCGTTCAGCGTCATCAGCCCGTTGATCATCCCGCCCCACGAAGGCATCCACAGCATGATCGAGAACACCATGCCGAGCGTCTGTGCCCAGTCGGGCAGCGCTGTGTAATGCAGGTGGTGCGGCCCGGCCCAGATATAGAGGAATATCAGCGACCAGAAGTGGATGATCGACAGGCGATAGGAATAGACCGGGCGGTTCGCCTGCTTCGGCACGAAGTAATACATCATCGCAAGGAAGCCGGCGGTGAGGAAGAAGCCCACCGCATTGTGGCCATACCACCACTGGGTCATCGCATCCTGCACACCGGCAAAGGCGCTGTAGCTGCGCGAACCGAACGGGCTCACCGGAATGGCCAGATTGTTCACCACATGGAGCATCGCCACGGTGATGATGAAGGCGAGGTAGAACCAGTTTGCCACATAGATATGCGGTTCATGGCGGCGCAGGATCGTGCCGACGAATACTGCCAGATAGGCGAGCCACACGATGGTCAGCCACAGATCGACATACCATTCAGGCTCGGCATATTCCTTGGACTGGGTCACGCCGAGGAGATAGCCGGTCGCTGCCAGCACGATGAACAGCTGGTATCCCCAGAACACGAAACGAGCCATGCCGGGGAAGGCCAGCGTCGTGCGGCAGGTGCGTTGCACCACATAGAAACTCGTCGCGATCAGCGCATTGCCGCCAAAGGCGAAGATCACCGCGCTGGTGTGCAACGGGCGCACCCGGCCGAAATTGAACCAGGGTTCGAAATTGAGCTGCGGGAAGACCAGTTGCGTCGCGATAATCACGCCCACCAGCAAACCGGCAAGGCCCCAGAACATGGTGGCGATCACGCCCCAGCGGATCACATCGTCATCATAGCGCGATGGTCCCGGCGGCATCCGGAAGATGCTCTGCGCGCGTGCCATCGGATCGAACCGCGCCATCGTCAGCACCGCCAGCAGCGCGGCGACGACTGCAATCAGGCCCATGTGAACCGCAAAGGCGGTGTCCTGTGCCAAGGCAAGCGCGATGATGGCGAGAAGCAGGATGCTACCCCAGATTCCCAGCCGCCGAACCACTGATTCCATGATGATAAGTCCCTTCCGTCAACCCGCGCTTAGCGAGCCCCCGAGTGGCTAGAATTGATCTAAATCAAGATTGTGTCAAATGTGCTGGACGGTCCCGGAAAACCGGCCTTGCCCCGCAGCTTGCACCAGGGCGGGCACATCCAGCAACCGGACGAGCGAGCGGCCGCGCGTCTCGATCAGGCCTGCTTCGCGCAACTCGGTGAATTGGCGGCTGACGGTCTCGATGGTCAGGCCAAGGCTGTCTCCGATGTCGCGGCGGCTCATTGGCAGGATGAGGCGGCAGGCCCCGGATGTGCCATCACTGAGACGTTCGGCCATCGATACCAGGAAGTCGGCGATCCGCTGCCGCGCCGATTTGTGCCCCAGTTGCATCATGCGAGTTCGGGTGCGGTGAAGGGCTTGCAGGCTGCTGGTGAGCACCCAGCGCAGCACCGCAGGATCAGCTTGGGCAATGTCCAGGAAGGCATCGGTCGGGAAGGTGATGAGCTGGCAATCAGCAAGTGCGATCAAGCGGAAATCGTCCGGGGTATCCGTTGCGCCCTTTCGCAGCACGGAAACCATGTCGCCGGAAAAATGGAAGGCGAGCACCTGCACCGCGCCCGCCCCTTCGGTGCTGCCACAAGGCTGCGCCACGAGCTTCGCAGCGCCCGATGCGATATAGACGAGCCGATCATTCACCGGATCGCCCGCCACCGTTTCGCCCTTGCTGAGCTGCTGGAGGTCGCCAAGCGCGCACAGCTCGCTGGCGATCACGCTTTGCCCCAAACCATCGGGCAAGGCCGCGCGAAAGGCGTCCATGCTGGTGTCGACCGTAGAGGGCATGAGCGTTGCCATAATGTGCCTCCGGATGCCGCAGATGTGGTGCTGCGTCTTTGACCGGGATCAATGAGCACGGATTGACCCTGCGGCTATCGGCACGCCCATGGGCAGCAATCATCCTGGGCCACAGCGCGTGGCCACTGCTGCCCCAAGGGTAGGGAATAATGTTGAGAACCATGACTTTGGCCGGTGTGGCAGCAGTGCTCATGGCAAGCCCCGCTTTGGCGCAGGATCGCGCCGGGCAAGTGCAGTTGAAGCTTGTTGGCACGGCGGTACTGCCCGATGGCAAGATCGAGACTGTCAATGCCGATGCAGTCGGCCTGCCGGCGACCTTGCAGACCCGCGCGAGCGACAATTACGTGCCGACGATTGCTGCCGAATACTTCTTCACCAACAATTTCTCGGTCGAAACCATCGCCGGGATGACCCAGCATGATGTCGATGCGACCGCAGGCTTGCCGGTTGGTGCCGAACTGGTGGCTGATGGCAAGCTGATCCCTGCCACGATCACGGCCAAGTACCATTTCGATCTGGGCGGGATCAAACCATATGTCGGGGCCGGGCCGAGCTATTTCCTGTGGGTCTCGCAAAAGCCCGGAGCGGCGGTCGTGCCGCTCGGTGTGACCAGCACCAAGCTGTCCAACGAGCTGGGCCTCGCCTTGCAGGCGGGGGTCGATGTGCCGCTCGGCGCCAAGGGGCTCGCGCTCACTCTGGATGCCAAGCGCTATTTTGTCGGCACCACGGCAAGCTGGTTTGTCGGGAACACCAAGGTGATCGAGACCGAGCACAAGCTTGATCCATGGGTCCTCAGCGCGGGCCTCGCCTACCGGTTCTGATCCGGGTCCCGACTGTTGGAAGGGCCGCGCCGGCAGTTTCAGCGCGGCCCTGTCCTTTGCACGCATGGCGCGCGGAAACGTCTAAGCCCTTTGTCTCCCACCGCCAGATGTGTAGCCTGAGCGGCAACAGCGACAACACAACGGAGACTCGCGCCATGATCCACGCCATTCGGCGCCCGCAAGCCAACCACCCGACTCACTGCGGGCCAGAGGATTACGTGCGGATGTATCAGCGCTCGATCGAGGCTCCCGATGCCTTCTGGCTGGAACAGGCGCAGCGGCTCGACTGGGTGAAAGCACCGAAGCAGGGCGGCGAATGGGCCTATGATCCGGTCGGGATCACGTGGTTCGAGGATGGCACGCTCAACCTCTGTCACAACGCGGTTGACCGGCATCTGGCAGAGCATGCCGACAGGACCGCGCTGATTTTTGAGCCTGATGATCCTGCAACGCCAAGCCGCAGCCTGACCTATGGCGAACTCCACCGCGAAGTCGTCCGCATGGCCAATGCGTTGAAGAAACTCGGCGTCACCAAGGGTGAGCGAGTCACGATCTACATGCCGATGATCCTCGAAGGCGTCGTCGCCATGCTGGCCTGCGCGCGGCTGGGTGCAGTGCATTCGGTGGTGTTCGGGGGCTTCTCGCCCGAGGCGCTCGCGGGCCGGATCGAGGATTGCGGCAGCCGCTTCGTCATCACCGCTGATGAAGGCCTGCGCGGGGGCAAGCGCGTGCCCTTGAAAGCCAATGTCGATGCTGCCCTGGCCCATGATGGCGTCGCGGTCGACGGGGTGCTGGTGATCCCGCACACCGGCGGCGCGATCGAGATGGCGGAAGGCCGCGATCACTGGCTGGAAAGCCTCGCCAGCGATGATGATTGCCCCTGCGAGGTGATGGGCGCGGAAGACCCGCTGTTCATCCTCTACACCAGCGGCTCAACGGGCAAGCCCAAGGGCGTGCTCCACACCACCGGCGGTTACGGCGTGTGGACGGCGACGACTTTCCACTACATCTTCGATTACCAGCCGGGTGAGGTGTTCTGGTGCACCGCCGATATCGGCTGGGTCACGGGGCACAGCTACGTGGTCTACGGCCCGCTGATGAATGCCGCGACTGCGGTCGTGTTCGAAGGCGTGCCCAACTACCCCGATCACGGTCGGTTCTGGGACGTGGTGGACAAGCATCAGGTCAATATCATCTACACTGCGCCGACCGCGATCCGTGCGCTGATGCGCGAAGGCGATCATCATGTTACGAGCCGTTCGCGCGCCTCACTCCGGCTGCTCGGCAGCGTCGGCGAGCCGATCAACCCCGAGGCATGGCGCTGGTATTTCGACGTGGTGGGCGAAGGCCGCTGCCCGATCATCGATACCTGGTGGCAGACTGAAACCGGCGGCTGCATGATCACCACGCTGCCGGGCGCGCACGATATGAAGCCGGGGAGCGCAGGGCTGCCGTTCTTCGGCATCCGCCCCGAGCTGGTGGATAACGAGGGTGGGGTGCTGGATGGCGCTGCCGAGGGCAATCTGTGCATTACCCACAGCTGGCCGGGGCAGGCACGCACAGTCTATGGCGATCATGATCGCTTCGTGCAGACCTATTTCAGCACCTATGCAGGAAAGTATTTCACTGGCGATGGCTGCAAGCGCGACGCGGACGGTTACTACTGGATCACCGGGCGGGTCGATGATGTCATCAACGTCTCCGGCCACCGCATGGGCACCGCCGAGGTCGAGAGCGCGCTGGTGCTCCACCCCAAGGTCGCGGAGGCGGCCGTGGTCGGATATTCGCACGATATCAAGGGACAGGGCATCTATTGCTATGTTACCCTGAATGCGGGCGAGGACGGGTCCGCCGCGCTGCTCGCCGAATTGAAGGCACAGGTGCGCAGCGAAATCGGGCCCGTCGCCACGCCCGACATCATCCACTTCACCGATGGCCTGCCCAAGACCCGTTCGGGCAAGATCATGCGCCGCATCCTGCGCAAGATCGCCGAGAACGAGTTCGGAGCGCTCGGCGATACCTCGACGCTGGCCGATCCTTCGCTGGTCGAGCGGCTGATCGAAGGCCGCCAGAACCGCTGAGTTGCCTTATTCGAGGCCGAGTTCGGGCAGGTTGATGGTGGCCGCGTTGTAGCTGGCCGCTGCGAGCCTGCCCGAAAGTTCGGCGCGGATCGCGCGGATCTGTGCATCGGCGGCTGCTTCTTCGCGCAGGTTGACGAGGAAGAAATCGCCCGCGCCAAGGCGAAAACGGTTGCGTTCGGCCTGCACCATGGTGTTGGCCTGCTGCACCTCTTCAGTCGCCAGCGAAGACAGGCGAATGGCGGCGTTCAAGGTCGCAAGGATGTTGTCGATCTCGACTTCGATCTGATCGGCAATGCGGCGTTCGCGCAGTTCGAGTTCGCGCAGTTCCGCCTCGGCCCGCGCCAGCCGCCCGCGCGCATCGCGCCGTTGCAGCGGCACCGAAAATGTCAGGCCGACGAGGGTATCGGTTCCCTGATCGAAGGTCGGCATTCCCGCCGGCCCCGGACCAATCGACTGCCGCACTTCGGCGCGCCCTTCGAGCGAGGGCTGGAGATCGTTGCGTCTGAGTTCGATGCGATTGGCCGCGCGCTCGTTGGCAAGACGCAGGGTGCGCAATTCGGGCCGCCGCTCAAGCACTTCGTTGCGCTCTGCCGCCAGCAGTTCATCGGTTGCGGGCAATCTGCCAAGCTGTGCGAGCGAGGGCAGTTGTTCGCGCCGCGGGATCACCATCTGGCTCTTTGAATCGCGCAGGAAGAAGCTCAGCGAATTGGCTGCGGTCTGCAGATTGCGGCGGGATTCTTCCAGCAAGGTGCGGCGGCGCAGCAGGTTTTGCTCGTTTTCGGTAAGGGCAATGGACGCTGTTGCGCCTTCCCTGACCCCGCGCCGCAAGCCGACTTGCCGCGCTTCGGCGATTTCGAGCAATTCCTCGAAAACGCGCACTTCTTCGCCCGCGCCGACCCAGCGCCAATAGGCCCGCAAGGCTTCGAGCTGCACATTCAACTGCACCAGCAGCACATCGACACTGGCCTGCTCCGATGCGATGCGGGTGTCGTCGATGGCAAAGCGGCGCTGGTCGATCCGGCGATTGCGCAGCAGGGAAAACATCGCCCCGATCCGAACCTGCCCGAAGTCGGTGGTGTTGAACGAGCTTTCCGAGGTGGGAAAGCGCCCGCTCGACAGTCGGTAACTGGCGAAGACTTCGGCCCCGAACGGGCGCAGGCCCTGCCGCGCTTCGGCGGAAGCAAAATTGCCGTCAAAGGTGCCGGTCAGCCGGTCATAGGCCTCGCCGCGCAGCATCAGGTCGAAGGCGCCATCCGCGCTGAGCTGATCACCGCGTGCGGCGGCCTCGCGCTCGAAGGCTTCGAGGATCGAAGGGAAGGTCAGCGCCGATGATCGCAGCACCTGTTCGGGCAGCAGTGTGCCTTGCCGCAAGGCGATATCGATCGGCTCGCCCACCGGTGCGATGTCCTGCGCCAGCACAGACGCTCCGGGAAGCGCCAGCGCAGCCGGAGCCACCAGAGACAGCAGCAGGAAGCGGACCGAAGGACGGAACATTGATCGACTCAGGTTCCCGATTGTGCCGAGGTTGCAGACGGGTTCGGAAGTTCGGGTGGGAAGGTGTTGAGCTGACGCCAGATCTCGTAGCCAACCGGTACCGTGTTCAGCAGCACCCAGGCCTGCGCCTTTGCACCGAAGCGCACAAAGCGTTCCTCAGGCCAGGGGTGCCCATCGCTCGCGTCCTCGCGGATCAGAACGCGGAAACGGCCATCGGTCTGTGACGCCTGATCGACAGAAAGCACCTCGCCGCCGAACGTGCCGACCGCCACCGCCGGCCAGCCGCTGAACTGGACCGCAGGCCAGCCTTCGAACATGATGCGGGCCTTCGCGCCCTTCTGGACCAGTGCGACATCGCGCCCGACGATGAAGACCTCGATCACACGCTCACGCGTTTCAGGCACAAACATCGCCAGCATATCGCCTGCGCGTACGAATGTCGCCGCATCGCCAGCCTGGACCCGCTGGATGAAGCCGTCGCGCGGCGCGGTGACAATCTGCACCGCCTGACGCGAAAGATTGGTACGCGCGCGCACCAGCGCGGCTTCGTCGCTTGCAATCTTGCCGCGCATATCCTGAATGCGGATCATCGCCTGTTCGTAATCACGCCGCGGGGCCAGCCCGGCCTCGAACAGTTCGCGCATCCGGCGTTCGTCGATCTGCGCTGTTGCCATCGCGCTGCGCGAAGCTTCGAGTTGCAGTTCGACCTGCCGGACCTCGGCTTCGAGGCGCTGGATCAATTGCGGGTCGATATCGATAATGCGCACAATCGGATCGCCTTTCGCGACCCTCGCCCCATCGCGCACATACCATTCCTCGATCCGGCCGGTGACAAGCGCGTTGATCGTCTGTTCGCGCTCGTTAGGGCTGAGGGTGGTGACGACCCCGCGCCCCGTTGTGGTCTGCACCCACGGCACATAGATCAGGAAGACCAGCGACAGGATAAATCCGGTCAGCAGCATCAGGAACACCGTGCGCATGACGCGCGGGATCTTGACTGATTCCAGTGCGGTGAAGCGGTGCGGGATTTTCTGGAGCGTCGCCATTATTGTTCTCCGCCGGAATTTGGGCCTTCGGTCAGGCGACTGATATCAGGCCCGCGTGGCCGGGTGGTGCGGCTGGCGCGTCGGAATGCGGCGAAATCTTCGTAATATGTCTGGTCTGTGGCCTGCATGTGAAGGAATCTGTCGCAGCCGAGCGGGCTGTCGCGGTCGGTGAAATAGATCACCGTGGTGTTGGACTCGGCCTTGAGCGCTGCAAATGTGCGGGTCAGATCCTCCTCGTCGATCAGATCGAACAGGCGTGTCAGCACGAGGATGCGCGGCTTGGCAAGCAGTGCGCTCGCGAGCTTGAGCATCAGCAGTTCCGCGGTCGAAAGCGGATAGCCGGTGGCTGCGATCTTGGTGTCGAGGCCTTTGTCGAGGCTCGCGATGGTGCCAGCCAGACCAACCGTTTCCAGTGCCTCGATAATCCGCCAGCTATCGCCCTTGTCGCACGCGAGTCCGAGATATTCGCGGACCGTCATGGGCACGAAGCTCGGCCGGTCGAGCACGTAAACGGAGCGACGAAGATGATGGGCCTCGATCTCCTTGATATCCGTGCCACCCAGCGTGGTATATCCGGTCGAGGGAAGTTCGTAGAGCTTCAGGATATTGGTGAACAGCCGCTGCAAGCCGTGCTGGCTGGTTGTTGCCATCACGATCGCGCCCGTCGGGATCGAGAAATTGAACCGCGCATTCTCGAAACGCGCTGCTCCGCCCGCGTCCTTGAAAGTGAGCGTATGATCGGTGCCGATGATCGGATCATCGCCGCGCGGATCTTCCTGCTCGACGTCAAAGAACAGGGAGACTTCCTCGACCGCGGCGCACAGGTCATAGAAATAGGTGAGGTAGCTGCCCAGCATTGCCACCCCGAAGAATGCGGCTGAAAGCACCAGTTCGGCTGCGACCAGTTGG
>JBKBMC010000051.1:0-16319 GCA_046296075.1 Erythrobacter sp. | reverse complement strand
GAACGGCCCAGGCCCGTCAGCAAAGCAACCCGAACCTTCACCCCAGGGCGCACAACCGGCACGGCCGGCCCAAGGCGCCGAAAGGTTGCCCCAGGTGCTGAAGTTGGTGTTGCGGTTGGCACGGTCGCGCGCAGCCCAGCGTCCGCCGACCGAGACCTTGCGGAAAAAGCCGTCGTCGCTGAGGTCGTATTCGAGATCGCCGGCAAGGCTGAACATCGTACCATCGTTCAACTCTTGGCTGTCGAGGCCGAACCAGTGGTAGGTGTTGAACCCGCTGGAGAAGTAATCAGCCGGTGCGCCGACCGGGGCGAGGAACTCGATGTTCGGCGTGCTGCCCTGCAGATCGATCGCAATGTCGGCCCAGGTGCTCATGGCACCGAACACTGAATCGCGGCGCAGGTTGGAGCTCAGGCTCTGCATTTCGACCTTGCCGCGGAAGCGGTCGGTGAAGTTCATCTTCGCATCGAACGAGATGTCTTCCGTGACCGACGTTGTTCCGCGCAGGAAGCGCAGCGAGTCCATCGGGATGCCGCCGCGACCGAAGGGGTTGGCGTAGGCATTGCCGACTTCCTGTGTCAGGATGCCGCTGACGAAATTGCCGTTCGCGTCGAACTGATAGGTCGAACCCGGACGCGGCTGGTTGGTCGATACGCCATCATCAATACGGCCGAGCAGCGCGTATTCCTCGGTGAAGAAGCTGGTTTCCGAACGCAGGTATTCCAGCGTCATCACCAGATTACCGTCGAGCGATTCGAACTGACCCACGGCCGAGATCGCTTCACGATCGCGGTCGAGCGTGGTGGTGCGCACGTTGGCGAACTGCGGCACGAGCACTGAATTGGTCGGCGGGAACTGGTCGGGCGTGAAGTTGGGCACATCGCCGAAACCGCCCGAGTTGAGGTTGAAGATGCGCGCGCACCCGCCGCTCAGGTCCGCCGGACGGTAGCAATAATCGACCAGCTGCGAAGCGTCGGTGCGGCTCTTCAGCTGCGAGTTGGAATAGCTCAGCTGAAGGCCGAAGGTGCCCTGGCTGGTCTCGAAGGTGTTCGAGGCAAGGATATTGAAGGTCGGCGACCATTCTTCACGCAGGTCGCCGTAGTTACCTTCGATCGAGCCGGCGACATGCAGGCCAGGCTTGTCGAGCGGCTTGCGTGTGACGAGATTGACGAGACCCGCGATTTGGCCCTCGATCTGGTCAGCGGTGATGTTCTTGTAAACTTCGACACGTCCGACGAGTTCGGGTGAGATATCTTCGAAGCTGAGCGCGCGGCCGCCGTTGGCTGAGAAGATATCACGGCCATTGAGCTGCGAACTGACAAAGGGCAGGCCGCGGATGATGACGCCGGTACCTTCGACCGAAAAGCGGGTCGGATCGGACTGCTTCTCGAAGCGGCCGATGTTGACGCCGGGGATACGCTGCAGAGTTTCTGCGACCGAGCGGTCGGGAAGCGCGCCGATGTCTTCCGCGGTGATGACATCCACAACCGTATCAGCGTTGCGCTTGATATTCTGGGCGGACTGGAGCGAGGCGCGGAACCCCGAGACGAGGATCTGGGTCTCGGTTTCCTCGGTGCTTTCCGGTTCGGCCTGATCCTGCTCCTGCGCGATGGCAGGCGCGGTCATGGCTGTCAGCGCGAGGCCCGAAACCGTGCCGAGTGCCAGACAGCGCCACGACAGGACGCGCGAATTTGTGTGATGATGTGCCACAGTCTCTCCCCTGAATTGCCCTTTTGTCACAGATTGCCCCCGTGACTGTTTGATGACTCAATACCGCACATTGTGAGCGTTACCAAGAAGAAATTTAACGTTCACAATTTTCCCTGTGGAGTGTTACAAGCGAGCCGTTAAAGTGGCGGCGACAACAACGCAGCACGCCTGGAAATCCGGGCTGACAGGGGACGGATGGCGATGGCGATCAGGCATATCGTGATTGTGGGCGGCGGCACCGCCGGCTGGATGGCAGCAGCAGCGCTGTCAAAGATGATCGGCGCGCGGGGCTTGCAGATCACGCTCATCGAATCCGAGGAAATCGGCACGGTCGGCGTGGGCGAAGCGACCATTCCGCCCTTCGTCGAATTCCAGAACCTCATCGGCATTGATGAAGCCGAGATGATGTCGGCCTGTCAGGCGAGCTTCAAACTGGGCATCCAGTTCGTGAACTGGGGGCAGGTCGGCGACAGCTATATCCACCCCTTCGGCGCCTATGGTTATCAGATGGGCGGGATTGCCTTTCACCAGATCTGGCACCGCATCCGCGAGCTGGGCGACAAGCGCCCCATTCAGGCGTTCAATCTCGAAACGATGGCCGCCTATTTCGGCAAGTTTGCGCGCACGCAGGATTATGCAGGCGAGGATTTTCCGCCGATCAATTATGCCTATCACCTCGATGCCGGGCGCTATGCGCGCTTCCTGCGCCAGCTTTCTGAAAAGCGCGGTGTGACCCGTCGCGAAGGGCGGGTGCAGGATGTGCAGCTTGATGGCGAAAGCGGTTATGTCGCCTCTGTCCAACTGGCCGATGGCAGCGTGATTGCGGGCGATCTGTTCGTCGATTGCTCGGGCTTTCGCGGGCTGCTGATCGAGCAGGCGCTCGGAACCGGCTATGAAGATTGGCGACATTATCTGCCGTGCGATCGGGCGGTCGCGCTGCCCTGCGCGCGCGAGGATGGCAGTGGCCCGCCACCCTTCACCCGCGCCATGGCGCATGGTGCGGGCTGGCAGTGGACTGTCCCGCTGCAGCACCGCAACGGCAATGGCCATGTCTATTGCAGCGAGTATATGTCGGATGACGAGGCGCTCGATATCCTGCTTGCCAATATCGCGGGCAAGCGGCAGGCCGATCCCAACTGGCTGCGCTTCGTCACCGGGCGCCGCAAGAAATTCTGGAACAAGAATGTCGTCGCGCTCGGCTTGGCGGCGGGCTTCATGGAACCGCTCGAATCCACCTCGATCCACCTCATCAACACGGGCATCAACAAGCTTGTGTCGCTGTTGTCGCTTGATGGGATCAACCCGGTGCAGGTTGATACCTTCAACCGCCTGACGGGCAAGGAATATGCCCGTATCCGCGATTTCCTGATCCTGCATTACAACGCCACGCAGCGCAGCGACACGCCGTTCTGGAATCACTGCCGCACCATGGCAGTGCCCGATACACTCACCGAAAAGGTCGAGCTGTTCCGCGCCAATGGCCAGATCTTCCGCGAGGAGGATGAGCTTTTCACCGAAACCAGCTGGGCGGCGGTGATGATGGGCCAGCGCATCGCGATGGGCGGGCACAATGCCATGGCCGACACCTTCGGCGGTCCTGATCTGAAAAAGGAGCTCGACGAGATGGAAAGCTCGATCCGCTACCTTGTCCAGCACATGCCCCCCCACGACGCCTACCTTCAGCGCTATTGCCCTGCCAAGGCGGCCTGAGCAGCCCGCCTCTTGCCAGCGACGCCCGCTGCGTTTTAATCGTGGCGTGAACGGCGGGTTTTAATGGCGATCGGCAGGAACAGGCGTCCGACATCCTTTGACGTGGCAGAGCGGGCGGGCGTGAGCCAGTCGACCGTCAGCCGCGCGCTGTCCGGTTCGCCCGTGATCGCCGAGCCGACCCGCAGCCGGGTGATGAAGGCTGCCGAAGAGCTCGGCTATTTCGTTGATGAACGCGCGGCGAGGCTGCGGCGCGGATCGACGGGCACACTCGCGGTGGTGGTCATCTGTCGTCCGGGTGATACCGCGAGCGAGATCAACCCCTTTGCCTATGCACTGCTCGGCAGCGTCTGCCTTGCCGCATCCGAGCACGGATTCGAAACACTGGTGTCGTTCCAGGCGCAGCAAACCACCTTCTTCGGGCATTATCAGGAACATGGCCGCGCAGATGGGCTGGTGGTGATCGGCACCACCACCAATCAGGCGGCGTGGAATTACTTCCGTTCCCTGGAGGCCGAAGGCCGCCGCGTGGTCTATTGGGGCTCGCCTTTCGAGGAACTGGAATGGATCCGATCGGATAATCATGCGGCCGGGCGGCTCGCGGCGCAGCATTTGTTGCAGGCAGGGTATCAGCGCCCCTGTTTCATGGGTGCACTGGATGGTTCGCAAAAACAGTTTGCCGAGCGTTACGAAGGCTACGCCGATGCGATGCGCGAGGCTGGGCGAGAACCGATCCTGATCGTCCCTCCCAAATCGCCCACCCGCGAGGAAGAAGGCCGCCGGGCAGCGCGACGGCTGGTCGCACGCCCTGACGGGATTGATGCAGTTTTCGCCGCCTGCGATGCGATGGCTCTGGGAGCGCTTGAAGCCTTTGCCGCAGCCGATCTGATGGTGCCGCGCGACATGGGCGTTATGGGGTTTGATGATCTGCTGGCCGGAAGGTTCAGCCGCCCGCCGCTCACCTCGATCGGCCCTGATCCAGCCGAGGCTGGCGCGGCGCTGGTTGAGGCGGCGCTTGGCGCTGATGGCGAGAAGCGCCGCCGTGTGCCGGTGTCGCTGGTCGCGCGCGCAAGCACGTCACGTTTTTGAGTGCGGTCGCGCTAGCGCGCGACGCAGACCCCGTCAGGGGCCTCGCCAATCAACCATGCGCGCCGAATTCATTGGCAATGGCAGTAGAGATGCGCAAACTCAGCCTGTGCGCCGCCTCGATCGGTGCAATGTAGTCGCGCTCAATGGCACCGTAACCTTCCTCGCCGCCATCGGGATAGTCCGAAGGCTCGGCCAGCGTGAAGTCGCTTGGCCCCGGCACCCGCACCGGGAAAGCACGGCGCAATTGCGCGAGCGCGTCTTCGATCCGCAAGGTCATGACCATTTCGATCACATCACTCCGGCTGATGTCATTGGCGCGGCTGAATGCCGGGATCGCGACCGCTTTCAGGAACATGTGCTGGAGCAGCGCGAGCCGCAGCGCCTGCAACACGCCGATGCGGCGCCGCACCGCCTCGCGGCCCTGGATCGGCTCGGCGTCGGGTAGCAGATCAAGCAGACGGTGCAGTTTGATGGCATCAATGCGCAGGCGCGAAGCCAGCCTCCGGAACACCCCGGTGCGATCATCGCCGACGAGATATTCGGCGAGCGCAGCGCATGAATCGGCAAGGTGCGGCTCAGTCCCGCGATATGTGCGGCTTGCCCAGTAGGCCGAGTTGAACAATTCGCCGAAAGCCGCCACCGTCTTGATGCTCGCCAGAGCATTCGCGGCACGCACCAGCCGCGCGATCTGCCGCCCACGCGGACTTTCAGCGAGCAGGGCGGCAATATCCTCGCGGTTCGTATCAGCCGCGCTGCCTACCCCGGACAGCACGTTCACAGGATAGCCCAGCTGTTGCAGGATCGCATTGTGCGGGATGGCGCGGATCTGTCTCAGGCTCATTTCGCGATCGGCATTGATATCGCTCTGGCGGCGCGAGACGCGGCTGCCGGTGGGATTGATAAGGCCGAGGCCGAACGCGGTGATCGCCCGCGAATAGGTGCGGCTTTCGAGATGATGACGCTGGTGATCCTTGATCGCGCGGTAGAAATCGAGGCTGATATCCGTGCGCTGATAAAAGGGATCGGGCGGTGCGTTCATGTCGGTTTCTGCCGGACGCAAGGCAGCGAGCCGGGTCAGGGTGGCCAGGGCCAATTCAGGGGTCGCAAAAAACAGGTAGCCATCGCCGCCCTGAAAGCTCGCCTCGGGCTCCAGCCTGATGTCTGCACGGGCAAAGCGCCGCCGCGCCCATGGCGACAGCGGCCACTCGAGCCGATCCGCCATGCTGGCCGGATGCGCACCGCGGCCCATGCTTTCTCCATGAGTGTTGAAAATCAGCGCGGCGACATCGCTGAGGCCATTGGCGGCCATGGCTTCGGCCAGACGCCCTTGCAGACGCTCGATTGCGAGGCTTGCCGGGATTTGCCCGACGAACCGGCCCGCATCGGAAAAGCCGGTCTGGATCGCGACCCTGCCGCGCGCCCTTGCATAATCGCGATAGGCAGGCTCGGCGAGCAGTGCGTCAAGAAATCTCCCGCCGTGTTCCAGCGCGGTCTCGGTCTCGAACAGTGGCGAGATATCGACCTTGTCAGCGACGCCGAAAAGCTTGGCGAAATAGAGCGCCGCCAGCATGGTAGATGGCTGTTCGCATTCGGCCACCAGCATCCTGATCGGACTGTCCGCATCAATATGCCTGAGGATTTGCGCCATTGCGATGAACTGGCGGATCGCGGTGGAGCTCTCAGTAGCGAGGGCCGCGAAATTGGTGCGCAGTGGGCTCGCGTCCTCGACCATCTGGCGCAGCACCGTCAGCGCGCTTTTGCTGGCGAGATCGACGCCTTCCTCACCAGCGGGCAAGCGCCGACGAATGGCGTTGTGGAGCTGCTTGGCATTCACCCGGAAGTGGATCCAGCCCATGCCAAGCCCGTCGGCGCGCATCGCGGCAGCCAGAGTCAGCAGCGCAGCGGCACGCGTCTCATCTGCGCTTTCCGCCTCGCGCTCAAGCTGCGCGATGATCGGCGCAAGACTGAGGAGGTTTTCCGGCGCACCCTGTGTCAGCGCATTGGCTGCCGCTGCCAGTGCCGTGCCGTCCGCGACATCGCGCTGGAAATCACCGGCCCGCGCTGCGGCAAAGGCGCTGGCGTTCTGCAACACAGCAATCAGCGCATGGTTCGCATCAATCGCAGCAAGGCTGGCGGCGTAGCTTGCGAGCCGCGCGGCCTTCTCCTCAAGCCGGAACGCGATCGAAGTATGCCAGCCGATATCGGTGCGTCCGTCCATATCATAGCCGACCCAGCTGGCGAAGCGGAACGGCATCGGCTTCAGCTTGCGCCACTGATCCGGCCAGCGGTGGCGGGCCTGATCGAACAGCCCTGCAACAATCACATCACGCGCAGCACCAGCCCGGGCAATCGCTGCCATGGCGGCGCTATGTTCATCGGCAAGGCTGACAGCGCCGCGTGTGCCTAGCACCGCGCATACGGTCTCGCCGATAGGCCCTTTTGCCGATGCTGCCTCGGCCACTGCAGCTGCTTGCCTTTCCGTGAGCAGGAACGTGGGGTGTGCGGTAAATACAGCATGGAGCTGCGGGCGCTCCCAGCAGGCGCGGAAAGCCTCGAAATCGGCAGCCTGATCACTGGTCAGGATGGCAGTGTTACCATCAGTGGGGCCGATCAGGCGCCGCAGGTGTTCGGCACGGCTTTTCAGGCCGTCACATTCCAGCGCGCTGACCAGTGCATCAACCGTCGCCAGATCGAGCGTGCCGCTTTCCAGCTCGCGCGAAAGATCGAGCGATAGCTGGAACACCGGATTGAACAGCGGGGTTTCCGCGGTGCGACGGTGCAACTCGCCCAGTCTTGCAGCAAGATCAGCGGGCGTCTTCATGGCGTTGCGCCATGCTGGTCGGCAAAAGCGGCAGCAGCGCCGAACAGCCCCGGTTGCGGGTGAACGATCAGCTTGACCGGGATACTTGCCATCAGGCTTTCAAACCGCCCCTTGGCGCGGAATCGCTGGGCAAAGCCCGATGTGCGCAAGGTCTCGCGGATGCGGTAGCCAAGCCCGCCTGCAATCACGACACCGGCAAAGCCGCCCTGTGCGAGCGTGATGTCGCCCGCGACTGAGCCAAGCGAAAGGCAGAAGCGATCTACAGCCGCCGCCGCAAGACTGTCCGATCCGTCTTGCCCGGCAGTCCAGATGTCGATCGCATCGCGTTCGGGCAGAGCGCGGCCTTCGATCGCGGCCAGCGTCTGATATATATCGACGATGCCGGGGCCAGCCACCACCCGTTCGACCGACACGCGATTGTGGCGCTTTCTGAGCCGAGCAAGGATTGCATCCTCGATGCTGTCGAGCGGGGCGAAATCGATATGGCCACCTTCCGTCGCCTGCACCCGGTAAGCGGAGCCATCGCGCCAGACATGCGCCACGCCAAGTCCGGTGCCGGGGCCGATCACGCTGATGGTGCCGCTTGATCCCAGCGGCGCGTCTGGTCCGGCAAGGTGCAGGAACTGGCTGTCATCCGCCCGGGCGACCGCATGCGCCACGGCAGCAAAATCATTGACCAGCGTGAAGCGGTCGACATCCAGCTTGGCGGTGATCAGCGCCGGACGGATGATCCACGGATTGTTGGTGAAACGGATCACCTCACCGCCGACCGGGCCGGCAATCGCCATGCTGACAGCGCGCGGCAGAGTTCCGCCGCTGCGTTCGCGAAATGCCTCCCACGCGGTCTGGAAGCTGGCATGATCGGCGGTGTGGAGCGTTTCCGGCTCACCAAGAGTAATCACGCCTCTGTCACTGATCGTGGCTATCGCAAAGCGGGCGTGCGTGCCCCCGATATCGACCACTACCAACTGTGTCATCGCGCTTTGCCTGTCCCCGTCTCCACTATTTGATCACTCTAGCAGCAGGCACAGGCAAACCCCAAGGGGACGCATACTTATTCAGGTTTCCCTCCCCGATGACGGCAAATTTCTTCCCGGAAAGGGGGTGGATTTGCCAGTTTCCGTCTTATGTTGGCAGGGCAAGCAAAGTTAACCAGATTGTTATTGCCGGGAACGTCGCCGAACTCTGCGGGTTTGCATCAGCGGGAACGGGCATTGGCAGTATTGGCGCAGCGCTCGCCCGTTGGATGCTGAGAAAGACTGATCATAATGAATTATATCTGCACTCACGATCACGACGAATTTGATCCTGATAATCCGCTGGGCAAGCCTGATGTGCCCGACGAAGTGCAGGATGCGATCCGCACTCTGCTCAAGTGGGCAGGCGATGATCCCAGCCGGGAAGGGCTGCTTGACACTCCGAAACGGGTCGGACGCGCATGGCTTGAATATTGCGAGGGCTACAAGGAAGATCCCGCGATCCATCTCAGCCGCCAGTTCGAGGAAGTGGGCGGTTATGACGAGATCGTGTTGCTCAAGGACATTCCTTTCCAGTCGCATTGCGAGCATCACATGGCGCCCATTACCGGGAAGGCTTCGATCGCCTATCTGCCCAACAACAAGGTGGTCGGCATTTCCAAGCTTGCCCGCGTGCTGCATGGTTTTGCCCATCGCCTCCAGATCCAGGAACGGCTCACTGCTGAGGTTGCGCAGTGCATCTGGGACAATCTTGAGCCGCATGGGGTCGCCGTGGTGATCGAGGCGCAGCATGGTTGCATGACGGGCCGCGGGGTGAAGACCCACGGCGTCGAGATGGTGACCAGCCGGATGTTGGGCTGCTTCCTCGAAGATCACCGCAGCCGCAAGGAAGTGATGAGCCTGATGGGCTATTGATCGGCGGCTTCTTATCAAGGGTTTGCGATGGGCAGCGATCCAGCGTAGAGTAACGCTCGCCGCTCGTTTCCCGTCGCATGCTCTTGAGGAGAACCTTTATGAACCGCACGATTGCTTCGCGTCTTGCCCTGTCCGCTGCCGTTGCCGGATTGCTGGCCGCCTGTTCGGGTGAGGCTCCGGCTGATGCTCCCGCTGGCGCTGCGGAAGTGCCTGCGGCGATCAAGGAACGTCAGGACAATTTCGAGGGGATCGGCGATGCCTTCAAGGCGGTGCGCGGCGAGCTTGAGAAAGATACGCCCGATTTTACGCTGATCGCTGCCAAGGCCACCGATATCAATGTCCGCGCCGCAAGGATCGAAGGGCATTTCCCCGCCGGCACGAGCACCGCTGATGGCTTCAAGACCGAAGCGCTCCCCGCGATCTGGGAAAAGCCCGAGGAATTCAATGCCGCAGCCCAAAAGCTGGTCGATGAGAGTTCCAAGCTGGTGACTGTTGCAGGCGAAGGTGACAAGGCAGCCACTGGTGCGCAGGCGATGGCCATGGGCGGCGCGTGCAAGGGTTGCCACGACAATTTCCGGCTCGACGACAAGAAGTAAGCCTGCATGAGCGCGTCGCTCGGCAGCGTCACTGTGACGGAGCCGGATGTCCGGGTGTGGGATCCTCTCCTTCGGCTATGCCATTGGAGCTTTGCGCTGCTCGTCCCTGCGATGTGGTGGACGGCGGAAAACTCCAAATGGGCTTTGCACAAGCGGCTGGGCCTGGTGCTTCTCGGCATTCTGGCATTTCGCGTACTGTGGGGCTTTGTCGGGCCGGAGACAGCACGTTTCGCCAGTTTCATCAGGGGCCCCAAGACTGTCGCCGCTTACTTGCGCGGCCAGCTTGCTGATGTGACCACACGCATCGGGCATTCGCCGCTTGGCGGATGGAGCACGCTGGTGCTGATCGGTGCTATGTTGACGCAGGTCGGCATGGGGCTGTTTTCCGGTGATCCCTATGACGGGATGACAGGGCCGCTCAACCCGCTGGTCGGCGTTATGACAGCCGATACGATCACCGAATTGCACGAGACTTTTTTCTGGGTGCTCGCCGGGTTCATCGGGCTGCATCTTGCAGCCATCACCTTCTACGCTGTTAAAGGCGACGATCTGCTCGGTCCGATGGTGAGCGGTGATCGCCCGCCGATGAAGGGCACGGCGGGGATCGGGCCAACGCCATGGGGCACGGCAGTGGTGGCGATAGCGCTGGCGGCGGGCTTTGCTCTCTGGGTGGCTTACGGCGCACCGCCGTTCACCTGATATACCAAGGGGCGCCTCGCTGTCGCGAAGCGCCCCTCTAGAAAGTCTTGAGATCGCAGCGTCAGAGCTGGCCGAGCATGTGCTCTGCGCTCGATACCTTGAAATCGCCCGGCGCTTCGACATTCAATTGCTCGATCACACCGTCATTCACGACCATCGAGAAGCGCTGGCCGCGCTTGCCCATGCCGAAGCCACTTGCGTCCATGGTCAGGCCCAGCGCTTCGACGAAATCGCCATTGCCATCGGCCAGCATGGTGATGGCATCGCTGCCTGCGGCCTTGTTCCAGGCGTTCATCACGAAGGCATCGTTGACAGCGGTGCCGACAATCTCGTCAACGCCCTTGGCCTTGAGTTCAGCGGCCTTTTCGACAAAGCCCGGCAGATGCTTGGCGGAACAGGTCGGGGTGAAAGCGCCGGGGACCGAGAACAGCGCCACGCGCCTGCCTGCGAAGAACTCGGCAGCTGAAACCTGTTGCGGACCTTCGGCGGTCGCTTTGACGAGGGTGACATCGGGCAGCTTGTCGCCAACGGAAATGGTCATGGAATGTGCGTCCTTTGTGAAGGGTGACTTGCGTTGCCCTCTATAGCGGTTCGCCCTGTGCAGGCAACAAATAGACATATAAAGATAAGTTTATATTTGCGTCGACCGGCCCCTGCCGCTAGGGGCGAGGGCAACATTTCTAGTCACGCCCGGAGATACCCCATGGCTACTGCCGCAACCACCGCTGCCCCGACCCACGAATACATCATCAAGGACATCAGCCTTGCTGAATTCGGCCGCGATGAAATCATGATCGCCGAAACCGAAATGCCCGGCCTCATGGCCCTGCGCGAGGAATATGGCGCAGCCCAGCCGCTGAAGGGCGCGCGCATCACCGGTTCGCTCCACATGACCATCCAGACCGCGGTCCTGATTGAAACGCTGGTGGCGCTGGGCGCCGAAGTACGCTGGGCGACCTGCAACATCTTCTCCACGCAGGATCACGCTGCTGCCGCGATCGCTGCTGCGGGCATCCCGGTGTTTGCGGTGAAGGGCGAGACGCTGGCCGAGTATTGGGATTACGTGGGCCGCATTTTCGACTGGGCCTCGGAAGTCGATCCTGATCTCACCTGCAACATGATCCTCGATGATGGCGGCGACGCCACCATGTTTGCGCTGTGGGGCGCACGCATCGAAGCGGGTGAGGAGATGGGCGAGCCGACCAACGCCGAGGAAATCGAATTCCAGCGCGCGCTGAAGGCCTTCGTCGCTGCGCGCCCGGGCTATCTCACCAAGACGGTAAAGGCGATCAAGGGTGTTTCGGAAGAAACCACCACGGGTGTGATGCGGCTTTACCAGATCGCCAAGCAGGGCAAGCTGCCGTTCCCGGCGATCAATGTGAACGACAGCGTCACCAAGTCGAAGTTCGACAACCTGTATGGCTGCAAGGAATCGCTGGTTGACGCGATCCGCCGCGCGACCGACGTGATGTTGGCCGGCAAGGTCGCCTGCGTTGCCGGCTACGGCGACGTCGGCAAGGGTTCGGCAGCTTCGCTGCGCGATGGCGGTGCGCGCGTGATGGTGACCGAGATCGATCCGATCTGCGCCCTGCAGGCTGCTATGGACGGCTTTGAGGTTGTCACCATGGAAGAGGCGGTCAAGCGGGCCGACATCTTCGTGACGGCGACCGGCAATGAAGATGTCATCACTGCCGAGCACATGATGAACATGAAGCCGATGTCGATCGTGTGCAACATCGGCCACTTCGACAGCGAGATCCAGATCAGCCAGCTTTCGAACTACCAGTGGAAGGAAATCAAGGCGGGCACCGATCTTGTCACCTTCCCGGATGGCAAGTCGATCATCATTCTCGCCAAGGGCCGTCTGGTGAACTTGGGCTGCGCCACCGGCCACCCGAGCTTCGTGATGAGCGCAAGCTTCACCAACCAGACGCTTGCCCAGATCGAGCTGTTCACCAAGGCGGAAGAATACGAGAATGACGTGTACGTTCTGCCCAAGCATCTCGATGAAAAAGTCGCGGCGCTGCACCTTGCCAAGCTTGGTGTGCAGCTGACCCAGCTTTCGAACAAGCAGGCCGATTACATCGGCGTGCCGCAAGCCGGCCCGTTCAAACCGGATCATTACCGTTACTGATCGGCGCACGCTTGTCGGCGTGAATTCGGGGCTTGCCAGCGCATCCAGTTGGGGGTGTCTTGGCAACCCCCATTGCATCCGGGCCATGCCCCGCATAGCTGGATGATATGGAAATCTCTGCGCTCGCGCTGATCGGGATCGCGCTGCTGCTGGCTGGCTGGACGCTGGCCGCTGCGGTTATGATGCTGCGCGCCAGCGATACCGTGCGTCGCACCCGCTCGCTCAAGACCACGCAGGCGCGTTTGCAGCATTTGCTTGATGTTGCGCCTGCTGTGCCGTTGCTCGTGCGTGTTGATGGCCGGATCGAGGCGCCCGACAAGCTTGCACGGTTGCTCGGGCTTCAGCAGATGCCCAAGTATCTCTCCGAACTGGCCATTGGGCAGGGCGATCCGGCGATGGGTGCGCTCTCTGCCGATCAGGTCGCCTTGCTTTCCGCGAAGGTTCAGGCGACCCAGAAAAGTGCCGCACCCTTTCGAATTACGCTGACACCGCCACGCTCAAAGCGCTCGCTGGCGCTTCATGGCACGCTGGCCGATCCGCAGGTCTCGCCTTCGGGTGCTGCGCTCGTCTGGGTGTTCGACTTTACCCAGAGCCACGAGGAAATGGCACGGCTGCGTGCGGCCACCCGCAGGGCCGAAAGCGATTTCGGAGCGCTGGTCGGCCTTATCGAGGCGGCACCCGTTCCAATGTGGTTCCGCGGCAGCGATATGCGCCTGCAACTGGTCAATCAGGCCTATGTCGATGCCGTTGGGGCGGCCAGCGCGGTCGAGGCGGTGGCGGGCCAGATCGAATTGCTCGAAGCCGAAGACGGACGCTCGCCCGCCGACATCGCCCGCCGCGCGCTGGAAGCGCAGGGCAAGCAGGAACGCAATGTCGCCGCCACCATCCATGGCGCACGCCGGACCTTGCGGGTCAGCGATCTGCCAATCGGCAAGGAAGGTGTTGCGGGCTATGCCATCGACATCGAGGAACAGCAGCAGGTAAAGCGCGATTTCCGGGCCTTCCGCGATGCCCAGCGCGCGATCCTTGATCAGTTATCGGTTGGCGTGGCCCAGTTCGATGCCAACGAACAGCTGGCCTTTGCCAATCGTCCGTTCCGCCGTCTGTTCGAACTCGGCAAGGGCAGCTTTGAAGCGCGCATCAGTTTCGAGCGATTCCTGGCCGAAGCGCGCGAGCGCGGGCGCACGCCCGAAGTGCGCGATTTCCCCGAATGGCGGCGCGAACGGGTGCAATGGTTCGCGCTGAGCGAAATGCAGGAAGAAGCCTGGCCGCTGCCCGGTGGCACGCACCTGCGTGTCGTCGTCCAGCCGCTGCCCGATGGCGGGCTGGTGATGCTTGCAGAGGACCGTACCGAAAGCCTCGCGCTTTCGGCTGTGCGCGATACTTTACTGCGTACCCGCACGGCCACGCTCGACAGCCTGTTTGAAGCGCTAGCCATCTTCGCGCCCGATGGGTCGGTGCAATTGTGGAATCGCAGCTTCGCCGGGACGTGGGGTCTCTCCAGCGAATTTCTCGATACCCACCCGAGCGCCGATGGCCTGCTGACTGCGATCGGCCTGAACCTCGTCCGCCCCGAAGATGCCGCGCAGATCGGCGCGGTCGTGCGCGCCGCCACGCTTGACCGGCGCGAGAAGGGCGGGCTTGTCGAACTGGCGGACGGCCGCACCCTGCGCTTTGCCGGTGTGCCTTTGCCCGACGGCAACGGGCTGCTGACCGTGCTCGACATCACGGATTCGCAGAAGGCAGAGCAAGCGCTGCGCGAACGCGCCGAAGCGCTGGAGGAGGCCGACGCGGTCAAGGCCAAATTCCTTGCCAACATGTCCTATGAATTCCGCACACCGCTCACCACGATTGGTGGCTATGCCGAACTGCTCAAGAGCGAGGTTGCGGGCGTTAACAGCGCCGAGGCAGGAGAGTATGTCGATGCCATTCTTGCTGCGGTTGAACGGCTGACCGAACAGGTCGAGAATGTTCTGGACCTGTCGCAGAGCGAGGCGGGCCTGCTGCCGATCAGCAAGGAGCGGATCGATCTGCTCGATTTCCTCACCACGCTGGTGCGCGAACGCGAGGCATCTATCATTGCAGGCGGGCTGAGCCTTGACCTCAAAGGGCGCAAAGGCCGGATCGTCGATATTGATCCGCGCCAGTTCGGGCGGGCGCTCGGCAATCTGCTCGATAATGCCATCACCGGCACTCCGGAAGGCGGCAAGATCGTGATCGAGATCCGCCGCCCGTCCGATCAGGTGCGCTGGAAGGTCGAAATCAGCATTGCCGATAATGGTCGGGGCATGAGCGCCGATGAATTGCAGCAGACCGCGCGGAGCGGGGTTGTGATCGGCAAGGATGGCACTCCGCAACGCCGCAGCGGACTTGGCATTCCGCTCGCCCGCCAGTTGATCGAAGCCCATGATGGCGAGCTGGATCTCGTCAGCCGCAAGGGCTCGGGCACGACCGCCGTGATCCGGCTGCCATGATCGAAACGCGCGTGTCCTTGCCCGATCTTGCTGCTGTCGCGGATTACGGGACGCGGATTGCAGCGCAACTGCGGGCGGGGGATGTGGTTGCCCTGTCAGGTGGGCTGGGAGCAGGCAAGACCACGCTGGCGCGGGCCATCCTTGCCAGCCTTGGTCATGCCGGGGAGGTGCCATCGCCCACCTTCACCATCATCGAGGCCTATGATGCGCTGACCATGCGACTGCCGGTGGTCCATGCCGATTTCTACCGTCTGGAAAGCCCGGACGAGGTCCAGGAGCTGGGGCTTGACGATTATCGCGAGGGCGCGGTGCTGATCGCTGAGTGGCCCGATCACGCAGGCGGTTTCGCGCACGAGCCGGGCTGCCTCGCGATCCATCTTGGCACCCCTGAAAAAGCGGACGAAACCGGACGGATCGCGATTGCGCGGGGCGGGGCGGATTGGCTAGGGCGTATGCCATGAGTACACTGCCCGCAGGTCTGGACGAGTTTGTTGCAACCGCTGGCTGGGGTTCTGCCGCGATCGAGCCACTGCCCGGCGATGCCTCGTTCCGGCGCTATTTCCGGCTGCGGTGTGCCGATGGCGAAACGGCGATGCTGATGCACGCGCCGCCGCCGCATGAGGATCCTGCCCCCTTCCTGCACGTCGCCCGCTGGCTGACTTCCAATGGGTTGCGCGCGCCGCAGATCCTTGCCGAGGATGCGCCTGCCGGCTGGGTGCTGACCGAGGATTTCGGGAATGACCGGATGCGCGACTGGCTCGACGTCAATCCCGGCGATGAAGTGGCCGCTTATGCGGCGGCGGTCGATGCTCTGGTCGCCTTGCACCGGGTGCCCCCCGGGCCATTCGCGCCCTACGATATGGCAGTCTATACGCGTGAAGCGGCGCTCTTCACCGAATGGTATTGCCCGGCCATTGGCCTTGCAGTGGATGCGGCGGGATATGATGCGGCATGGCGCGAAGCGCTTGCGCCTCTGCTTGCCCGTCAGAGGCCTGGCGTCACCGTACTGCGCGATTATCACGCGGAAAACATCATGCTGCTCGGCAGGCAGGCCGGGGCGCCGCAGGGCTTGATCGACTTTCAGGACGCACTTGTCGGCCATCCGGCCTATGATCTTGTCTCGCTGTTGCAGGATGCGCGGCGCGATGTGTCGTGCGAACTCGAAGCTGCCATGCTCAATCGTTACCGTTCAGTGGTGGG
>JBKBMC010000050.1:0-17112 GCA_046296075.1 Erythrobacter sp. | reverse complement strand
CATGAAGGCCGATCCGTCGGTGTACAGAATATCAACTTCGATGTCCCCGCCGGTGGCAAGATCGCCTTCGTTGGCACGTCGGGCGCCGGCAAGTCGACGCTGCTGAAACTGCTGTTCCGCTTCTATGATCCACTTGCCGGCAGGGTGCTGGTTGGTGGAGAGGATATAGCGGGCGTAACACAGACAAGTCTGCGCGCGTTGATCGGCATTGTCCCGCAGGATTCGGTGCTGTTCAACGATACCCTTGCTTATAACATCGCCTACGGCGCGGAAGGTGCGGACATGGCGGCAGTCGAACAGGCGGCCCGCGATGCGGCACTGATGCCGCTGATCGAACGCCTGCCCGATGGCTTTGATACCATGGTGGGCGAGCGGGGATTGAAGCTGTCGGGCGGGGAGAAGCAGCGTGTCGCGATTGCCCGCACGCTGGTGAAGAACCCGCCGATCCTGCTGCTCGATGAAGCGACCAGCGCGCTCGATACCCGCACCGAACAGGAAATCCTTGGCACCTTGAAGCGCGTTGCCCAGGGCCGAACCACCATTGCCATTGCGCACCGCCTTTCGACAATTGCCGATGCCGACCGTATCCTCGTGCTCGATCACGGAACGCTCGTCGAAAGTGGTGACCATAACGGCCTGCTCGCACAGGGCGGGCTCTATGCCGAGATGTGGGCGCGCCAGCTGGCGGAACAGAGCGAGGAACGCGAAGCGGCGGAATGATTCGACCGGATGCAATCGCGCTTGGCTCAAGTGCAATTGCCCGGCGGGCAAACCCGCTTTAGGACGGACGGGCAGATCAAAGCCTAATTCTTCCCGGAGCCTGAACCAACAATGCCTCGCACTCTGTTTGCCGCCACGCTGCTGGCGACCGCCGCATTTGCCCTGCCCGCCGCTGCCCAGGACGCCGCTGCCGAACCCACCATCCCCCCGCCCGCCGCGCTGACCGCCGAAGAAATGCCACCCATCCCGCTCGCCATGGCTGAGCGTGCGCGGCCCTATCTCGAAGCGCGCGGCGCGGGCTTTGCCGGGTGGGACCCCAATGCACGTGCGGTGCTCATCAGCACCCGCTTTGCCAACACCAGCCAGCTGCACCGCGTCGCCCAGCCGATGGGCGCGCGTACCCAGCTTACCTTCGAGGCCGAACCGATCTTCGGGCGCTATGCCCCCAAGCGCGGCGATGCCATCGTGGTGCGCAAGGATCGCGGCGGGGATGAGTATTTCCAGCTCTACACCCTCAAGGATGGCCGCCTCACCCTGCTGACCGATGGCAAGAGCCGCAACCAGCAGGGAGCATGGAGCCGCGACGGGCACTTGCTCTCCTTCAGTTCGACCCGCCGCAATGGCGTTGATTCGGACCTCTACGTGATGGACCCGCGCGATCCGGCCTCGGCGCGCATGGTGTATCAGAGCGACGGCGGCGGCTGGGCGGTTCTCGGTTTCTCGCCCGGAAAGCAGGAAGCCTATGTCGCCGATTACAACTCGGTGCAGGATGTCGATCTTTATCGCCTCGACATTCCGAGCGGCACCATGGTTCCGATCGGCAATCCGGCAGACCAGATCGCGCATGGTGCCTTCCGGGTCGGGCCGGACGGCACCTTGTGGGTCACGAGCGACCGTGATTCGGATTTCCAGCGGCTTGGGCGGCTTGATCCGATCACCGGCAATTTCACGCCCGTCACCAAGGAGCGCTGGGATGTCGACGCCTTCGACATCAGCCCCGACGGCAAGACCATCGCCTATGTCGTGAACGAGGCGGGCACTGATCGGATGCGCCTGCTTGATGTCGCCACCGGCAAGGTGCGCAAGGTTGATGCGCTGCCCGCAGGCCTGATCGGCGGCGTGGAATTCGCGCCCTGGGGGGAAATCGGATTTTCGCTGAGTTCGGCAAAGAGCGCGTCTGACGTCTGGTCGCTCGATCCCGCCACGATGCTGCTCACCCGCTGGACCCAGAGCGAGACGGGCGGGCTGGATGTCTCGGTAAATGTCGAGCCGGAAATCCTCACCACCAAAAGCTTCGACGGGCTGGAGGTATCCGGCATTCTTTATCTGCCCGACCCGGCGAAGTTCCCGGGCAAGCGCCCGATGCTCGTCAGCGTCCACGGCGGGCCGGAAGGGCAGAGCCGCGCCGGGTTCCTCGCGCGCAACAACTACTACCTCAACGAGCTGGGCATCGGCTTGTTCTACCCCAATGTTCGCGGTTCGACCGGCTATGGCAAGGTCTTCGTCAGCCTCGATAACGGCCCGTTCAAGCGGGAGGATTCGGTGAAGGACATGGCCGCACTGATCGATGCGGTGCGCGCGCACAAGCGGGTCGATACAGACAAGGTGGGTCTCACCGGCGGCTCCTATGGCGGATACATGTGCTATGCGGCCGCGGTGCAGATCAAGGACAAGCTCACCGCAACCCAGTGCACCGTCGCGATCAGCAATTTCGTGAGCTTCCTCGAGAACACCAACCCCTACCGCCAGGATCTGCGCCGGGTGGAATATGGCGATGAGCGTGATCCGGTGCAGCGCGCTAAGCTGACCGAAATCAGCCCGCTCACCCGCGTGAACGAGATCGAAAAGCCGATGTTCGTCATCACCGGCGCCAATGATCCGCGCGTACCCAAGTCCGAAGCGGATCAGATGGTGGCCGCGATCCGCGCCAATGGTGGCGAGGCATGGCACCTTGTTGCGGCCGATGAAGGCCACGGCTTCGCCAAGAAAGCCAATGCCGATTACGCTTTCCTGGCCCAGCTGGCCTTCTGGAAGAAGCACCTGCTGGACGAGTGATTCGCGTCTCCGACAGGCCTGCGCTGTTCAGGTTCGGGCCTGTTGGAGACACTTGAGACACTGTCCTAAGAGCAAAAAAGACACTCCGGACGCACTCCGCCGGTATCGGCACAGCCAAACGGGCGAAGCACATAGGGCGGACACTGTTGGAACGGCGGATCATCCCGTCGATCCTGACCGTGCTGTTACCAGTAGGAAAGTAGCGCCTTCAGGAAGCAGCGGCGAGACGCTGAAGGATAGCCAGCGCCTCGTCGCGCCGCGGCCACGGCACGAACAGGTGATCGTGGTGAAATCCCGCCACGACATTGCAGGCAATCTGCGCCCCGGCCAGCGCAGTGGAGACCGCCGCCGTCAGCCCGACGCCTTCAAGCGCGGAATGAACCATCAGCGTGATGCGGGCAAAGTCCCCGCCTGCGCCCGCGACAATGGCGGTCAGTCCCTCGTCCTCGCGGATCAGGGCAAAGGCATCGGCGGGCACGCTGTCCTCTGCCACCACCTCAAACCGCCACGCCCGATCGTCCAGCAGGGGTGCCATCTGCGCCAGCATGGCGAACCTATCGACAATCTTAGCTGTTGGTTCCCCTTCCTTGAGGGAGGGGGTCAGGGGTGGGTGTACGACGGATCAGGCGTAGCCCCCCCATCCCCAACCCCTTCCCCCCAGGGAAGGGGATCTTTGGGCGCGCGGGTCATTACAGGATGTACTTGCTGAGGTCCGTATTGCCCGCGAGGTCCGCCAGCCGACCCTCGACATAGGCAGCATCGACGGTGACTGTCTCACCGCGATGGTCCTCGGCCTCGAAGCTGATTTCCTCGAGCAGCCGCTCCATCACCGTCTGCAAGCGCCGCGCACCGATATTCTCGACACCGGCGTTCACCTGCGCCGCGATGCGGGCGATTGCCGCGACGGCATCCTCGGTAATGTCGAGCGTGACCTCCTCAGTGCCGAGCAGCGCCTTGTACTGCGCCACCAGATTGGCGCGCGTTTCGGACAGGATGCGAATGAAATCCTGTTCGGTTAGCGCACGCAGCTCTACCCGGATCGGCAGGCGACCCTGCAATTCGGGCAACATGTCGGATGGCTTGGCGACGTGGAAAGCACCGCTCGCAATGAAGAGCACGTGATCGGTCTTCATCGGGCCGTACTTGGTCGCCACCGTAGTGCCTTCGATCAGCGGTAACAGATCGCGCTGCACGCCTTCGCGGGACACCGAGCCACCGCGCACATCGGAAACGGCGATCTTGTCGATCTCGTCAAGGAAGACGATCCCGTTGGTCTCGGCATTCTGAAGCGCGACGCGCGCGACATCATCCTGATCGAGCCGCTTGTCGGCTTCCTCCTCGACCAGCCTGTCCCACGCATCGGGCACGCGCAGCTTCTGGCGGCGGGTCGCCTTACGCCCCAAAGCCTTGCCCATCATATCGGACAGATCAATCATCCCGATCTGTCCACCCATCGCGCCCATATCGAACGGGGCACGCGGCTGATCGGCGACTTCGATTTCGACTTCGACCTCGTTCATCGCATTCTGGACAACCCGCTGGCGGAAGCTTTCGCGGGTTGCCTCCGACGCATTGTCGCCGACCAGCGCATTGAGCAAGCGCTCCATCGCTGCTTCGGATGCTGCTTCGCGCACCTTCTCCCTGCGGCGTTCCTTTTCCAGCCGGATCGCTTCCTCGACCAGATCACGGGCAATCTGTTCGACATCACGCCCGACATAGCCGACTTCGGTGAACTTGGTCGCCTCGACCTTCACGAACGGCGCTTCGGCCAGCTTGGCAAGCCGGCGGCTGATCTCGGTCTTGCCGCAGCCGGTCGGGCCAATCATCAGGATATTCTTGGGCGTGACTTCGTCGCGCAGATCCGCGCCGAGCCGCTGGCGGCGCCAGCGGTTGCGCAGCGCCACGGCCACTGCGCGCTTGGCATCGGCCTGCCCGATGATATGTTCATCAAGCGCGGCAACAATCTGTTTGGGGGTAAGGTTTTCAGTCATTTCGGTCTATTCGTCATTCCGGCGCTGCAAGGGATGGCCCCGGCCTGCGCCGGGCACGGCTATGGGCTTAAACAGTCTCGACCGTCAGATTGCCATTGGTGAAGACACAGATTTCGGCGGCAACCGCCATCGCCTTGCGGGCAATCACCTCGGCATCATGCTCGTAATCCGCAAGCGCACGGGCTGCAGCAAGCGCGAAGTTTCCACCCGAGCCAATCGCAGCAATCTCGCCCACCGGCTCCAGCACATCGCCATTGCCGGTCAGCACCAGCAGCGTGTCCTTGTCGGCCACGATCATCAGGGCTTCGAGATTGCGCAGATATTTGTCGGTGCGCCAATCCTTGGCCAGTTCCACGCAAGCGCGCATCAATTGGCCGGAATACTGCTCAAGCTTCTTTTCGAGCCGTTCGAAGAGGGTGAAGGCATCGGCTGTCGCACCGGCAAAGCCTGCGACTACCTTGCCATCGCCAATACGGCGCACCTTGCGGGCGTTGGGCTTCATCACGGTATTGCCCATCGAAACCTGTCCGTCGCCCGCGATCACCGTGGTGCCGCCGCGCCGAACGCCGATGATGGTGGTGCCGTGCCACTGGATAAGGCCGTGGCTCGCCGGATCGTTTGTCATGCCCGCCTATATGGCGCGCGCTTGCCAAGGATCAAGCAAGCCGGGTCACATCCCGCCGGGGCCCATGCCTCCGCCCATCCCGCCGACCTGGCCAATATTGCCGAACAGATCCTGCAGGAAGCCGCGCTCGCGCCCGACAGTAGGCGTCTTGTTGCCGTTGGGATTGAGATAGACCACCTTATCGATCCCGCTGCGATCGACTGCAACCACCTTGCCCGCTTCGTCGAACTGCACGGCGAGCACAGAATGTTCGCGAATGCGCGGATCGCGGAACGGACGGCGCCCGGTCACGCTCGAGACATAGTACCAGGTTTGCTTGCCATATTCGCTGGTGAAGGTCGGACGCCCGAGCGCACCTTCGACCGAGGTCTGGTTGTCGATGCCCGGCTGCACCGTATCCATCAAAGTCTGATCGATGATGTAACCGCGCGACTCGAGAATCGAGGAACAGCCCGTCAGCGCCAGTCCTGCCGCCGACAGTGCCAGCGCAGCACGCACCGGCCGCAGTCTTTTCCAACCCGAAGTGATGATCTGGCCCAAACCTGTATCCGTCCCGTCTGAATCGTCCAAGCGCCGCGGTCTATATCCCCGAAGCGCTGACTGTGGCAAAGGGCTTTAGGGGGCAAGTCGCGCGCTGGCAACGCGCCATCTGCGGGCGTTCTTGTCGTGCGCCGTTTGAATGCGGCTTGAATGGCGCTGCAAAAATGGTCAGGAACCCGCGCCCTCCGCAATGGGTTGCGCAGGCAAACGTCACGCTTGTTCATTTGTGAGAGGTCACACGATCAATGTCCTTCCTTTCCCGCCTGCTCGGCACCGCGCCCGACCCGCGCGAGGGCGTGCGCCCCTTGTGGCACCGGGTGATCGAGCTGGCGCGCGATCCGGCCTATTATGCGGAATGCCAGGTCGCCGACAGCATTGGCGGACGCTTTGATCTCATCACCGCGACGGTGAGCGTGATGATGGTGCGCCTCGAAGCGTCGGATCTGCGCGCTGAAAGCGCGCTGCTTGCAGAGCTTTTCGTCGAGGATATGGACGGACAATTGCGCGAATTCGGCGTCAATGATGTGGTGGTGGGCAAGCGCGTCGGCAAGTTGATGAGCGTGCTCGGCGGCAGGCTGGGTGCTTATCGCAGCGCGCTCAACACCCGCGACGAAGTGCGATTGGCGGCGGCCGTGGGGCGCAATGTCACCTTTGTCGAAGGCGCGGACGAATCCGCCGCGGCGCAGAAAGTCGCCGTGCGGCTGCTGGCGCTGTATGATCGGCTTGGCCGGTTCGACGATGCCGAACTTCTCAAAGCGAGCGGCATCTGGTGAGCGCGTTCGAACTCTCCCGGATGATCAAGACCCGCCCGCTGCCCGGTGAGGTCATCGTCGTCGAAGCGAATGCGGCGGAACGCGTGGCGCTGGCGGAGCGCTTTGGTCTGAGCGCAGTGGAAAATCTGCGTGCCGAGGTGACGCTTGAAGCCAAGCCCAAGGCAATCCGCGCCAAAGGACGGCTGCGCGCCGCGATCATCCAGCCCTGTGCTGTTTCAGGCGAGGATTTCCCGGTTGCCATCGACGAGCCGCTTGATCTGCGCTTTATCGAGGCAAGCGTGCCGACCGCCACAGGCGACGAGCAGATCGAAATCGAGCTTGAAGCCGATGACTGCGACGAAATCGAATATACCGGCGACATGTTCGATCTGGGCGAAGCGGTCGCGCAAAGCCTTGGTCTCTCCATCGATCCCTATGCCGAAGGACCGGGCGCCGATGCGGCGCGCAAAGCCGCCGGGATCGTGGCCGACGGCGAACAACTCGGTCCGCTGGCCGATCTGCTGGCTGCGCTCAAGAAAGATTGAGGCCGCTCAGCCGAGCAACCGCCGCGCCACCGCATCAAGCTTGGCCATCAGGGCCGGATCATGCTCTTCCGGCGCGGTGATCACCGCGTCATCAAGTGCGAAATCAATCGGCGAAGGCTCGCGCGTTTCCGGCAGTGCCGAGATGAATTGCAGCACCGCATTGCGCGCCAGCTGGCTGTTGGCCTGCATCTGGCTGACAACCTGCGCGACATCCACCGCCTCGCCTTCCCGCCAGCAATCATAATCGGTGACCATGCCAATCAGCGTATAGGGCAGCTCCGCCTCGCGGGCGAGCTTGGCTTCGGGCATGGCTGTCATCCCGATCACATCCGCACCCCATTCGCGGTACATCCGGCTTTCCGCGCGGGTCGAGAATTGTGGGCCTTCCATCGCGAGATAGGTCGCGCCGACTGCCACCTTGCCGCCTGCTGCCGCCACGGCGTTGGCGGCCATCTCGGACAGCCGCGGGCAAACCGGATCAGCCATCGAGACATGGGTGACGAAGCCGCTGGTGAAGAAAGTCGACGGGCGGCCGCGGGTGCGGTCAATAAATTGTTCGACAATGGTGAACCGGCCCGGCTCAAGCTCTTCGCGTAAGCTCCCGACCGCTGAAATCGCGAGGATATCAGTGCAGCCTGCACGCTTCAGCGCATCGATATTGGCGCGGGCATTGAGTTCGGAAGGGCTGATCGGATGGCCCCGGCCATGACGCGGCAGAAACCGCACCTTCACATCGCCGATGCGCCCACACAGCACTTCGTCCGAAGGTTCACCCCACGGCGTGTCGATCGCGATCCACTGCGCGTCCTCGATGCCGGACATGGCATAGAGCCCCGATCCGCCGATGATCCCGATGCACCATTCACTGGCCATGTCTGTTCCTTCGTTTGCCGAATGATTAGGTCAGGTGCACCTTCTCGGGCAAGGGCCCGCGGATGACCTTGTCGGCCTCGGCATAGGGCCCGGCAATTGCAGGATGCGCGCTCATCATGGCGTAATGGGCGGCGAGGCGCGGCCAGTTATCGAGCGGCATCTCGGCCACCAGGGCGATCTGGCCTATCACGCAGGCAATCGTGATGTCGGCGATGGAGAGCGCATCTCCGGCGAAGAATTCGCTCTCCCCCAGCCCCGCTTCAAGCACATCGAAGATCGGCGGCAGTTGATTGGCCCATGCATCGCGCGCCTTGGCAAGATCGGGGGCCTCGCCCTTGGTAACGGCGAAGAACACCGGCCGGAAGATGCCCAGCCCCCCTGCCATCGCCAACGCGGTGTCGGCATATTCCTCCCAGAACAGCGCCCGCGCATGGTCAAAAGCGGCCGCCGGATAGAGCGCGGGCGCAGGGTGCTTCTTCTCGATATAGGCGCAGATCGCCGAGGAATCCGCGATCGTTCCAGCAACGCCTTCGTCAGCGATCGAACGGTCGCGCAGCACCGGTATCCGCTTCATCGGCGAGATATCGCGGAACCATTGCGGCGGGTTGAAGACATTGACAGCTTCCACCTCGTAACCGGCCTCCTTGATGATGCAACAGGCCGCCGCCTTGCGGACAAAGGGCGAGACCGGGCTGCCATAGATCACAAGGTCGGGCGCGGTATCAGACATGCAGAAGGCTCCTCTTGAAAGCAGATTTGCGGTCCTGATAGGCCGCGCAGCAAATAGCGCAATGGATAGGCGCTTGCCGACCTTGCCGGGCCTAGTATTGCCGCGCATAGAGTCATTGCGTTTTCATGTGCAACGCGTCACCTTTGCGCGCGCAGACGAATCCCGCCAGATCAAGGCGGCCCCGCGATACCAGAGAGAGGACACCAAACATGGTCACCCAGTACAAGAACCTTATCGGCGGCAAGATGATTGCCACCGACCGCTGGCTCGATGTCGTGAACCCGGCCAACGAGCAGGTAATCGGGCAGGTGCCGGCTTGCGGGCAGGCCGAACTCGACAAGGCGGTCGCCGCCGCGCGCGCCGCGTTCAAGACCTGGAAGAACACGCCGATCGAGGAACGCCGCGCTGCGATCATGGCGATCTCGGGCGCGATCAAGGAAAACGCCGAAGAGCTCTATCGCCTGCTGACCAGCGAACAGGGCAAACCGCACGATCAGGCCAAGGGCGAAATCTACGGCGCGGCCGGGATGAGCGCGGCGCAATCGACGCTCAGCCTTGAAGACGAAATCAACGAGGATAGCGACGCACGCCTCTCCCGCACCCGCCGCGTGCCGGTGGGCGTGGTTGGCGGGATTGTGCCGTGGAACTTCCCGGTGATGATGGCGATCCAGAAGATCGTGCCCGCCATGCTTTCGGGCTGCACGATTGTGCTGAAGCCTTCGCCCTTCACCCCGCTCACCACCTTGCGGATTGCCGAACTGATCGCGGACAAGGTGCCAGCGGGCGTTGTCAACATCATCACGGGCGAAGATGATCTCGGCCCGATGATCACCAGCCACCCCGATATCGACAAGATCACCTTCACCGGATCGACGGCGACGGGCAAGAAGATCATGGAAGGCGCCAGCGCCGATTTGAAGCGGATCACGCTCGAACTGGGCGGCAATGATGCCTCGATCGTGCTCCCCGATGCGGACCCGAAGAAGGTTGCCGAGCAATTGTTCTGGTCGAGCTTTTCGAACGCAGGCCAGATCTGCGTTGCGGCCAAGCGCGTCTATATCCACGAGGATATCTATGACGAGCTGTCAGCGGCGATCGTCGAATATGCCAAGACCGTGAAGGTCGGTGACGGGAGCCAGCAAGGCACGGGCGTCGGCCCGATCCAGAACAAGAAGCAGTACGAGCGCGTGCTCGAACTGATCGAGGATGCCAAGGACAACGGCTACAAGTTCCTGCTCGGCGGCAATGCCGACCCGAGCGGCACCGGTTACTTCGTGCCGCTGACCATCCTCGACAACCCGCCCGAAGATGCGCGCATCGTTGCCGAGGAACAATTCGGCCCGGTCATGCCGCTGATGAAGTTCTCGACCGAGGAAGAGGTCATCGCGCGCGCCAACAATTCGGAATATGGCCTTGCCGGCGCGGTGTGGACCGGCAATCCGGACAAGGGCGTCGAAATCGCCGAACAGCTCGAAACCGGGACGGTCTGGGTCAACGAATATCTCCACCTCTCGCCCTTCGCGCCGTTTGGCGGGCACAAGCAGTCGGGCTTTGGCGCCGAATATGGCAAGGAAGGGCTGAAGGAATTCACCTATCCGCAGGTCATCACCGTCAAGAAGGACAACGTCCCCGCCTGATCCGTGGGGTTGTCTGCCGATGAATTGAGCGCCGGGCTGGCGCGGGTGTGTGCCCGCGCTGGGCTCGGCGCTTTGTCGTCGGAGCCGCAGCGCCTGACGGGCGGGGCGGTGATGGAGAGCTGGCGGTTCGGCGCTGGCGATCACGCCTACGTCCTGCGTCGCGCGCCGAGCCTCGCTTTCATGGAGGGGCGGCCTTACGGGCACGCGGTTGAGGCAGCACTGATCGAAGCCGCCCGCGCCAAGGGCGTGACCGCGCCGGAAGTGGTGGCGGTGCTGGAGGAGGTTGACGGGCTTGGTTCGGGCTTCGTGATGCGCGCCCTGCCGGGGACGGCCGATCCCAAGATCATTCTGGAGTGCGACGATCCCGACGGGCTGCTGCGCGGCATCGCCCACGACCTCGCCCGCATCCACCGCTTGCGACAGGGCCACGTGCCCGAGGGCGTGCCGGTGATGGACTACCGCGCCGCGATTGCCGACCTCAAACAGCAGTTCATGGACGCGGGCGGCGACCGCCCGATCATCGCGCTGGGACTGAAGTGGCTGGAGGATAATTGCCCGCCTGAGGTCGAACCTGTCCTCAATCACGGCGACTACCGGATGGGCAATCTGCTGGTCGAAGGCTCGCACCTGACGGGGGTGCTCGACTGGGAGATCGCCCATTTCGGCGACCCCCATGAGGACCTCGCCTTCGGCTGCATGGCGGTGTGGCGCTTCGCCCGCTACGACCGCCCGGCGCTGGGGCTGGGGTCAATCGCGGATTACCTCGCCGCCTATGAGGCCGAGGCGGGGGTCACCATCGACCCGGCGCGCTTCCGCTTCTGGACAATCTACCGCACCGTGTGGTGGGCGCTCGGGTGCCTCAAGATGGCGGCGCAATGGCGCAGCGGCGCGGACCGGATGCTCGAACGCGTGGTGATCTCGCGCCGGACGAGCGAGCAGGAATTGGATCTGCTGCTGCTGCTGGAAGAGGACGCGCCGGAAGTGGAGCGGGCGCGGCCTGTTGTCGATTGGGGTATCGTGCCATCGACAGCGGGCGAGGCATCGCTGGGAGAAATCGCTCTGGCCGTTGCCGAGTGGCTTGAAACCATCAAACACCGCATGGAAGGCCACGACCGCTTCCAATGGGCGGTTGCCCGCAACGCGCTCGGCATGGTTGCACGCGAGGATGCAAGCTTCGCGATGCTGGCGGAGAACGACGGCCTGGCGGAAGACCTGCTAGCAGGGAGCAAGACGTTGGCTACGCCCAAGCTGCTTGCCGAACTTAAGGGCCTCGCACTGATGAAACTGGCGGTCGACATCCCGAAATATCCTGCGCTTGCCTATGCGCGCAAAAAATGGACCGGAGAGCAATAAATGGATTTCGCCATCCCTGCCGACCTGCAGGCTTACCTTGATGAACTCGACGCCTTCATCGCCTCCGAGATCAAACCGCTCGAACAGCAGGACGACAACATCCGCTTCTTCGACCACCGCCGCGAATATGCGCGCACGGACTTCGAAGCGGGCGGGTTGCCCCGGCACGAGTGGGAGGAGTTGCTGAAAGAGGCCACCCGCCGTGCTGACAAGGCGGGCCACTGGCGCTTCTCCGCGCCCAAGCGTTACGGCGGCAAGGATGGCGCGAACCTCTGGATGGCGGTGATCCGCGAGCATTTTGCGAGGGCTGGCCTTGGCCTCCACAATGATTTGCAGAACGAACACAGCATCGTCGGCAATTTCCCCTTCGTCGCCATGTTCGACCAGTGGGGGACGGAAGAACAGAAGCAGGAATTCATCCTCGGCGGGTTCGAGCGCACCCGGCGCGTCGCCTTTGGCCTCACTGAACCCGACCACGGCTCCGACGCGACCCATATGGAGACCGTCGCCGTGCGCGAGACCCGCGACGGGGTGGATGGCTGGCGGATCAATGGCGAGAAGATGTGGATCACCGGCATGCACGTCGCCACGCATTGCGCGATGTTCGCGAGGACGGCGGGCAAGGCGGGGGACGCGAGCGGGATCACCTGCTTCCTCGTCCCCAATCCCACCGAGGGCCTTAGAATCGAGGAGTGGCTGTGGACCTTCAACATGCCCACCGACCACCCGCGCCTGTCGGTGACGAACGTGTGGGTGCCGGACTCGGCGATCCTCGGCGTGGAAGGACGCGGCCTCGCGCTGGCGCAAAGCTTCGTCCACCAGAACCGCATCCGGCAGGCGGCGAGCAGCTGCGGCGCGGCACTCTACTGCATCGATGAAAGCGTGAAATACGCGCGGGAAAGAAAACCCTTCGGCGAGGAACTGGCGCGCAATCAGGCGATCCAGTTCCCGCTGGTGGAGCTGGCGACGCAGGCGGAGATGCTGAGGCTCCTCATCTTCAAGACCGCGTGGGAGATGGACAACATGCCCCACGAACAGATCGAGCGCACCATCTCGGACAAGGTCTCGATGTGCAATTACTGGGCGAACCGGCTGGTGTGCGAGGCGGCAGACCGCGCGATGCAGGTCCACGGCGGCATCGGCTATTCGCGGCACAAGCCGTTCGAGCATATCTACCGCCACCACCGGCGTTATCGCATCACCGAAGGCAGCGAGGAAATCCAGATGCGCAAGGTGGGGGCCTATCTGTTCGGCTATCTCGGGCCGAAGCGGGGCCAATTCTCCTGACGTTCGGCTAAGGCTTACGCCGCCACCACCCCGCCAGCAGGCTCCCGATCACCACGTGCCACACCGCAGAAATCGCCGCCGGCACCGGGGCGAGCGCGGCCTGTGTCGCTGAGGCGAATTGCGCGGCGAAGGCGGGCGTCTTGGCGAGGCCCGAACCGAGGCCGGAATTCTGCATCCCCACCTCGATCGAGATCGTCCGCGCCTCGATGTCGCCAAGCCCCAGCACCCGCGCCAGCCCATAGCCCAGCGCAAAGCCACACACATGGAGCAGGAAGGTCGCCAGCAGCAGCGTGCCCGCGTGCTCCGCGATCTGCGCCTTGGCTCCGCCGACAATCCCGCCGACGATCAGAATCACCAGCACGATGGCCACCAGCGGCAGCACGGCACTCACCTTTTCGGCAGCACGCGGAAACAGCGCGTTGAGCAGCGTGCCTAGCACCACCGGCAGCAGCACGATGCTTACCATGTTCGCCAGCAGGTTCAGCCGGTCGATCTCGACGTAAGCCCCGGCCAGCCAGCCGGTCAGCAGCGGGGTCAGCGCCACCGCCGCGAGGGTCGAGGCCATGGTCATCATCACCGACAGCGCCACATTCCCGCGTGCGATGAAGGCGACCACGTTGGAAGCGGTGCCCCCCGGACAGCAGGCAACGAGGATCAGACCCACCGCCAATCCGGGCTCCAGCGCCATCACCTTCGCGATCCCGAAACCCGCCAGCGGCATAACAATGAATTGCAGCGCCACCCCAGCCAGCAGCGCACGCGGCATCCGTGCCAAGCCGCGATAATCCTCGAAACTCAGCGTGAGACCCATCGCCAGCATCACCAAGCCGAGCGCAAGGCTCAACAGCGGCTGTCCGGCAAGACGGATGCTACCATCGGTCAGCCAGGTGAAGCCTGCGGGAAAGAACCACGCCAGCGCCACGCCAAGCACCGTCAGAGCTGCGAAATTGTTGGTGATCGCGCGCAGCATGGCTTGGCCTGTCCTCGTTTGCCGCCCCGGCACAATCGACCAGCGACTTGGCCCACCCCTAGCAATATCCTTGCGCCCCGCTAGTGTCCCGCACCAAACAGGGAGACATATTCATGCGCCATATCGCCGCCGCCTTGCTGGCTACCGCCGCCGTGATTGCCACGCCGCTCGCCGCTCAGGACGCCGAAAAAAAGCCTGAAAAGTGGGACATCGAAGCTCCGAAGGGCGCGACCATCAAGCAGGTGCCGATCCAGACTGATGAAGGCACCTGGATGGATGTCGATGTGTCCCCCGACGGACGCACCCTCGCTTTCAGCCTGCTGGGCGATATCTACACCATGCCAATCACCGGCGGCACGCCGACCCGCATCGCCGAAGGCATGGCGTGGGAAGTGCACCCGCGCTTCTCCCCCGATGGCAAGCGCATTGCCTTCACCTCGGATCGCGGCGGCGGCGAGAATATCTGGGTGATGAATGCCGATGGCAGCGATAAACGGCAGATCACCAAGGAGGATTTCCGCCTGCTCAATCAGCCGAGCTGGTCGCCAGACGGGCAGTATATTGCCGCGAAAAAGCACTTCACCACCCAGCGCTCGCTCGGCACCGGGGAGATCTGGCTCTATCATGTTTCGGGCGGCGGCGGCGTCCAGGTGGTAGAACGCGCCAATGACCAGCTCCAGAAGGAATTGGGCGAGCCGATCTTCGCGCCCGATGGCAAGGCGATCTATTTCACCCGCAACACGACGCCGGGCAACATCTTCGAATACGCGCAGGATTCGAACGCGGGAATCTTCGCCATTGAGCGGCATGATCTGACAACGGGCGAAACCCGCACTGCTGTCGGCGGCTATGGCGGCGCGGTGCGCCCGGCGCCCTCGCCCGATGGCAAGACGCTCGCCTTTGTCCGGCGCGACAAGGATCAGTCGCAGCTGTGGGTGAAAGACCTCGCCAGCGGGCGCGAGCGGATGATCTATGGCAAGCTTGATCTCGATGTGCAGGAAACCTGGGCGGTGACCGGGGTCTATCCGAACATGGCGTGGACGCCCGACAGCGGCAGCCTCGTCTTCTGGGCGGGCGGCAAGCTGAACCGCGTGAACCGCGACGGCAGCGGCCATGCGGTGATCCCCTTTGCCATCAACGACACGCGCGGCATTGCCGATGCGCCGCATCCGGTGATTGCAGTTGCGCCCGACAGCTTCACCACGGCGATGCCGCGCTTTGCGACGCTGTCACCCGATGGCAGCCGCGTGGTGTTCGAAAGCCTTGGCAAGTTTTACACCAAAGCAGCCGGATCAAGCGCTGCGCCAGTGCCGCTCACCGGTGACAAGGCCGATGTGATCGAGGCCTTCCCCGCCTTCAGCCGCGATGGCCGCCAGATGGCCTATGTCCGCTGGAACGACGAGAAGCTTGGCGAGATCGTGCTGGCTGATGCGCGCGGGCAGGCCCGGCGCGTGATCAGCGCGCGGCCCGGCCATTACGCCAATCTTGCCTTTTCGCCCGATGGCAAGATGATCGCGTTTGAAAGCCGCATCGGCGGATACCTTACCGCGCCCGAATATTCGGAGAACCCCGGCGTCTATGTGATGCCCGTGAGTGGCGGGACGGCGCGGCTGGTGAGCCGCGATGCCGGAACCCCGCAATGGGGCGCATCGTCAGACCGGCTGTTCATGCTGGCCCGCGATGGCGGCAAGGCTGCGCTGATCTCGACCGATCTGAACGGTGAGGCCAAGCGCGTCCATGTGCGCGGCGAGCTTGCCAATGATTTCCGTGTCGCGCCTGACGGGCGCACCATTGCCTTCCGCCAGAATTACGAAGTCTTCGCCATGCCGCTACTTCCCGGCGGCAAGCCGGTGGATGTGAGCGAGACGGGCGGGGCGCTGCCTGTCACCCGCGTCAGCACCGGGGGTGCGGATTACATCGGCTGGGCCAAGGGCGGTGAAACGCTGTTCTGGTCAATCGGGCCGGAGTTGCAGAGCGCGGGGCGCGCCGAATTCTTCGCCAATGCTCCCAAACCTGCCGATGACAAGAGTACCAAGGCAACGCCAGGCGTCAGCCGCACGTCGCTGGCGATGACGGTTCCAGCCGCCAAGCCTTCGGGGACCACCGTCATAACCGGCGCGCGTGTGCTCACCATGAAAGCTGGACTTGCCGCTGATGATGCGGGCGTGATCGAAAACGGCATGATCGTGATCGAAGGTGACCGGATTACCGGCGTGCATGATGCTACCTTGGTGAAAATGAGTTTCCCAGCGGGCACCCGCTTCATCGACGCGGCGGGCAAGACCATCATGCCCGGCCTTGTCGATGCCCATGCCCATGGGCCGCAAGGGGTCGGCGATCTCATCCCGCAGCAGAACTGGTCGCTGGTGCAGAACCTGGCGATGGGGGTGACGACGCTGCACGATCCGTCCAACCGCGCCAGCCAGATTTTCGCGGCTGCCGAACGCCAGCGCGCCGGGATGCTGCTTGCCCCGCGCATCTTCTCGACCGGCGAGATTATCTACGGCGCGCGCGCTCCGGGCGTCTATGCGCGGATCGACAGCTATGATGATGCGCTGGCTCATGTTCGCCGGATCAAGGCACAGGGCGGGGTTTCGGTGAAAAACTACAACCAGCCCCGGCGCGAACAGCGCCAGATGGTGGCGCGCGCAGCCGCCGAGGAAGGCATGCTGGTGGTGGCCGAGGGCGGCTCGCTCTACGGGATGGACATGAACATCGTCGCCGATGGCAATTCGACGCTCGAACACAATGTGCCGATTGATGTGTTCTACGATGATGTGCTGCAATTCTTCGGCCAATCGAACACCAATTACACGCCGACACTGGTGGTGACCTATGGCGGCCTTGCGGGCGATCCCTATTGGCGGCAGGCGACCGACGTATTCGACAATCCGCTGATGATCCACACCCCGCCGCGTTCGCTGCTGGCGGACAATGCGCGGCGGGTGAAGGCGCCCGAATGGGCCTTCATGGACGACAACTCGGCGCGCGAGGCGAGGAAGCTCGCACAGCGCGGCATCAAGGTCTCGATCGG
>JBKBMC010000049.1:0-17978 GCA_046296075.1 Erythrobacter sp. | reverse complement strand
ACCGTGTCCATCGCCGCCGAAAGCACCGGAATATTCAGGGCGATCTCGCGTGTCAGACGGGTACGGGTGTCAGCCATGCTCGGCAGCACGCTGCTTTCCGCAGGGCGCAGCAGCACATCATCGAACGTCAGACCAAGGGGGATATCCATAGCTGCCACTTTCACAATTTACGCGCCGCGTCTGGCGCGCGGCTGATGCGGAGAGATTCGTGGCGGCCCATGTAACCGCGGTTTCGGATTAAGGCTAGGGTGCTGGGCTTGCAGGGACAGGCTCGGCCAACATCGATACCGGCTGATAGCGCGACGGATCAGCAATCTGGCGGATCACCACTTCGTGCAGCAGCAGATCATCAATCGCCCCGCCAAGCTCGATCTGACCGGCCCGATCAGACGGACGATGATAATCACGGCTCAGAAACGGGCCCAAAGCCTCGCGGGAAGCAAATGCGCTCGATACCAGCACGGCGGGCACACCTTCCTGAAGCAAAACCCAGCCATCCTGCCGTTGCAGAAAGCTTTCGGCAAAATCCCGGTTGCCGAGCGCCCTTTTTGTCCGCGAGATCTGTGCGATCACCAAAGGCTCGAAAGGCGTACGGCCGCGCCCGACAATTCCCACCGGCGCGCCAGCGGATGCCACTGCCACGTTATCGAAGTTAAATGCCGCGATGAAGCGATCAAGCGGGATTGGCGGTGCGTTGGCAAAGGCGCGCGCGCCAAGCAGGCCGGTTTCCTCAGCCGTGGTGGCGAGTACATAGATATCGCGAGCAAGCGGCGGTCCGGCCTTCAGCCGGCGCGCAAGCTCCAGCATCACGGCGACGCCGCTCGCATTGTCGACCGCGCCATTGCATATGCGATCTTCGGCCTCGGGCGGGCCGCATTCGCCAAGATGATCCCAATGGGCCAGCAACAAGACCGCCGACCCATCGGGCGCCTTGCCCGGGATCATGCCGACAAGATTGTGGCTCACGAATTCGCGGCGCTGGGAAGTGGCCTCGATGCTGACGCCGACATCCAGCGCAACCGGTGTGAAATCGCTCGCGCTCGCAGCACGCACCAGATCGCGCCAGCGCGTCTCGCCAAGCGCCTTGGCCAATGCAGCCTCGGTGATGAATGCGCTCAGAGTATTGGCCTCGTCACTACCGAGGCGCACGCGTTCCTCGTCATAGCGCGTGCGCAGCGTTGCCAGCGCAGCATCATCCGCCACGATCGTCAACACCGCCGATGCGTTGCGGGCAAACAGGCTGGAGCTGGGGCTGGCCCCCGTGGTGCGCTCGTCCATCACCATGATGATCGATCCTGCGACCTCGCGATCGCCAAGCGCATCAGGGTTGGTACCAACAAACCAGACGAGAGCGCCAGTGTCCGGGCCGCCCTGCGCCAACTCGCGGCGGCGCGGGGTAATCGCAAAAGCAGCCTCAGACGGAATAACGACGGTGCGCCTGCCGATCGTGAGAGCCACCCTGCTGGCCTGCGGCAGCGTGGAAACCAGCTCGACCGGTGCACGCCATGCACTCCCCGGATCATTGGTGCCCGAAACGAGGCCGATTTCCTGCATCCGTCCGGTAAGATAGGCGAGCGTGCGCGCCTCGCCGATGGTGCCGGGCTTGCGCCCGCCGAATTCATCGCTCGCCAGCACTTCGATATCGCGCAGCAGCCGCGCCGCCATCGCCTCGCGCTCGGGCACAGGAAGCACACCGGGCAACGGACGCATGCACGCGCCCAGCGCCAGCGCCAGCAGCAGCGCGGCAAGTCCCAGGGTGCGCCCCGATACCCGGTTCATTCGGCGGTCCAGCCCCCATCAATGCTGTAATTCGCACCCGTGATGCCGCGTGCCGCGTCGCCGCACAGGAACACGGCCAGCGCGGCGACATCTTCGGGCTGCACGAATTGCTTGGTCGGCTGCTTGGCAAGCAGCACATCGTTCATCACCTGCTCGCGCGTCATTCCGCGTGCGGCCATGGTGTCGGGGATCTGGTTCTCGACCAGCGGCGTCCAGACATAGCCGGGCGAGATGCAGTTGGCGGTGATGCCGTGGGTCGCGAGTTCGAGCGCGATGGTCTTGGTAAAGCCCGCCATCGCGTGCTTCGCTGCAACATAGGCGCTCTTGAACGGCGAGGCGGTAAGCGAATGAGCGCTGGCAGTCGCAATGATCCGGCCCCAGCCTTTCGCCTTCATCCCCGGCACCGCGAGCCGCGCGGTGTGGAACGCGGCTGACAGGTTGAGCGCGATGATGGCATCCCATTTTTCGGGCGGGAAATCCTCGACCGGCGCAACATGCTGCATCCCGGCATTGTTCACGAGGATATCGACAGGGCCGATTGCGGCCATCATGTCCGCAATCTCGTCCGGCTTCATCAGATTGGCGCCGTGATATGTCGCACCCAGTTCGGCGCACAGCGCGGCGATCTCGTCCGCATCGCCAAGACCATTGAGCACAACCTCGGCCCCTTCGGCAGAGAGGGCGCGGGCAATCGCAAGGCCAATGCCCGAAGTCGAACCCGTGATGAGAGCGCGTTTGCCTGCCAGCATTTGGCTCTTGAGCATTGGGGCCGACTCCTGCACCTTCATTCCGCTTGCCTTTGTGAGGCTTTTGCCGCGCCAGCGGCCACTGTCCAGCAAATTACGCAAGCCGCACAATCTCGGTGTGAAGGGGGATGGAAATCATGCGGTTGGGACCGTTCGACACATCGGAAATCAAGGTGCGTGGCGGCGGCGGCGGCGGCGGGCGCGCAGCCGGGGGGCTGGGCTGCGGCACCATCGTGATCGCGCTCATAGCCGCAGTCGCATTCGGGGTTGATCCGATGCAGACCATCGGCATGATCGAAGGTGTGCAGCAGCAAATGCCTGCGCAAACCACCCAAGCAAATATAAGCGAGGAGGAATTGTGTTCGTCGAGCGCCTATGCCGCCGAGGCTTGTGCCGCACTCGCCAGTCTCAACCGCACCTGGGAGCCGGTGTTCGCCTGCAGCAATGCGCGCTTTGAACAGCCTGAACTGGTGCTCTATCCGTCAGGCCCGGTCGCCACCAATGGCTGCGGCAATGCCTCTTCGGCGGCGGGGCCATTCTATTGCCCGGCTGACCTTGGTATCTATCTCGACACCACCTTCTTCGATCAGCTGACGCGGATGTCGGGCGCGCGAGGCAATTTCGCGCGGCTCTATGTCATCGGCCACGAATATGGCCACCACATCCAGAACCTCACCGGCATCAACCGCCAGATCCGCGAAGCGCAGCGCGCCAATCCGCAAGCTGCCAACCGGATGCAAGTGGCGATGGAGTTGCAAGCCGATTGCCTCGCAGGCGTGTGGGCCGGCAAGAACCGGGATCTTCTGGAGCCGGGCGATCTGGAAGCGGGGATGCAGGCCGCCAGCTCGATCGGGGACGACACGCTCAGCCAAGGTTCAGGTCGCAGGATCAATCCTGAGAACTTCACTCATGGCACGAGCCAGCAGCGCATGGAGGCGCTGCGGCGGGGCCTCACGAGTGCAAACATGGCGGAATGCAATGTCTATCTCCAATCGATATGAACGAACGTGTCGCACTGCGGCACGCGGCTCTGCCTTGCTCGCGGCCTGTCTGGTGACGAGCGCGCCGCTGGCCGCGCAGGTCCAGCAGCCAAGCCCCAATGTGGAGGATATCGCCACAACGCCGCTCAGCGATCTGAACATCAACACCAAGGATATTCCCGATTTGCTGGTGCAGGCGCTTGTCGATCCCTATGCGAGCGCGGGCCTGACGACTTGCAGCACACTGATTGGCGAAATCACACGGCTCAATGAAGTTCTCGGCGAGGATTACGATGCCTATGCCCAAGGCAAGGGCGGCATTGATGTCGGGCGTGCGGCGCAGAGCCTGGTGGGATCGGTGATCCCGTTTCGCGGGCTGGTGCGCGAGGTCAGCGGGGCTGCCAGCAAGGAACGCGGGATGCAAGCAGCGATCATGGCCGGCATGGTGCGGCGCGGCTTTCTCAAAGGTATCGGCCAGCAGAGAAAGTGCAAAGTCCCCGCCCGCCCGCGGCCCCGCCCGCCCGAGCCGACCGGCACCGACGTGAAAGAGGCCGGGAAGGAGTGATCCATCCCGGCCCCGTTTTCTTTACCCAGCGCGAAGGCTGAAGCGCAGCCTCAATAGACCCGCGCCTTGGGCTCGATGTACTTGATGTCGTCGGTCAGCGTGTATTCGTGCACAGGACGATAATCGATCCGGCTGTTGCTGCCGCGGCCGCCCCAACCATCGAACCAGGCGATGGTGTGCTTCATCCATTCGGCATCGTTGCGATCGGGGAAATCCTCATGCGCGTGGGCGCCGCGGCTTTCCTTGCGGTTGGCGGCAGACGCCATCGTGACGTTGGCCTGCGCCATGAGGTTGTCGAGTTCGAGCGTCTCGATCAGGTCAGAGTTCCAGATCAGCGACTTGTCGGTGACGTGGATGTCCTCCATCCGCTTGTTCTGCTCGGCCAGCTTGGCCACGCCCTCGTCCATCAGCTTCTGGTCGCGGAATACGGCGCAGTGCTTCTGCATCGCCTTCTGCATTTCCGCGCGGATCTGCGCGGTGGGCGAGCCGCCCTGCGCATAGCGGAAGTGATCGAGCCGGGTCAGCGCGAAATCGGCGCTGTCGGCGGGCAGTTCGGGTTGCTTGGCCTTGGGCTGCAGATTGTCGCGCAAGTGATGGCCGGTCGCGCGGCCGAACACCACGAGGTCGATCAGCGAGTTCGAGCCGAGGCGGTTCGCCCCATGCACCGACACGCAGGCCGCCTCACCCACGGCATAAAGGCCGGGAATGACGGTATCCGGATTGCCATCTGGGCCAAGCGTCACGACCTGTCCGTGATAGTTACAGGGGATGCCGCCCATGTTGTAATGGACCGTCGGGGTGACGGGGAGCGGCTGACGGGTGAGATCGACGCCCGCGAAAATCTTGCCGCTTTCGGTGATGCCCGGCAGACGCTGGGCCAGCACATTCGGATCAATGTGATCGAGGTGCAGGTAGATGTGATCGCCTTCCGGGCCGACGCCGCGACCTTCGCGCATTTCGAGCGCCATCGAACGCGACACCACGTCGCGCGAGGCCAAGTCCTTCGCGGAAGGCGCATAACGCTCCATGAAGCGTTCGCCTTCGGAGTTGGTGAGGTAGCCCCCCTCCCCGCGCGCGCCTTCGGTGATCAGCACGCCCGCGCCGTAGATGCCGGTCGGGTGGAACTGCACGAACTCCATGTCCTGCAGCGGCAGGCCTGCACGCAGCACCATCCCGCCGCCGTCGCCGGTGCAGGTGTGGGCGCTGGTAGCGGTATAGTAGCAGCGGCCATAACCACCGGTCGCCAGAACGACCGATTGCGCGCGGAAGCGGTGGATCGTGCCGTCATCAAGGCACATCGCCATCACGCCGACACACTTACGCTCTCCGCCTTCGTCCGACATGATCAGATCAAGCGCGAAATACTCGATGAAGAAGTCCGCGTCATACTTCAGGCTCTGCTGATAGAGCGCGTGGAGCATGGCGTGGCCGGTTCGGTCTGCTGCGGCGCAGGTGCGCTGCACCGGCGGGCCTGCGCCCATATTCTGCATGTGCCCGCCGAACGGGCGCTGGTAGATCGTGCCATCGGCATTGCGGCTGAAGGGCACGCCCGCGTGCTCCAGCTCGTACACCGCCGCCGGGGCCTCACGTGCGAGATATTCGATCGCGTCCTGATCGCCCAGCCAGTCAGACCCCTTGACGGTGTCATACATGTGCCAGGTCCAGTGGTCCGGCGAATTGTTACCGAGCGACGCGGCGATCCCGCCCTGAGCTGCCACGGTGTGCGAGCGTGTCGGGAACACCTTGGAGATGTTGGCGGTGCGCAGGCCGGATTCAGCCGCGCCCATCGTTGCGCGCAGGCCCGAACCACCCGCGCCCACCACGACCACGTCATAGGTGTGATCGACGATGGTGTAAGCGCCCGTCAGATGCGCGCCCCCCACATCATTTGCGGTTCCCTTGGGAGCTGCGGTTGCCATCAGGCATTACCTCCGAATGCGAGCGTGGCGACGCTGAAAATGCCGAACGCGCCGCCGCCAATTGTTGCAAGATTAAGCGCCGAAAGAACGGCGAATTTGGTGCCGGTATCGTGGACATAATCCTCGATCACCACCTGAAGTCCGAGCCGCGCGTGCCAGAACAGGCTGATCACGAGCAGGATCATCGGAACGGCGGCGACCGGCTGGGTCAGCCACTTCACCATGTTGTCATATCCGAAGTCGCCCAGCATCACGAAGCTGGCGAGAAGCCAGGCCATCAGCACCACATTACCGATCGCAGTGGTGCGCTGCACCAGCCAGTGATGCGCGCCGTGATGCGCCGAGCCGAGGCCGCGTACCCGGCCGATCGAAGTTCCGTTACCCATGTCTCGCCTGCCCTATTTGGTCAGCATCAGGGCCCAGAAGCCCATTGTGAGCACCACCGCGATTGCCGGCGATGCCATCGACCAGAAACGATTGGTGGTGAGTTCGTATCCCGCGCCAATATCAAGCACGAAGTGGCGAAGGCCGCTCATCAGATGCGTGAAGAAGGCCCAGGAAAGCCCCACCAGCACCACCATTCCCACCGGCGATCCCATGGCCGCCTGGAACGTGGCGTAGGCTTCCGGCCCGCTGGCCAGCGCGCCGAGCCACCATACCAGCACACCAAGCCCGACCAGCGCCATACCATCACCCGTTGCGCGGTGGAGGATGGAAACCAGCATGTGCGGTCCCCAGCGCCAGATCTGCAAATGCGGCGAAAGCGGTCTTGTCTTCATGGTCACCTTGATCGATCCCCTTGTTGCCCTTCCCTTAACGCCGCAAGCGCGTCTGACAAGCGCCCTTGCGCTCGACAAGTCTTGCAAAGTTTCGGATAGGTGATTGCATGGGACACATTCTTGTTACGGGATCAAGCCGCGGAATTGGCAGGGCGGCGCTTGATATACTTGCGGCACGGGGGGTGCCGGTGATCGGCCATGCCTCCCGGCCGCAACCCTCGGCCGAAAGCGCGCTTCCGATTATCGCGGCTGATTTCGGAGACCCTCTCAGTGTTCAAGACCTGTGGGACGCGGCCCTTGATGTCGCTGGCGGCGCCATCGACGTGGTGGTGAACAATGCCGGACGATTCGAAGCCAACCGGCTCGACCGGTCAGGTCTCGAATGGCTCGATGCATGGGAAGATACGCTCCGGGTCAACCTCACCTCTGCCGCGCAGCTCTCCCGCCTTGCTGTGCTGCACTGGCAGGAACGCGGCTTTGCAGGACGGCTTGTCCATGTGGCGAGCCGCGCAGCCTATCGCGGCGATTCCCCTGCACACTGGCACTATGCTGCGGCCAAGGGGGGGATGATCGCCATGCACAAGACCATCGCCCGCGCCTATGCCAAGGACGGCATCCTGAGCTTTGCTGTCACCCCCGGCTTTACCGACACCAGCATGGCGGATGATTATCTCGCAAGCCGCGGCGGGCCGGGTCTGTTGGCCGATATCCCCTTGGGACGCGTGGCAACGCCGGATGAAATCGCACGCATCATCGCTTTCTGCGCGCTTGACGCCCCGCCGAGCATGACCGGTGCAGTGATTGATGCCAACGGAGCAAGCTTTGTCCGATAGCACCACCTGGAAGCTTTCGCTGTTTGCACCGAAGAAGGTGGTGCAGGCAGCATTGCTCGCGCATGACGAGATCGAGGACTGGGATCCCGCGCTGGTGATCGCCGGGCACGAAGTCGCGGAGGACAGGCCTGATGAGTGGGTGCTGGAAGGCTGGTTTCCGAAAAAGCCGGGCAAAACCGAAAAAGCCGCTCTGGCAGGATTGTTCGCGGGCAAAGCGCCCCGCATCACAATCGAGGAACTCCCGCCAACTGACTGGGTGACCTTGAGCCAACAGGGCACGCCTCCCATCCGCGCCGGGCGCTTCCATGTCCACACGCCCGAATACCCGGCAGACCCGCAGGCAATGGACTTCGTCATCCCCGCTTCTCAAGCCTTCGGCACAGGCCAGCACCGCACTACTGCCGGGTGCCTTGAAATGCTGGGTCACATGAAGGCCAGCGGAATGCGGGCCAGTCGCATCGCTGACATCGGCACCGGCACGGGGCTGCTGGGCTTTGCCGCGCTGGCGCTATGGCCGCGCGCGGCGATCACCCTGTCGGATATTGATACGGTCTGTGCCGAGGTGGTGGCGGAAAACGCCGCGCTCAACAACATTCCCATGGGTGCCGCAGCAGGCGAAGCGGTGATGGTGGTGGCCGAAGGACTGGATCACCCGCTGCTGCAAGTGCGCGGGCCTTACGATCTCCTGATCGCCAATATCCTCGCCGGGCCACTGGTGGAACTCGCCCCTGATTTTGCCAAAGCCGTGGCGCCGGGCGGCAGTCTGCTGCTTGCCGGACTGCTGGCGGGCGAGCAAGAAGACGCGGTCAAACGCGCGATGCGGCTAGCGGGGTTCCGGCCGGCCGCACGCTTGCAGAACGGCGACTGGGCGATCCTGTGGCTCAGACGACGGCGAGCACGTTAGGCGTCCGCCGAACCAAGCGCCTCGGCGACAATCGCCGCCCAGCCTGCCTCGTCCACCACCTCGATCCCGAACTCGGCCGCCTTCTTGAGCTTTGATCCAGCCCCCGGGCCAGCGACCAGCAGATCGGTCTTGGCCGAAACGCTGCCCGCCGCCTTCGCGCCAAGCCGTTCGGCCTGTGCCTTGGCCTCATCGCGGCTCATGGTTTCAAGCTTCCCTGTGAACACCACCGTCTTGCCCGCGACCCGGCTTTCGAGCGTGTTCACTTCGTAACGCGGCGGGGTGACCTGCCCGAGCAGGTCCTCCCACACGGCGACGTTATGTGGCTCGTGAAAGAAATCGCCGAGCGCCAGAACCACGCTTGGGCCGATGCCATCAACGGCGGTGAGCTCGCTGAGAGCCTGTGCTGCCATATCCCCGTTCGTGTCGAGCATCGTCGAGACACGCTCGCGCATCTGCCTCTCGACTTCGCTCGAGGCGAACGGCAGGCGGGGCGCATTGGCAAACATCGCCAAAGCCCGGAGCACCGGCAGTTCGTGCAGATGCTTCATCAGGTCCCGCGCCGTCACCTCGCCGACATGGCGGATGCCCAGCCCGAACAGCAGCCGCGCAGCATCAGGAGAACGCTTGGCCTCGATGGCCGCCAACAGGTTATCCACAGACTTGTCCTGCCAGCCTTCGAGCGCCAGAATATCACTCCTCCGCTCCCGCAGCCGGAAGATATCCGCCGGACTTTCCAGCCAGCCGAGCGCAAAGAACTGCGCAATCGTCTTCTCGCCAAGCCCTTCGATATCCAAGGCCTTGCGGCTGACGAAGTGTTCGAGCCGCTGGGTGCGCTGCGCCGGGCAGATCAGCCCGCCGGTGCAGCGAACATCGACCTCGCCTTCTTCAGCCACGGCCTCGCTGCCGCATTCGGGGCAGTGATCGGGGAACGGGAAAGCGGCGCGCGGTTCCTCGCGCGACAGATTCTCGACGACCTGCGGGATCACATCCCCGGCACGCTGGATCACCACGCGGTCTCCCACGCGCAGGCCAAGCCGTGCGATCTCGTCGCGGTTGTGGAGTGTCACATTGGTCACCGTCACCCCGCCGACCAGCACCGGCGCAAGCCTGCCCACCGGCGTCAGCTTGCCGGTGCGCCCGACCTGAATGTCGATTCCCTGCACCACGGTTTCGGCCCGCTCCGCCGGGAACTTGTGTGCCAGCGCCCACCGCGGGGCCTTGGCTACGAAACCGAGCCGCGCCTGCCAGTCGAGCCGGTCGAGCTTGTAGACGACCCCGTCGATATCATAGGGCAGATCAGGCCGCGCTTTACCGATCGCGTTGAAGCGTGCGATCAGCGCGTCTGTCCCCCCTTCGACCCGGGTGAACAGCGGAGAAACCGGAAATCCCCAAGCGCGCAATTGCTCGACGACCTCGGATTGGGTCGCCCCCGGCACTTCGCTCGCCGCACCCCAGCCATGCGCCCAGAACCGCAAGGGCCGCTTGGCGGTGACGTTCGCATCCTTCTGGCGCAGGCTCCCCGCCGCCGCATTGCGCGGGTTGGCAAAGATCTTCCCGCCCGCTTCATGCTGCGCAGCATTAAGTGCGGTAAAGGCTTGCTTTTCCATGTAGACCTCCCCGCGCACCTCGAAGATGGCAGGGATACTCCCCTCCCCTTGGGCGGTTCCTTCACCGTTCGCGTCGAGCGAAGTCGAGACGCCCTCGCCAAACAGGTCTCTCGACTGCGCTCGAGACGAACGGAGGTCTTTAGGAATATCATCGATGAACTGGACATTGGCCGTCACATCCTCGCCCACCTGCCCGTCGCCGCGGGTAGCAGCACGCACCAGCACCCCGTTTTCGTAGCGCAGCGAGCACGAAAGCCCGTCGATCTTGTCCTCCGCCGTGCAGGCCAGCGGTGCGTCTTCGGGCAGGTTGAGGAACCGCCGCATCCGTGCGAGCCACTCCGCGACTTCCTCGGGAGAGAAAGCGTTGTCGAGGCTCATCATCCGAACCTCGTGGGTGACTTTTCCCAGCGGCGAGGCAGCGATCTGATGGCCCACCTTGCGCGACGGGCTATCCTCCCGGATCAGATGCGGAAAGGCTGCCTCCAGCTCGGCATTGCGGCGGACCAACGCGTCATATTCGGCGTCGGAAATCTCGGGCGAGTCTTCCGCATGGTAAAGCCGATCATGCTTCGCGATGGCACGCGCCAGCCGCATCAATTCATTGGCGGCCTCGGCCTCCGAAAGGGTTGCAGGATCGCTCATCTGCCTAGTCTTCGCCCTTCAGCACCGCCAGCATGGCAGGTTCGTGCGTCGCATAGACCGCATGGCCGGGGGTGATGATGGCAAAATGGCTTGCCCCCGGATTGGCGCGGACCATCACCTTGGCCCCACCTGCCCTTATTGCCGCCTGGGTCGCGCCGGAGGGATCGGGCAGCCTTGCCTGCACGAACAGCAGCTCGGCCAGTCGCGGTGCGGCAGTGGCGGGCGAAATGGCTCTGTATCGTTCGGGGAATTGCTGCGGCGCGCCGCCCATGAAGGGATCGACCGCGGCAAACTGGCACAGCCTATCAAAAGCATCCCGTTCAACCGCGACATCGCCCGGCCCGTCGAGCACGATCGCGGCACGGGCCGTGATCGGCGCTCGGGTGCCAAGCGGGCCATCAGCGCCCTGCTGCATCGCGAGCCATTGCGCGGGCAGCGCCCCTGCCGAATGGCCGACCAGCGTGATCCGCGCGCGATCAATCGGGTGACGTGCCGCAACCGCGTCGATCAGCTTGGCAGAAGCCGCCCAATCGCTGAAGGAACCCGGCCAGCCGCCACCATCGCCGACTTCGCGGTAGTCGACATTGATCGTCGCGATGCCCAATTCCTGCCAGCGCGTGGCGAGCGGGGCCATGTAGGCTTGACTGGCGATGCCAGTCTTCCAGCACCCGCCGTGATAGATCACCGCGAGCGGAAACGAGCCGTCGCCCTTCGGCAGCCGCAACTCGGCAAAGCCGCGCGGGTGATCGGCATAGCGCAGGATCGCATCAGGCTTGGACGCGGCGAGATTGGCATCAGTGCCGAACAGTGCATTGCTCGGCTGCACCGGTGCCGGGGCCGGTTGGCTGACGGACACTGCCGGGGTGCAGGCTGTGGCAAGCAGGATTAGCGGGAGAAAGCGGCTCACATCACACCCCCTCCAGCAGCCGGTCGGCTTGTGCGCGGGCTTCCGGCGTGACTTCGGCGCCGGACAGCATCCGGGCAATTTCCTGCCGCCGCCCTTCATCATCCAGCAGCACCACGCTGGTTTTCGTGACAGTGCCGGAAGACGCCTTGGCAATCATGTAATGCTGTCGTCCGCGCGCGGCGACTTGCGGTGAGTGGGTAACGGCCAGCAACTGCCCCTCCTGCGCGGCAAGCCGAGCAAGCCGTTCGCCAATCGCGCTCGCCACCGCGCCGCCGACACCGCGATCGATCTCGTCGAAGATTATCGTCGCCGCCCCGCCCTGTTCAGCCAGCGCGACTTTGAGCGCGAGGATAAAGCGCGACAGCTCACCGCCACTGGCGATCTTGGTGAGCGGCGCGAAGTCCGCGCCGGGGTTGGTGGCAATGAGGAATTCGGCGGCGCTCATCCCGCTCGCATTCCAGCGATCTTCGGGGAGTATCGTCACGTCAGTGCGAAACCGCGCAGCATCCAGTTTGAGCGGGGCAAGTTCTGCCGCAACTGCTGCATCAAGCCGCGCAGCCGCTGCGACCCGATCGGCATGCGCAGCCTCGGCCAGCGCGACATAAGCGCTGCGCGCTTCACGCGCGCCTGCCTCAAGCGCATCAAGCTGGGCCTCGCCGCCTTCAATAGCGTCAAGCTGCGCGCGCATCCCGCGCATCAGATCGGGCAGCGCATCAACCTCGCAGCGATGCTTGCGCGCGGCTGCCCGCAGTTCGAACAACCGGGTTTCGGCACGTTCAAGCTCAAGCGGATCATGCAGCAGTGCCTCGGCCGCATCGCGCAGCTTGTCCTCCGCCTCGCTCGCCTCGATGACCGCGCGGTCCAGCGCCGCGAGCGCCTCGGCCAGCAGCGCATGCTGATCGGCAATGCGATCCAGCTTGCGTGCTGCCACGCGCAGCGCCGCAAGCGGCGAATCAGAGCCATCCCAGATCTGCCGCAAACCTTCGAGATCAGCGGCAAGTTTCTCGCCCTTCTGCATATCGGCGCGGATGCCGGCAAGGCGCGCTTCCTCGCCCGCCTGCGGTTCCAATGCCACCAGTTCGGCAAGATGGGCAACCAGCAGATCCTCGTCCGCTTTGGCTTGTTCCACCGCCTCGCGCGCTTCGGAAAGCTGCGCTGCGGCCTTGGCCCAGGCCGCATAGCGCCGCTCCAGCGCGGCGAGATCCGTGCCTGCATAGCGATCCAGCAGCAGGCGATGCCCGCGCGGGTTCACCAGCCCGCGATCATCGTGCTGCCCATGCAGTTCGACCAGCGCAGGCGCGATCTCGCGCAGCAGGGCAACGCTGGCGGGCTGATCATTGATAAAGGCTTTCGATCCGCCATCGGCCTTGATCTGGCGGCGGATGATCAGCGGCTCGCCCGGTTCGAGTTCGATCCCGGCATCATCCAACGGCGCCGCGACAGCGGTGGGAAGCTGCGCGAATTCGAAGCTGGCGGTGACGCTCGCCTTGTCCTCCCCGGCGCGAACCAGCCCGCTTTCCGCGCGGTCGCCCAGCACCAGCCCGAGCGCATCAAGCAGGATCGATTTGCCCGCGCCCGTCTCCCCCGTCAGCACGCCCAGCCCGCGCGCGAACACAAGATCGAGCGCTTCGATAAGGACGATATTGCGGATCGAAAGCCGGGTCAGCATGGGTGGCGAAAGCCTTAGCCCAAGCGCAGCGGCGCGTCACCTGTGATGGATGGGCCTATGAACAGGCGGGCGCACAGGCCTCAGCCCGGACGGACATCCGGTGCGTGCTTCTGTACGAGCTTGTATGCCCGTTCGTACCACGGGTTGCCGGGATAATTCGCGCCGAGCACCGCGGTGTACTTCACCGCTTCTTCCGGGACGCCGATCGCCAGATTGCTTTCCGCAAGACGGAACAGCGCCTCGGGCGTGTGGCTGGTGGTATCATACTTTTCGATCACGTTGCGGAACCGGATCGCAGCCGCCAGCCACTGGCCCGAACGCTGATAGAGCCGCCCGATCTCCATTTCCTTGCCCGCAAGGTGATCGGACACAAGATCAAGCTTGAGCCGCGCATCGGCGGCATATTCGGTCTGCGGGAAGCGGCGGTTCACTTCCTGCAAGGCTGTCTGCGCCTGTTCGGTGATCTTCTGATCGCGGTTCACATCGCTGATCTGCTCGTAATAGCTCAATGCGATCAGATAATAGGCGTAGGGCGCATCCTTGTTGCCGGGGTGCACCGACAGGAAGCGCTGCGCGTTCTGGATCGCCTTGTTGTAATCCTTGGCAATGTAATAGCTGAACGCGCTCATGAGCTGTGCGCGGCGCGCCCAGGGCGAATAGGGATGCTGGCGCTCCACCTCGTCGAACAGCCCTGCCGCCAGCAGCGTGTTGCCGCGATCAAGCCGCCGCTGCGCTTCGGCATAAAGCGTTTCCACATCGCGCGCGACATAGGCGACATCTTTCTGCGCCTTGCCTCCGCCACAGGCAGCAGTGGTGGCGAGCAGAGCACCGAGAAGGGCGGCGTGCGCAAGGCGCTGGTGAAGCGAAGTGATCATGACAGGCGCCTATAAGGCCTTGCGCGCTGAACGCCAAGTGAAGCTGCACACCTGTGCAGCGCCCTCCCCCGGATTTTCCTACTCGCTCGTTTTATGTTCCACTTCCCGCCCATGACCAGACGCGCCAAGCCCCAGACCACCCGGCTGCCTGTGCCCGCAGGCGAGCTGCCCGCATTCACGCCCGTCCCGCGCAAGTGCCAGCGCCACGATGGCTGGACGCCTGAGCGCCAGCGCGAATTCATCGCGGCCCTTGCCGATACCGGCTCGGTCGAGGCGGCGTGCAAGGCGGTCGACATGGCGCAGCGCGGTGCTTACGAATTGCGCCGCCAACCCGGTGCCAAAGGCTTTCGCGCCGCGTGGGAGGCCGCGCTCCAGCTCGGGGTGCAGCGGATCGAGGATGTGGTGATGGACCGCGCGCTTAACGGCGTGGAGGAGCCGCTCTATTCCTATGGCAAGCTTGTCGGCACAAGACGCCGCTATAATGACCGGCTGCTGATGTTCATCCTCAGGAACCGCGCGCCCGAACGCTTCGCCGAAGGCAAGCCCAAGGGGATGAACGCCGTCGGCAAGGCGGAGATCGAACGGCTCAGGAAAGAATGGCGCGCCGAATGGGAAAGCGAGCTGCGCGTCGTCTCGGCCGAGGATGTGCGTGCCAGCATTGATCGCAAGGTGGAGGCGATCCGGATGCGCTTGCAGCGCGAAGCCGAACACCGCTGGGCCGCCCTCAGCGAGGAAGCCCGCGAGGCCTGGGCGCACTTCCTGTCGCTGCGCGACCGCGACCTCGGCGCCATGAATGCCGACGCCAAGACCCGCGAGGTGCTCGACGTGACATGGCATGCGCGCAGCGATCGCTTCGATCCGCCGGAGCAGTTACGGCTGGTCGCTGACAACCGCGAGGACACGCAGGCCGAGGCGCCAAGCCACCATCCGCCCGAGGGCTGGTCCTACGGCAAACCGAAGCCCCCGGTGCCGCCGCGGACAGAGTGGACGCTGAAGGATGAGGGGTTTGAGCCGTAGGCGGTGACGCGCGGCGTTATCTCAGGCGGGAGCATCCGCAGGATGGTGGAAGGTGAGGCGTTACTTGCGCTTGAAGCATGCGGTTTCTGCCGATAATTCAGACGCATGACCACCCCGACCGAAAACCGCCAACCGGAAAATCTCGTTAGCGACTGGCGCGAAGCCAATCGTGAGGCGATCTTGTCGGCTAATGCGTGGGTGGAGGCCAACGGCTTGCCGCTGCGGGACTATCGGCTGTTCTGACTGCTGCCTCCCCGGTTGCGGGAGGGGGGCTGATGACGCAGTTTCTCTCGGCGGTCGAAGTGCGCGAGTTGGGGGCGAAGGTCGGATCGCTGGCGAGCAAGGGCGAGACGGTGCTGGGGGCGCTAGATTTTTTAAGATGGGGATCTGAGAACATCGAACACTTTACGAAAAATTTGGTACCAAGCGAACAGAAACTAACTTAAGATTTTATGCGCGATAATCTTAATGGGCTGTTGACCTGTTGGAAAATCCTAATCCATCTCAAGATAATCAGCCCAATCTTCACAATCTGCGCTTCTTGCATCTAACATTTTTACAAGTGAATGCGCGTTAATTGATCGCCACATCGACCCTTTCATAGAACCATACGACAAAGATGAAAAATCCATGACGGTTTCCTTCCAACGCCGATGATTTCGTGAAAAGAGGAATCTTTTTTCTCCAGTAAGGCGCATGCGTACCCTCCTGATCGCCTTTGCAAGTCTACGTGAAGAATTTTGGAGATACTTTGCCGCAACCGCATTCATCTCGATTTGGGTAAGTGGATCATCACGCAAGACGGTTTGCCACAGCACACCTTGAGTGACATCAATCCATTGCTCGACAGCGTGAAGCGCTCGGGCCGCGATGGAAGGCGATAATTCGAGTCGAGGAGCAGCCTCATGGGCCAAAATGTGACGCAATTCGAAAGTTTCTGAAAGATGTGCAAGAAGTTGATCGACATCATTTACTATTCTTGGAGCACCTTCTGGAATATCTCTAAAATCAGGGGGCACTGCGTGTCTTATTAATTCTACAAAATCTCTATCAAATATTTTACTAAGCCAGCTTATCATGTCAGTGACTGAATTTACGGGTGCGGCATGGGCAATTATTTCTTCGACAGTTATTGCCTCATTTCCAGCAACCTTTAGAACCTCGTTAAGGGTATATTTTTCTCCAATGAGATCACTACCGCGTAGCTTCATAGTAATGTCATGCCTCATCACGATAGCTAAAAATCCTCGGTGATAGGTCTGAAGACACGCTATGGAACTCACGACTACATGGCGTTGAAGCTCAGTAAGCATCGGAAAGTCCGAGATTGCAGTAGCTAACTCACTTAATCTGTCTTCTGCATCAAAGCGGTCAGAATCGATAAAGTCAGAAGATCTGCGTAAGCGTTTTGAGGCTAGCTGTTGCTGCACGCGTTCAAGGCTCTTTGTGGATGAGCTGCGACCCATTTTTCTTTCCCCTTGGAATAGTACACTCGGAATAGTGTGCGAACAGAGTGAATTGCAAGTGGTTGGCACGTGACGAGTAACTACCGCGGCAAAGCCACGGCCATTATGTTGAAGGGGCTGGCTTGCTACCACCCAACCGCCAGAACACGGGCGTTCCGCCTCTTACCCTCTCCCCTGCCCAGCATCACCCTCTCCCAGATTGCCCCTCACCCAACCGTCGCCCCGGGCTTGACCCGGGGTCCCGCTTGTTCTTCATTTTCACAAATGAATCACGAAATATCAGAGGGTTGGGTTTACATCATGGCGGATCGCTATCGCGGCACGCTGTATGTTGGTGTGACAGCCGATCTGCCGCGCCGGATAAGCCAGCATCGCGAAGGAAGCGGTTCTGACTTCTGCGCGCGATATGGGTTGAAGCGGCTCGTCTGGGCACAGCACTGCGGGTCTATCGCGGCGGCGATCGCGCATGAAAAGCGTATCAAGCGCTGGCATCGTCAGTGGAAGTTCGACCTGATCGAGCAGGGAAACCCGGACTGGGACGACCTTTTTGGCTTGCTCATCTGAGCCCGCCAAACAAGCAAGCGGGACCCCGGGTCAAGCCCGGGGCGACGATGAAGGACCATTCAATCATTGGCATGACGGTTCTCCAAGGCTCTGCGGTAGACCTGCCTGAAAGCACGCGCTCACACCCGTCACCCCAGCGAGACCCCGGGTCAAGCCCGGGGCGGCGATAAAGGACCATTCATTCATTGGCATGACGGTTCTGCACGGCTCTGCCCTGGACCTGCCTGAAAGCACGCGCCCACCCCCCCGATCGGGAGGGGAGAAGGTCACTCCTCCCCCATCCGCAGCGCAGCGATGAACGCCTCCTGCGGGATTAAGACATTGCCATATTCCCGCATCCGGGCCTTGCCCTTCTTCTGCTTCTCCAGCAGTTTTTTCTTGCGGCTGATGTCCCCGCCATAGCACTTGGCGGTCACATCCTTGCGCAGCGCAGCGATGGTCTCGCGCGCGATCACCTTGCCGCCAATCGCGGCCTGGATCGGGATCTTGAACAGGTGGCGCGGGATCAGGTCTTTCAGCCGCTCACACATGCCGCGCCCGCGCTCTTCCGCATTGGCGCGGTGGACGATCAGCGACAGGGCATCCACCGGCTCGTTGTTGACGAGGATGTTCATCTTGACGAGATCACCCTCGCGGCTGCCGATCTGCTCGTAATCGAAGCTGGCATAGCCTCTGGAGATCGACTTCAGCCGGTCGTAGAAATCGAACACCACTTCGTTGAGCGGC
>JBKBMC010000048.1:0-19281 GCA_046296075.1 Erythrobacter sp. | reverse complement strand
CCTCACCATTGTCGGATACGCTGAGGCAAACATACTGGCCGGGGGCAAGATCATAGCTCGCGCCGACCATATCTTCGGCAACGATATGATTCTGGCCTGCGATCTCGATCGTGCCGCCGTCAGGCATCGCATCGCGGGCGTTGACAGCAAGATTGATGATGGCCTGTTCGAGCGCGGTCACATCAACCTCAATGTCGCATATGTCGCTGGCGATGTTGCTCCTGACGGTGATCGCGCTGGTCAGTCCGGACTTCAGCAGCGGCAACAGCTCATCCATCAAATCGCGCAGGTTGAGATGCGTGTTGTTGAGCCGGGTCTGCCCCGAAAATGACAGAAGCTTTGCTGTCAGATTGGCTGCTGCTTCCGATGCCTTGGTGATCAACTGGATGGACTCGCGGTCCTCTTCATCGAGCTGGCTCATCCCAAGCAATTCGGCATTGCCCTGAATGATCATCAGGAGATTGTTGAAATCATGGGCGACGCCGCCGGTCATCTGGCCCACAGCTTCCAGCGCCCTTGAGCGGGTGAAACCTTCCTGCAAGCGTTTTTCCTGCGTGACATTGCGCAAATTGCCAAGCAACCGGTAGGCGCGGCTATTGTCCCGGCGCAGGATCGAGGCGATAATCTCGACATCGGCTTTCTTGCCGTCATCATCGACAACCCTGCAATCCCGGCGCCACACCGGGACACCCGATTTGAGCGCTTCGATCAAGGAGGCGCGGGTCTCCTCACGGTCCTCTGAGGCAACAAATTCGACCCAGCGGGCCGAACTGAACTGCGCCAAATCCGCATTCAGCCCGAGCTTCTCTTGCCAGTTGGGCGAAGCCCAGAAACTGGATTGTTCGATGTCGTAATCCCACAGAACATCGCTGACGCTGTCGGCAATAATGCGGAATCGTTCTTCCTGCAGCTTGAGCAAGGCCGAGGCCTCGACTTCCTCGGTCACATCGCGCGCAATCCCGACGATCCTGCGATCGCCATCCTCATCGTGGACTTCGGCAATGACATTCATGTGCATGATGCGCCCATCCGGACGATGGAAGCGAACCGTGATGTTGTAATCTTCACCCTGATGGATGGCACGACCGAACAGCTCATCGAACAAGGGGCGATCAGCCTGATCGATACCGGAAACAAAGGCTTCGGCGGGAGCAGGGAAAAGCGCGTTGCTCAACCCCGTCATCTCGAGCAACTCATCAGACCAGTATTGCAGATCCTGCCCCACGGAATAATCGAAAGTGCCGATTTTCGCCGCATGCCGTGCACTGGCGAAGTAGCGTTCCATCTTGCGGTTATGGGTCAGCGTTTCGATCAGCGCGTCAAGCACGCGTTGCTGGTTGGTGATGTCGCGGATTGCACCGACCACCGCAATGGTTCGGCCATCCTCGCCCAGGAGAGGCTCGCCGCGGATTGCCAGCCGCAAGGGAATCCCTTTGGCGGTTAGCCCGGCGAATTCCCGTTCGAAAGGCATCGCATGATCGATGCAGCGATCCATCAACTCGAGCATTGCCGGCCGATCAGGCGGCGCGATGAAGTTCAGATATTCTTCTGCTGGTTGCGGAGTCTGCCCTTTTTCCAGATCCAGCAAGGTGTATGCCCCATCGGACCACAGGATCCGGTCCTCGGCAACATCGTAGCTCCACGTGCCGAGATCACCGATAATCTCGCCCGCGGCGAACAGCCGCCGGTCGCGCTCACGCGCTTCGCTGACAAGGCGTTTTTCGGTAACGTCGCGCTGCACCGAAAGAAAAAACCGGGTTTGGCCTGAAGCATCGCGGATCGGAGCGATGTTAAGCTCGGTCCAGTAGGGGCGCCCCTGCTTGGTGTAATTGAGCACCTCTTCGCGAATTGTCCGGCCGGCCCTTAGCCCCGCCTTCACTCTTGCAAGCGCTGCCTTGTCGGTGTTCTTGCCCTGGAAGATGCGCGGCGATTGCCCGATCAATTCGGCTTCGGCATAGCCGGTCGCTTCCATGAGAGCGCGATTGACATAGATCATTCGCGGGCCGCCTTCGGCCAGCACGTCGCCATCAGTGATGATCACGAAATCGGAAACACGATCAAGCGCAAAGAGGGGGAGCCAACTTAAGCCTTCCTGCAGCTCGACCATATCACCCTCCACCCAGCCGCCTGCACACTTAGGCCGCGCCCTTGCGTTCCGCAATCAGGTTCGACAATGCAACTGTTTTGCGAGCCGATGGCGCTGTGGATAGCCGGGTTACCCTGGCTGGATCGTGAGTTCGGACACAGATCCCGGCTCCCAAGGCACCACATGTGCTGCCGGTGAGGGGGCGCAGCGTTGCAATCTTTCGACAAGAGCGCGAAATTCATGAGGCGCCACGGGCTTCGCAAAGCAGATGCCTGCCCGATGTGCGGCCTGCCAGCGGACGGTTGCCAGTTCAAAACTGCGCCCGCCGATCTCGATCGAGACAAGCTGGCCGGGGCGAAGTCCGGGCACTGAATCGATACACGTGCCGCGCAGCGACAGGTTGTGGATGGCCACCTGTTCACGGCGTCCCTCCACAAACAATTCGGCCTTCAACGACATCGGCAGCCGGACAGACCGTAAGGGGCGGCGCGACGGGCAGCTTCCCGGCAGTTGGCCGATGCTGGCGCTGACCCCGAAACGGCCATCAGCCACCCACCTGACCGTGCCAGATTTCGGCCCTTCGCTGTCATAGCTGAAGGTGATCTCGTCCCCCACGCTCACGCCCGGACAGACATCGAAGCAGATCCCTGTTTCCGAAATATTTCTGAGCGTTACGAAGTGGATGCCTGCACTATTCAGGACATAAGCGCTCTTAAACGTGGCAATGCTACGCTGGGCCTGGCGCCTGTCGTTCATTTAACGATACCTTTCCTTCAGGGCATATGTGTGTCGCCCGAGCCTGCGAGCGTAATAACTTGTTCTGAATTATCATTTCTTTGCTCGGAGGGCCGTAATGGCTCAGGCACACGCATAGGAATATGTTAATCATAAGGCTCCGCTACCCATGTATAAGCCCGAGGATTCATTTGATAATTCATTGCTTCTGATGTAACTCATCAAAAGGCAAATAAGGCTGCGCACCATGCTTAAGCTGGTGCTTTAGGGTAGGTTGCATCCGCGTATTTTCGCAGTTTCATCAACCTGTCTTGTCACTTAGCCCGATGTGCCGCAACAGGGTGACGCAAGCTGCGAGGCGGTAACGCCTTCTGGGTAGGAGGTTCTCGGATGAATACCGAAATTGCCGATGATCCGCTCGTCGCCATTGTGGATGATCAGCGCGATGTAAGGACTACGGTCGGGCGGGGTTTGGCAGCCCATGGGTTTCGTGCGCACCCCTTTGCCAGCGGCCAGGATCTGCTGGAAGCGCTCGAATATCTCGAACCGGATTGCATCTTGCTTGATATGCGAATGCCAGGCCTCGATGGGATCGAGACCCTCAAGGCCATTCCCGAACGACGCCGCAGCATCCCGGTCGTCTTCTTCACATCCCATGGCGATATCCCGCTGGCAGTGGAGGCCATGCGGCTTGGCGCAGCCGATTTCATTGAAAAACCGGGTTCATTTGATCAGATCGCGACAAAGATCAGGGCTGCACTGGCCACGCGCAGCAGGCCCGCAGATCAGAGCTATACCAGCGACGAGGCCCGCACGATCATTGCCAATCTCACAGCACGCGAACGCGAAATCATGCAACTCGCCAGCGATGGGCTGCAAAGCAAGGAGATCGCCGCCCGGCTGGATATCAGCGTTCGCACCGTGGAATCGCATCGCCACCACGCGATCCAGAAAATCGGCGATGGTCGGCTCATCAACATAGCGCGATTGTTTCGCGCAGCGGAAGGTTGCTGAGATTTCGCCATGCGGGTGCTGTTCAAGGAAGATGACCCTATGACGGCTCGCACTCTTGAACGGCAATTGCGCAAGCTTGGCCATGCCACTGAGCGCATCACCGATATTGATGCCTTGTTGTCGGGCAACAGCGAGCTTGAACCCGATGTCATCATCACCGACATCTTCATGCCCGATGTCGAAGGTCTGGAATTTATTCGCATGATCAAGCGCAGTCCGCTGGGCGATGTGCCGATTATCGCGATTTCCGGCGGCGGCAGTTATATGGGCGGGATCCCCAATGTCGAAGGCAGCTTTGTTGCCAAGGCAGCCGTCACTTTCGGGGCGTTGAAATTCCTGCGCAAGCCAGTCTCGCTTGAGGCTTTGCAAGGTGCACTCGACGATTGTGTCGGAGTGAAATCGCCAAATTCCTGAATGCTGGTGACCGGTCGCGGCCCAGTCCCTTGCTGGCAGGCAGGGCCATGGGACGATCAGGGGATGCCGGCCCGGCTCAGGCCGCCGATCCGGAGCCCACTTCCCTGATCCACTGCGCCGCCTCATCGGCGGGCATGGCCTGCCCGAAGTAATGCCCCTGCAAAGCGTGGCAACCCATTGCCGCCAGTCGCGCAGCTATCTCGCCGGTCTCGATCCCTTCGGCGGTCACTGTCATATCAAGCTTGCGGGCGATACCAAGACAGGCCTCGATCACGGCTTCGGCCGATTCTGACCCCGGCAAGGCGAGGCAGAATGACTTGTCGATCTTCAGTTCCGAAAACGGCAGGCTGGCCAACCGGCCAAGCGACGAATTTCCGGTGCCGAAGTCATCAATCGACAGGCCGAATCCGGCGAGCCGCAACTGGGTAATCTTGCGGAAGTCCTGCTCGTCGAATTCGAACAGCGCAGCCTCGCTCAGTTCGAGAATAACCCGGCTGGGTGCGATCGCATAATGGGTGCAACGTTCCACAAGCCGTTCCCGAAAACCATCGGCCACGGCGTGAACGCCGAAGATGTTGATCGAAATCGAAAGCTCGGGCGCACTCGCCAGCCCGGCGAGAAATCCCAGCGACTTGTCGATCACGATATCGGTGACGAAGGTCGAAAGGTCATCATCGCGGACCAGCTGTTCGAGATATTGCGGTGCGAAAAAGCCATTGCTCTGACCGGTGATGCGCAGCAGAGCTTCAAAACCCTTGAGACGCCCCCCCTCGCTGTAAATGATCGGCTGGAAGAAGGGCCCGATCTGGCCGCTTTTGGCTGCTTCTTCGAATTCGCCGGGCGAAAGCAGATCAGCAGGACCAGCCCTATGCAGAACGGCAGACGGATCCGGAAGGTCGATGCTTTCCCGCTCGAGAACTTGCTGAAGGTCGGCGGCGGAGAACGGCTTGTGCAGGAAACCGGCAATCTGCGTCCTGGATGCGCTCAGGACACCGCGTGATGCTTCGAAGGTGCGCTTGTCGGCACCGGTCATCACATAGATTGCAGCCTGGCAATGCGGGCCAACCCGGGCGATGACTTCGATGCCATCAACATCGGGCATCATCAGATCAATGAGGAGCAGATCAGGCGCGAAGCTGACTATCATCGCTTCGAACTCGGCGAGCGTCGAGCAGACCTGCACCGCAGCGCCCATCCGTTTCGCCATCAGTGCGATCGTGTGCCGCACGGCCGGATCGTCATCGAGCACAAGTAACCGACGTGCCGGAAGGCCATGATCTGCCATCGTTTCCGGCCCCCCAGACAACAAGCTCTCCTGACGTTGCTTTATTCTGTTCGCCTTCATAGGCAACAACGGGCCGCCTGTCTTGGCGTTTATGTAATCACGCAGCGGCAGGCCGGGTCCGGGCGGCGCTCCAGCAGGGGTCCGTAGCGGCATCACCTGACACTCCCCCTTTCTCCGCGAGCGCTACCCTGAAAATCCCGGATGCCGGTGAGGACCAGTTCACCAGACATCCGGGACCCGCTCTCTGGTCGAGCCCAGTCTGGACAAGGCCTTGGGGGGTACCAATAGGGAGCTCTGTAGAACCACCGCGCGATCAGCCGCAGGAGGCGCAGCCAGTTCAGCGGTGGTTCCCGTCGACCACTACCTATCTAGCGGAAAGTTCTGCCACAGAGCGTGAAAACCGCGTCCGCAGGACTACTGAGACCATCGACCTGTGGCCCGAGGGCCGCGACACCCAGCAAATCTCATGGTCAATCAGACAGCGCCTTGGCGATGGCCTCTTTAAGCTGATCGGCTTTGTAAGGTTTGCGCAGGATTGTGATGCTGCTCTGATCTTCGAGGCCAAGATGCTCGAACGCGCCAGCGGGATAACCCGAGGTGTAAAGCACTCTCATCTGAGGCGCTATTTCCTCGGCCGCCTTGCCGAGCTCCTGACCATTCATCCCGCCGGGCATGACGATATCGGTATAGAGAAGATCGAACGGCTGTTCTTGCTTCAGGATCGCCAGCGCCGACACCGCATCGCTTGCCGAGACAACCGCGTATCCCAGTCGCGAGAGCAGCCTTTCAACATGTGCGCGCACTTCGGGCTGGTCTTCCACCACCAGAATGCGCTTCTGGCGTGACGCATCAACACGCTCCGCCTCGACGGCAGCATCAGGCTTGGGCACGGTGCAGTCCGGACACGCTGTAAGGTAAAGGTTGACGGTGGTGCCGCGGCCTTCCTCGCTGTATATTGTGACATTGCCATTCGACTGGGTGGCAAATCCATACACGGTGCTGAGGCCCAACCCGGTCCCCTTCCCGAATTCCTTGGTAGTGAAATAGGGTTCGAATGCCTTGGCCAGCACTGCTGCGGACATCCCGCTGCCCGTATCGGACAAGGACAGAAGCACATAGCGGCCCGGCGCAAGGCCCGACGCATTGGGCACCATATCGTCTGTCACAACGTGATTTTCGCAGACAATCGAGATTTCCCCGCCGTTCGGCATGGCGTCCTTCGCATTCATCGCAAGATTGATGATTGCGTGTTCCAGGGCGTTGGGATCGACATTCGGATCCCAGATGTCTTCACAGATGCTCTTGGTCAGTGAAATGCTTTCAGGCAGTCCTGCCCGCAGCAAGGGCCACATGCTCTCGAGCAATGCCGCGATATCGACGCAGCTCGCCTGAAACCGGGTCTGGCCGGAAAAGGCCAGCAGTCGCTTTGTCAAAGTGGCGGCGCTTTCTGCAGCGCGGCTGATCAGGGCGACGCTTTCGGCATCCTCGCCGACCAGAGCACTCATTCCGAGCAATTCGGCATTGCCCTGGATGATCATCAGCAGATTGTTGAAATCATGCGCGATGCCGCCGGTCAATTGTCCGACCGCTTCAAGGGCGCGGGAGCGGGTATAGCCTTCCTGCTGCCGCTTGATGGCGGTAACGTCGCGCACGCTGCCCAATACCCGATAGGCCCTGCCATCGGGGTGGCGCAGGATGGATGCCTTGACGGCGACATCGATCTTCTGGAGATCGGCGCCTACCATCTGGTATTCCTTCTCCCACTGCGTGGCATCCGATTTCAGCGCTTCACGATAGGATTGGAAGGTTGCTCGCAGGTCTGCGGGGCTTATCAGATCCGTCCAGTGGGATGGTTTGAAAGGCGCTGGCTGAGCATCCATCCCAAGCTTGGCGCCCCAGTCGGGCGTTATCCAGGATTGCCCGGTCTCGAAATTGTGATCCCACAGGATGTCGCTGACGGTGTCCGCGATGATCCGGAAACGCATCTCGGATTCTTCGAGCGCGGCAAGCGCAGCCGTAAGTTGGCCAATATCGGTCGCCGTCCCGATCACCCGCGAAGCCTCCCCTTCGGGATTGCGAACAATGAAAGCACGGATCACGATATGGCCAATCGATCCGTCCGGCCGGTTAATCTTGTGATTGATCGAAAATCGCTGCTTACCTGATGCGATGGCCTCAAGCGTCATGTCTTGCACCACATTCTGATCGGCTTCGAGCGTATGGCGCGCATTCAGATTGTGAGGACCCATGATTTCCGGCGGGTCATAACCATAGACTTTGCTGAACGCCTCGTTGGCGAAGAACGCGCCGGTTTCAATGTTCCATTCGAAGATCACGTCCTGACTGGCACGAGCCGCCAGTTCAAAGCGTTCGCGATAGGCACGGGCGGACTGCTCGCTCTCGATCAGGCGTGAAACGTCGCTGAAGCTCACAAGCACTGCTGCCACTTCGCCATCGTCGTCGGTGGCAAGGAACGCATTGCATAACGCCCAGACGACATTGCCATCCGCAGGATGCCTGCGCCCCAGCAGCACGCCGCGCACGGTTGCACGCTCCTGCAACGCCCGGTTGAACGGCAGTTCCTCAGGCGGCATCATGGATCCATCAGGGCGCAGGAACTGCCAGCCACGATCCTGGGCAGTCCGGTCGATCGCGGCGTCCCCGGTCAGACCGAGCATATCACGCGCCTTGCGATTGATGTAGCGGATACGGGAATCGGGATCATGAATGATGATGCCCGCCAGCACATTCTCGAAAATGAACTCGTAATCGCGCTCGAGCTGGGAATAGCGTGTTCGTGCGCTGCGGCTCGCCGTCACATCGCGTGATATGCCGATAAAGTGCGTGACTGTGCCCGCCGCGTCAGTCACCGGCTTGAACGTCAGGTGGTTCCAGAAAGTCTCGCCTGACTTGCGATAATTGAGAATTTCGCCATCAAACGGTTCGCCGCGGGCAAGTGCTTCGTCAATCGCCGCACTGGTCTGCGGATCTGTTTGGGCACCCTGGATGATCCCGCAGAGCGCATGATCGAGATCGCCGTGCTCGAACCCGGTAATGTCAAGAAATGCCTGATTGCAGTAGGTAATCCGCCGGTCCATGCCGAATACCACCATACCATCCGAGATGGCATCAAGCATGTCTTTGTAGAGCGCCTCATCCATTCTCGCCCCCACTCCCGGCACGTGTGCTATAGTTGTCTGCAAGACTTCGAAAGTGCAAATCAGCGGCTGGCACAGTCCCTGATTGACACCCTAGCGGATAAGAGCACCCGGCGGGAATTGGCAATTCGACTATGACCGCAGATGGCGAAAAACCCGACCAACGACAGCCCCGCACACAATTATGGGATGGACACAAATGCCCCTACCGCAATATGTTCATCACATCTTTCGTCTTGTTAAAGTAAATTGGACCTCTTTTCCGATCTTTAGTAAAATACTTATCTCAAAAAAATGATTTATATTTATCTTGTGTTTTTTCATTATGATTTGACAAATTCAATCCTAGCTTGTTCATCGCCTGAAACCACTGAATATTTAACTAGTGACCATTGATGATTAAGCGACTTTCTCTGAGACAATCAGAGAATGCCCCCAGTCGGCGCCGCGCGGCCAACCGCTTGCCGGATTGGGCAATCGCAGGTTCGTTCAAGCGGGGAATTCAGGTCGGCCATTCAATGGAGAGGCCGGAATTTGTCTTGGAAGATGACGAGATCGCCGACCTGCTTGCCTGTTTCGAGGTGCTAAAGGCGCGGGATTAAGCTGAGCCAGGCTCAAAACAGCCGCTTTAAAGCGGCCAAGAGCGATCTAACGGCGTCAAAGCCGGACGACAGGGCTATCGCTCGCCCGCTCGCAAGGCAGTGTCAGAGTGGCAACCGTTCCACCTCCCGGACCATCAGCCAAGGTAAAGGCGCCGCGATTCTGGGCCGCGAAGTCAGACACGATGCTGAGGCCAAGACCGGCGCCGCCGGTTTCGCGGTTGCGCGAAGCATCGCCGCGCTCGAACGGGCGCAGCAGTCTTTCGCGATCCGCGGCAGGGATGCCCGGACCATGATCGGCAACCGATACCGCGATAAATCCGGCCAGACTTTCGATAGCGATCGTGCCGCCGCCCGCATAGTCGATGGCGTTGCGGAGCAGGTTTTCGACAGTGCGGCGAAAGGCAGGTTCGGGGACGCAGATCATGGCATCATCGCCCGGCAAAAGCCGGATGGTCGCGGCGCGTTCTCCCATATCCTCGACGATGGTAGCGATAAGCGTGCGGACGTCCACCATCACGCGCGGCGCGGCGGCATCACGGGCAAAGGTGAGGACTTCGTCGATCATTGCCTGCATCCGCTCGACATCGGCGACCATGCGCGCGCGCTGCGGTTCGGGGGTCGCCTCGATTCGCAGCCGCAGGCCGGTGAGCGGAGTCCTCAGGTCATGGGCGATCGCGGTCAGCATCCGTGCGCGTTCTGCCGCCTCGATCGCCAGACGGTTTTGCATCGCCGCAATGGCCGCCGCTGCCTCGCGCAGCTCGCGCGGGCCTTCCTGCGGGACCTCTGCCGCATCATTTCTCAGGGCGCCGGCAATGGCGCGAAACGGGCGCGTCAGGCGCCGTGCATAGAACCACGCAAGCGGAGCAAGCAGCAGCAGGCTGACCGACAGGGCGATCAGAATGCTGCGCTGCCATCCGCTCAGAAAGGGCCGCACCGGTTCAACCACAAGCCAACGGCCATCCGGCTGCCGCACACTGGCAGCGTAGGCGGGCAGCGGCAGGTTGATCAGCACGCTGCCCAGCGCATCGCTGACCGCTTCGGGCCGGAGTTCCTGCACATCACCTGTTCCGCCTCCGGTCAGCACGCTGCCCAGCGCAACATTTGCCGCTTCGGGATCAAGTTCCTGCGCATCACCTTTCCCGATCTGCCGCAGGACGATAGGGGCGGAAGATCCGGCTTGGTTATTGCCGTTCACTGTCATCTCGGGGCCGCTGTGGACGCTGACGGAAAGTGGTGCCGCGGAGTCGAGCCGTGCAACCCGCACATCGTCCACAGATTTGCCGAGCCCCCCGGCAATAAGACCCTCGACCACGGCAATCGTCGGTCCGTCAGGCGGGCTCGCGGCAATACGGCGCTCGAACCCTGACACGGGGCCCTTCAACGCCATGATCGCCTCGGCAACGGTGATGCGCTGTTGGGGTGGCGGGGGTGCGGCCAGCACGATCGCGGCGGTGGTTGCCACGCTCAAGACCGCGACAGCGACCCCGAAGCCGCCGATTGACACCAGCGCACTGCGCGCGCGCCTCATGCCCGCCGCACCTTGGGCATGAACCGGTAGCCTGAGCCCCGCACAGTCTCGATAAGCGGGGTCGGATCAGCCTCGGCCAGCTTGCGACGCAGGCGGCTGACCGCGATGTCGATCGCCCGGTCATAAGACGCCGCATCGATCCCGCGCGCCAGATCAAGCAGCGTGTCACGGGTGAGGATGCGGCCCGGACACCGGACAAAGGCAGCGAGCAGTGCGTGTTCGCCCTCGGTCAGCGCCAGAGCTCGTCCGCCCGGATCACGCAGACGCCGCTGCTCGATGTCAAACCACCATCCGGCAAAGACCACGCCCTGCGTGTCGTCATGGGTATCGGATCGTTCGGTCGCTGGACGGCGCAGCAGAGCGCGCACGCGGGCGAGCAGTTCGCGCGGTTCGAACGGTTTGATCATGTAGTCCCATGCACCGACCTCGAGACCGACAATCCGGTCAGTGACATCGTCCAGCGCGCTCAACATGAGAATGGGAGTGCCAATCGCCCCGAGGCGGCGACAGAGTGAGAGTCCGTCCTCTCCCGGCATCATCACATCAAGAACGATAAGGTCGGCCGGAGCGTCGGCCAGCTCGCGCTCGCAAGCCGCCGCATTGGCAGCCGAACGCACCGCATAACCATGTGCCCCAAGGAAATCAGCGATAGCATCGCGGATGCTGGCGTCATCGTCGACGATCAGGACTGCATTCGGGGAATCGCCATCAGGTGCCATGATACGTCTGCTAACAATGCTTTGTAGCATTTGCGTATCACGCATCGTTACTGCCGCGCCATCCTCCCGCTACCAGCCGCTGTTTTGATCGCCCCCAGGTTGATGAACTTGGAGACACGGCGTGACGATGCAAAAAACATGGGTGATGGGTCTGATGGCAGGGCTTCCGGCTGCGGCGCTTGGGGCGCAAGAGGCCGAAACGCCCTCCGCTGCAAGCGCGCAGGCCGAGGCACCCGAGGCTACCGGACAAGCTCCTTCGACGCCATCATCGGGCCGTGTTTTCCTCGGGCCCGATGGCAAACCTCTCCCGCCCGAGGTTGTTCGTGCGCTTGAGGAGCGGCTCAAGGATGTGCTGCCGGCGGAAGGCGGGCCTGAGAGTGATCAGGCGACGATAGCCGGAGGCGGGACAAGTACCGATGGCATTGTCGTCGCCGGGGAGCGCCCGCGAGGTGCGGTCAATAGCGACATCCCGCCCGAACGCACTTTCAACCAGCTCGACATACGCGCCTTCGGGGCTGATAACATCGCGGCATTGCTCGAAACGATCGCGCCGCAGACCGCCAGCAATCGTGGTCGCTCCGGTGGATTGCCCGTCACGCTGCTCAACGGGCGGCGCGTTTCGGACTTCTCGGAGATCGCGCGGATTCCCAGCGAGGCGATCGAGCGCATGGAAATCTTTCCCGAAGAGCTGGCGCTGCAATATGGCTTCCGCGCTGATCAGAAGGTGGTGAACATCGTCACTTTCTCGCGTTTCCAGTCGCGCGTTGGCCAGCTTGGCTATATCGTTCCGACCGATGGTGGGCGCGACAGCGGCACCGCCAACGCAGACTATCTCCGGCTTGTCGGGGACACACGGATCAGTCTCGGCGCAACCTATTCGCAGGCCGATTCCCTGCTGGAAAGCGAGCGGGACGTACAGCAATTCGCCGACGCGCCCGACCTCGGCCAGTCGCGCACGCTCCTGCCCGATAGCGAAAGCTTAGGCGTTAATGGCGTGCTCGGCGGCCATGTGCTCAAGGACATTGCGGCCAGCGTCAACGGGCGCATCAACGTGACCCGCAACGGTAGCCTGCTCGGGGTGGGCGATGGTGATCAGGCCCTGCGGCGCGATAGTGACCAGACGCTGGTGCACCTTGGCACCACACTGGCGGGCGGAAGCGGGCGCTGGCAATGGACCGCACTCGGCAATTTTGATCGCACCGAAGCCGAGGTGCTGACCGACACCGCAGGCCTGAACGCCCCGCGCGATGCTGCACGATCGACAGACACACGGATCACCGCGGATATCATCGCCAGCGGCCCTTTTGCCAAACTGCCCGCTGGGTCGGCTTCGGTGAGTATGCGCCTCGGCACCGAGTTCCGCGACTTCACGAGCCGGGCAAGCTTCGCCGCAAGCGAAGTCAACGCCGATCTGTCACGCGATCGCGGCACGGCGCAAGCTGATATCACAATCCCGCTGTTCGCCCGCGCCGAGGGCAAGGCCGCGCCGCTCGGCAATCTCGCACTGAATGCCAATGCCGCTGTCGAGCAGCTTTCCGACGCGGGGACGTTGTGGACCTATGGCTACGGGCTTACCTGGGCTCCGGTGGCGGGCCTTGATGTGATCGCCTCGGTCACGCGAGAAGAAGGTGCGCCCACCCTCGAACAACTCGGGGGACCGGTGATTATCACGCCCAACGTGCGGACGTTCGATTTTGCGCGAAGGGAGGTGGTGGATCTCAACCGCGTTTCGGGGGGTAATGGCAGCCTGCGCAATGATGATCGCCATGTGCTGCGATTGGGCCTTAACTTGCGGCCGCTTGCCAAGACCGATTTCAACCTCAGCCTCGACTATGTCCGAACCCGGATCGACGATGTCATCGCACCGTTCCCGATCGTCACCTCGCAGCTTGAGGCGGCCTTCCCTGAACGCTTTTCGCGCGATGCAGACGGGCGTTTGCTGCAGATCGATGCGCGTCCGATCAACTTTGCTGCGGCCCGCCAGCAACAATTGCGCTGGGGTATCAATCTGACCCGTCCGCTCGGCGAGGTTCCGGAATTCATGCGCGATGCAAAGGTACGCGTGCTTGCCAGCGAGGCAGAAGCGCGGCGCTTGTTTCCCAATGCCAAGTTCGTGCAAGCAGGCTCTGGCAGCGCGATTGCGCAGGCGGCAGGCAATCTCTCCAGCCGGCTTTATCTGAGCCTTTATCACAACTGGTTTCTTCAGGACGAAGTCGTACTGGGTTCTGGTGCGCCAAGCCTTGATCTTCTGGACGGGGGTGCGGTCGATTTCCTTGGCGGGCGGCGACGCCATGAAGTCGAATTGCAGGCAGGCGCTTACAAGGATGGCCTTGGCGCGCGCATAACGGCGAACTGGCGCAGCGCAACCTCGATCCGCGATGTCGGTGGGGCCGCGACGGGTGACCTGAGTTTTGATGACATTGCCATCGTCAACCTCAACCTTTTTGCCAACCTCGCCGCGGTGTTCGGCGGACTGAACGCGCCGGGATGGCTCAAGGGCACTCGGGCCAGTATCGGGATCAACAACCTGTTCAATACTCGCCCCGCAGTGCGTGACGGAGCAGGCGGAACGCCGCTCAGTTACCAGCCTGCCTATCTCGATCCGCTGGGCCGGGTGATAAGCGTCAGTCTGCGCAAGGTGCTGTAGCTGACGAAGCCCGGTGACGCGCGGCAGGCGCAGAAACTACGCTTAGCTGGCATGAGAAAACGCCGCGCTCTTACCGCCGGGTGTCCGGGAGCCTCAATAGCCATGCCAGCGGACGTAAGATCGTTGGCCGCCAGGTCAGGAGTGATGCAACACCGAGCGCGCTCAACATGGCGAGCAGCGGCCAGAACAGGATCGCAAAGCTGGGCCCATCTCGCGCAATGCAGAAGACAAGACTGGCAAGTAAAAAACCCCACCCCGCTTTGCGAAGCGCGCGCGGCGGGGAGGCGGCGGATTGACTGACAGCCTGCCAGTGTCGCGCTTGCGAAAGTGCCAGAAGCGCGCAGCCGCAAAAATTGCTCATGAGCGCAAAGACCATCAGCACCAGCATTATTCGGCAGGCGCAGGAACGCGATCAGGTAAGGCCCGTGCAACTCGCGGTTGCAAGCGGAACGCCGCCCAGCCTGCCAAGCAAGCGGCAGCAACAAGCATCGCGTCCATTACAGCAATTGGCCAAAGACCCGCAATCATGGCGGCGATCATGTGGTGCCCGGTGGTCGCCGCGTTAAGAGCCACCGCGAGCAGCGCCAGCCCCGCGATCGACCAGCATTGCTGCGCCCATGCGGCGCTCCGCAAGCGGGCAGCGTGGACGAGCGCCGCGAGCCACACTGCCCAGAATGCAGCGATTTCTAACCCGGCGCGCTCAAGTCCAAAGGCCGCCGCATCCCTTGGCAAAAGCCGGTTCGCCACCAGAAAGGCGCCGGTTGCTGCAATGATTCCAGTGGTCCCGGCGATGGTCAGCGTTTCCATTACGCGAAAGCTCCAAGCACCTGACTCATGCTGCCGCTCACGAGCGCGCAGCCAGAACAGCATTCCTGTGGCAATCATCACGCAGCCCGTCAGCCCACCAAGAAAGTACAACCAGCGCAGCGGCCAGTGATCGATCTGCACGAAATGCGCGCCTTCGACCCAGCCCTTCGCCTCATTGATCGGGGGTCGGCTGAAGTTGCGGATGAGCTTGCCGCTCGGCCCGTCGAACACCGCAACATATTTGCTGAGCACGACGCGATCTTCGGGGAAAGTGTTGCGGAAATAGACAACGGCGCTTTCATCACCGTAATTGAGCACACGCACGATGTTGGTCTCAACCGGCCTGCCTTCAGCTTCGGACCATAGACGCTCCGCCTCTGCCTTCATCGCATCAAGGGAGGCCAGCGGGACAGCAAGGCCTGTTCGCTCCCCCGGCTGATAAGCGCCCGACATCTCCGCATAGAGCGCATCGCTGTCACCACCAAAAGGCTCTGCCGATGCCCATGGCAGATAGTTGAAAGCAAAGATCAGCAGCCCCGAAAAACTGATGAGGAAATAAAACGGCAGGCCCACCAGCGATGTCAGGTTGTGGAGATCGAGCGTCGCGCGGCGCGCCTTGCGCTGGGGACGGAACACGAAGAACTCGGCGATGATCTTGCGATGGATGAACAGCCCCGTCGCCAGCAGCAGCAGCATCCCGAGCGCGGCAAAACCGACGATCCACATGCCGAGATCGGCCCAATTAAGCGTCAGCGTGAAATGGAACGGATAGATGAAGCCGCTCGCCGCCTCGCTTTGGGTGAGTGTGATCGGCTGCGCAGTGGTGGGATCAAGCTCCAGCGATTGGAATTTGCTTTGAGCATCGCGGTAGAAAAAGCCGATGGTGGGAGAACGCTCGCCCGGAACGACAAAATTGAGGTAATCACTATCCCTCGCCTCGCCCGGCATCTGGTCCAGAAGACGGTCGTAGGAAATCGCATCGGCAGCTCCGACAATCCGTGTTTCCGGGATCATCCAGCGGTCAATTTCCTGACTGAACACGGTAAGGCTGCCCATCCAGAACACCGCGAACAAAACCACGCCGAGCGCTACCCCGAGCCAGGTGTGCGCCCAGTTCATCGCCTTGCGGAATTCCTCGGTAATGATACCCATAATGCCGCTTCCTCAGATAGCTGCGGCCAGAGCCATGAGCGCACCGCCTCCGCCCACCACTGCCAGCCCGTCGCGCACCGGCGCGCGTGTCGCAAACATCAACAAGCACAACGGTATATAGACTGGCAGCGCCAGCAGCAGGGCAAGGCTGAGCGCTTCTCCGCGTGCCATGCCGATGAGTGGCAGCACCGAGCCTGTCAGCGCAACAAAGCCCGATGTCGCCAAGTAACCGCCGCCAAAGCCCGCCACCAGCCGCCACACCATCAGCGGCCACGGGTCGCGGGTGATGTGGCGGGCGGCGGGGGGCGCGCGCGTAGCCATGCTGTTCAGAACTCAGCCGCCAGCGAGAAGATCGCCGCGCGCGGCGCGCCGAACAGGAACTGCCCGAAGGCGGTGCCTTCGATGAAATCAGCGTCGGTCACGTTGCGCACATTGAGCCTTGCCGTGAGGCGCTGATCGCCCAGATCAAAGCCATAGCGCAGGCCCAGATCGACCCGCGCATAACCGCCGATGGCAAAGCTGTTGATGTTGTCGGCAAACCGCTCGCCGGTGTAGAATACCCCGCCATTGACTGCGAGGCCGGGCACTGCGCGCACTTCGTAATCGGCAAAGAGATTGGCCTGATAACGTGGCACCCCGCTGGGGCGGCGGCCGTCCACGGCGGCGTTTGCGGGGTTGTTGATGGTGGGATCAAGATAGAGCCCGCCCGCGATAATTCTCAGATCGGGTGTGATCTGTCCTGCCAGAGTGGCCTCGAAACCGCGGTGACGCTGATCCCCGATGTAGTCGAAAAAGTCCCGCTCATCGAGCGCAGCGAGCGGCTGGCTGATGTCGAAATAGGCGGCGGTGAAGAGTGCGCCGGTGAACAATTCCGCCTTTACGCCAACCTCGACCTGACTGGTGCGCGCAGGTTCCAGAAAAGCGGTCGTGCCAAAATTGATCGCGTTGATCGGGATCTGCACGCCGGTGGTGATGCCTTCGGAATAGTTGCCATAAACCGTCAGCTTTTCGGTGGGCTGGATCAGGACGCCGACGTTGGGGGTCAGCGCGGTGTCCTGATAGGTCGTCTGCAATGTTTCTGCGGGATTGAAGCGGTCCTCATTCTTCTGATCGGCATAGCGCACAGCGCCAAACAGTTTGAGCCAATCAGTCACGGTTACAAGATCGGAGACGAACACCGCCTGCTGCGTGAAGATGACGGCATCGACCGTGGGCGAGACCACGAGCGTTTCAGGCGCAGGCCGTGCCAGACGCACCGGATTGAAGATGTTCGACGTGCCGAAATTGGGCGACGCCGAAGTCAGCGAGAAGCGCAGCGGATTGCTGCTATAGGCTGCGCCGACTGCGATATCGTGCTTGAGCCCAAAGGTCTCGAACGCACCGGTCACGAAAGCTTCGGCCGAGAAGGGATCGCGCACCTGATTGGGATCAAAGAAGGTCGTCTGGGTGAAATCGCCATTGGCCTGCAAGGTGCCCGCGCGGATATTGGCTGCCTGCTGATCACGTTCGAGCCGCATCTGCTGGGCGCGCGAGGTCAGCGTCCAGCCAGGCGTGAACTCCCACGTCACACCCAGCGATCCGATCACGTTGGAAGTGGGATAGGTGCCCCATTCCTGGCCGATGAAGGTCGTCTGATCGAACCGCGCCAGAAGCTCGCGGCGCTGCTCTGGCGTGACGCCAGCAGCAAAGGAGCCGAAGCTGATGGCTGCCTGCTGTTCCAGCTCGCGGAACTGGTATTCGAGATCAAAGTCGATCGTAAGCGTGTCGGTCGGCCTCCATTCTACCAACGCGCTCGCCATGTAGCGCGGGCCAGCAACGCGATCGACAAAGGTCGCCTCGCGCGCAGCAACCGCATTCAGCCTGACGCCGACGGTGTCGCTGATCGGACCGCTGGTGTCGAGGTGGATGCCGTATCCGCCGAAGCTGTCACCGAAGATCTGGGCAAAGCTGTATGGCGTTGCCGTCGGTCGTTTGAGCACGTAGTTCACCACCCCGCCCGGCGGAGTGAAGCCATAGCGCACCGAGGCAGGGCCCTTGATGATCTCGACTGCTGCCTTGTTTTCGAACGGGCTCTGCACCTGATTCTGGAAGATCAACCCTTCGCGGCGATAGCTCGTCGAATTGTCGAGATTATAACCGCGGATGTTGATGGTGTCGTTGAAGCCAGGAGGCGTGCTGACAATGGTCGAGGGGTCGTTGCGGGCAATGTCCCCCAGCGCGCGCACCTGCTGGTCGATCAGCAATTCCTGCGGGATTACCGTCACCGAAAAAGGCGTATCAAGCAGGCGCTGATCCCCGAATGTACCCCCTGATTGCGTTGATGAGTTGTAACCGGACTCGCGCTTGCCGCGCACCAGAATTGCCTCGTCGGGCTGTGCAGCAGAGTTTTCGGAATAATCCCCGGTCGCATCTGCGGCTGCTGCAGCAGCAGCGCTTGCGAGGTCATGAGCCAGAGCTTCCCCGGCAAGCGAGCCAAGGGAAGCAAGCGTGACTGCAAGCAGGGGGAAATTGGTGCGAAGAGTTTTCATGTTTGCCCTTATGTGTCTAGATTTCCACGATTCATTGATGCAATTGCGAGTCATTGTCAATTGCATCAATGAATCGTGCTCGTCCGAATTTGCGATTGAGCGGAAAGTAGGTGGCGGCGCTTCATGGCCAGCAAGAAGCCGCTCACTCGCGAAGTGCGCTACGCCGAAAAGGAGTGAGGAACCCAAAATGGCGGGTAGCGACCATCGGGACGGAACAGGGAAACGACGAACAGCCCTACCCGATCACCTGGAGTATAGCGGTAACGAACGGCGCCGCGGCTGCCTTCGCGCCGACCGCGCCCACCAACGCAAGCATCAGCATCGCAACCGCCGCCACAGTGCCATGATCCCGGACGCCGCAGGAAGCCGGGCACAATGATCACGCAACAATCTGCTACAGATGGCCAATCTTCTTGCGGTATTTCAATAGCTAATCCAGACTTTGCACATGCGGCCATGCGAGAGGTCATCAGGGGTCATGAAGAATGCAGCAGGCGAGGCGCTTTCGCACTGTCGCGTCCTCATTGTCGAGGACGAGCCGGAAATCGCCGAGATTCTCGAGTCTTTCCTGAAAAAGGAAGGTGCACTTTGCCTTGTTCTTCGGGA
>JBKBMC010000047.1:0-19522 GCA_046296075.1 Erythrobacter sp. | reverse complement strand
CCCATGCCGAAATCATGCACCGAGCGCGGCCGCTGGCTGGGACGACCGGTCCCCTCTTCCGCATCCGGCCCCGCCGCAATCGGCAGCAGATCGACCTGTGCATGGTTGACGAGATTGCTGAAGGCGCCTTCGGGATCATAGACATAGGCCACCCCGCCGCTCATGCCGGCGGCGAAGTTGCGCCCGGTCTTGCCCAGCACAACGACGACACCGCCGGTCATGTATTCGCATGCGTGATCACCCGCGCCCTCGACCACCGCGATAGCGCCGGAGTTACGCACCGCGAACCGCTCACCCGCTACGCCGTTGAAATAGGCCTCGCCCGCGATGGCGCCATAAAGCACGGTGTTGCCGACGATGATGTTGTCCTGCGACGCGCGCGGCGCATTGGCAGGCTGGCGCACGATGATGCGCCCGCCCGAAAGCCCCTTGCCGACATAGTCATTGGCATCGCCTTCAAGATCGAGCGTCACGCCGTGGGCGAGCCACGCGCCGAAGCTCTGCCCGGCCACGCCGCTCAGATTGATGCGGATCGTGTCGATCGGCAGGCCTTCGTGCCCATGCGCCTTGGCGATTTCACCCGAAAGCATTGCGCCCACGGTGCGATTCACGTTCCTGACTGCATAGGCAAGCTGCACCGGCTGTTTCGCATTGATGGCGTTGCGGCAATCGGCGATCAGCTGGTTGTCGAGTGCGCCTTCAAGGCCGTGTTCTTGCACGCCGGTTTGATGCAGCGAGGCCCCTGAAGCGAGCGGCACCTGATGAAGGATGCGCGACAGATCAACCCCACGGGCCTTCCAGTGACGCTCCATCCGGCGGGTGTCGAGCCGATCAACCCGGCCGACCATTTCCTCGACAGTGCGGAAGCCCATCTCGGCCATGATCTGACGAAGTTCCTCGGCGACGAAGAACATGTAGTTTACCACGTGCTCCGGCTGGCCGGTGAAGCGCGCGCGCAGCACCGGGTCTTGCGTAGCGACGCCGACGGGGCAGGTGTTGAGGTGGCACTTGCGCATCATGATGCACCCGGCCGCAATCAAGGGCGCGGTAGCAAAGCCGAACTCATCCGCGCCCAAAAGCGCGCCGATCGCGACATCGCGGCCCGTCCGCAGGCCGCCATCGACCTGCACCGCAATCCGCGAGCGCAGATCATTGAGCAGCAGCGTCTGCTGGGTTTCGGCAAGGCCGATTTCCCACGGGCTGCCCGCGTGCGTGAGCGAGGTCAGCGGCGAAGCGCCCGTCCCGCCATCATAGCCGGCAATCGTCACGTGATCCGCGCGCGCCTTGGACACGCCCGCCGCAACCGTGCCGACGCCGACTTCGGACACCAGCTTCACCGAAATACGCGCCACCGGGTTCACGTTTTTCAGATCGTGGATCAGCTGCGCGAGGTCTTCGATGGAATAGATATCGTGGTGCGGCGGCGGCGAGATCAGGCCCACGCCGGGCGTCGAGTGACGCACCGCGCCGATGCGCTTGTCGACCTTGTGCCCCGGAAGCTGCCCGCCTTCGCCAGGCTTTGCGCCCTGCGCCATCTTGATCTGGATATCGTCCGAATTGACGAGGTATTCGGTGGTGACGCCAAAGCGCCCCGATGCCACCTGCTTGATCCGGCTGCGCATCGAATCGCCATTGGCGAGCGGTGTGAAGCGGAACGGCTCCTCCCCGCCCTCACCCGTATTCGAACGCCCGCCGATACGGTTCATCGCAATCGCCATGGTCGAATGCGCTTCGTGGCTGATCGAGCCAAGGCTCATCGCGCCGGTCGAGAACCGCTTCACGATCTCGCTGGCGGGTTCAACCTCGTCGAGCGGGATGGGCTGATCAGCCTTCCTGAACTCGAGCAATCCACGGATGGTCAGAAGGCGTTCGGACTGCTCGTTGATGCTCGCCGCGAATTCCGCGTAGTTCTTCGGGTCATTGCCGCGCACCGCGTGCTGCAACTGGGCGACGTTCTGCGGCGTCCACGCGTGCTCCTCGCCGCGCAGACGATACTGGTAGATCCCGCCGACATCGAGCATCGTTTCGTACAGCGGATCATCGCCATAAGCGGTGGCATGGCGGCGCAAGGCCTCTTCAGCCACTTCGGCAAGGCCGATGCCTTCGATAGTGGTCGCTGTTCCGGTGAAATACTGCTCGATAAACGCGGACGAAAGCCCGACCGCGTCGAAAATCTGCGCGCCGCAGTAAGATTGGTAGGTCGAAATGCCCATCTTGGACATCACCTTGCGGATGCCCTTGCCCACGCCCTTGATGTAATTGCTGCGCACCTTCTCGGCGGGGAGATCGGGGTGGCGGCGGGCGCGCAGATCTTCCAGCGTTTCGAGCGCGAGATAGGGATTGATCGCTTCCGCGCCGTAACCTGCCAGCACGCAGAAATGATGCACCTCGCGCGCCTCGCCGGTTTCGACGACAAGGCCGGTCTGCATTCTGAGACCCTGACGGACGAGGTGATGATGCACCGCCGCCGTCGCCAATAGTGCAGGCATCGGCACGCGGTTTTCGCTTTGCGCGCGGTCGGACAAAACAAGGATGTTCTTGTCCTGCAACACTGCTTCGGTGGCGGCCCAGCACATTTCCTTGATCGCCTGCGCCAGACCATCCGCACCGCTGCCTGCGTCCCACGTCATGTCGATGGTGCTGCAACGGAAGGCGCCATCCAGCACTTCCTCGACCGAGCGGATCTTGGCGAGATCTTCGTTCGAAAGGATCGGCTGATCCACTTCAAGCCGCTTGTGCGTGCCGGCATCGCGGCCCAGCAGATTGGGGCGCGGGCCGATCATGCTGGTGAGACTCATCACCAATTCCTCGCGGATCGGATCGATCGGCGGGTTGGTGACCTGCGCGAAGTTCTGCTTGAAATAATCGTACAGCAGGCGCGAACGGTTCGACAGCACGGCGAGCGGCGTATCCGTGCCCATCGAGCCGATCGGATCATCGCCTGCTACCGCCATGGGCTCGAGGAACTTGCCGATATCTTCCTGCGTGTAGCCAAAAGTCTGCTGGCGCTTGAGCAGGCTCGCGCCTTCGGCAGCCGTTTCGCTCGCACCCGGCGCAGCTTCGATACCGGTGATGTCCTCAAGCTTGTACTGCGCCTGCGCCAGCCACTTGGCATAGGGCTGGGCAGCAGCAAGATCGGCCTTGAGCTCATCATCCTCGATGATGCGGCCCTGTTCGAGATCTATCAGCAGCATCTTGCCCGGCTGGAGCCGCCACTTGCGCACGATGTCTTCCTCGGCGAACGGCAGCACGCCGCTTTCCGAAGCAAGACAGACGATATCATCCTTGGTCACGCAGTAACGCGCCGGCCGCAGCCCGTTGCGATCCAGCGTTGCGCCGATCTGGCGGCCATCGGTGAAACACACCGCCGCCGGGCCATCCCATGGCTCCATCAGCGCGGCGTGATATTCGTAAAACGCCCGCCGGGCCGGATCCATCAACGCATTGCCGCTCCACGCTTCGGGGATCAGCATCATCATCGCATGGGCAAGGCTGTAACCGCCGGCCAGCAGCAATTCGAGCGCGTTGTCGAGGCACGCCGTGTCCGACTGGCCATGCGGGATGATCGGCCACATCTTGTCGAGATCGGGGCCGAGCAGCTCGCTTTCCATGGTGCGACGGCGCGCATTCATCCAGTTGACGTTGCCGCGTACCGTATTGATCTCGCCGTTATGGGCGATGAAGCGGAACGGGTGGGCCAGCCGCCAGCTCGGGAAGGTGTTGGTCGAAAAGCGCTGGTGCACAAGACCCAGTGCCGAGACGCAATCGGGGTTGCGCAGATCATCGTAGAACGAGCCGACCTGAGTCGCCAGCAGCAAGCCCTTGTAAACGATGGTGCGGCTCGAAAAGCTCGGCAGATAGGTGTCGGTCAGCCCGGGAAGCCCGTGCTTTTCGGCCAATTGCGCGAGCGGATTCTGCACCTGCTTGCGGATGGTGAGGATCTTGCGCTCAAACGCATCCTGATCGGCGCAATCGGGGCCACGCGCCACAATCGCCATCTCGATCACCGGCATCGAGGCGATTACCGCCGCGCCGAGGCCATCCCGGGTGGTGGGAACAGAACGCCAGCCGACAAAGCGCTGCCCTTCCTTGGCGGTGAAGACTTCCATCCGCTCCTTCACGAAGGCCCGCGCCGCATCGTCTTGCGGCAGGAAGCACATGGCAATCGCGTAATCGCCGGGTGCGGGAAGATCATGCCCAGCGTCCTGTGCCCAGCGACGGATCAGCGGATCGGGAATCTGGATCAGAATCCCCGCGCCATCGCCCAGCAGCGGATCAGCACCAACCGCACCGCGATGATCGAGCTTTTCAAGGATCTCGAGCGCCTGCGCGATGATACCATGGCTTTTGTCGCCCTTGATATGAGCGACCATCCCGACACCGCAGGCATCATGTTCGTTGCGCGGGTCGTAAAGACCCTGGGGATGGGGGTATCCCATGGCATTATCCGTTCTGTCAGACGCCGACAGGCACGCCGTCACCGTGCGAATTGCACGAATCACGGGTGCTTGCCGACAGGAATGGTGGGCGATTTCAGCTGATTACAGCTATGTTCACCCTGTTTCGCCCCCCTCATGCCGACAGGAAGCGGATTTGGCAATGGGCTAGCGCGATGGATTATTACGCCGCTTCAAGGAAAAACTTTAGTTAGATTGCGCGGTAAGCATCATTTCGACCGGACAGTTGCAAAGGTTGCGCCCTCATCCAGCCTTGCGTTTCGTCGCGAGCGGGACGCCGCTGGCATGAGCGCCGTGCTGTTCGGCGATATCGGCAAGCCCGGTTCGGGTGATGTTTGCAAGTGCCGTCAGCGCCTCATCGAGCACTGCCTCGCGCTGCGCGGCGGCTTCGGACGCCATTGCCGGCCCGGGCTGTCCCGCCTGGTAGTCCTGCAGGGCGGCAGCGAACCGTTCGACCATCTGGCATAGGCTGAGCTCGCCAGGTGGCACAGCGCGTAGCTTGGCCAGAGCAGCGGGAACGGCAGCGGGCGCATCGACCGTCGAAATGGCAGCCACGGATTCTTCCACCCACACCGCGTTGCGTCCCGGCAGGACCGCGAACTCCGCCAGATCAAGCTCGCGCGGGGGAGGTGGTTTCACCGCTGCCTCGGCACGCACCGCAGCCAGCTCGGCAGCGGCCTCCCGGGCCAGCATCTCATCAGCAGGCTGATCGGGTAGCCATGCGTTGCTGCTGGCAAAAAGGCCCGCAGGCAGGGGCGCATCAAGGCTCTCCATCCCGAAGTCGGTCACAGGGTCGATCGGGCGCACCCGGTTACCCACCGTGCCGGTGCGCTGACGGAGCCCACGGGCCGTAGCATAAGTGATCAGCGCCACCAGCAGCGCCGCGGCGCACGCGACAGTCGCCCGGTCTGCACGCGGTGCAAGATCTGCCGGGAGCGCGTTCGCGAAAATGTCGAGGAGGGAGGAAGGCAACACCATCACGATGATTCCGCCTACCGCCGCGCCCCACAGGCCCAGCAGCGGCGCAAATGCCGGGTGTGCGCGGAGCGACGGGCGCGCACGCGCTTTGCTGGCGGCGGGTTGCACCGAAGCCCGTGCCCTTGCCCTGTGTTCCCGCGCGAAACCCATGTTGCCTGTTCCCTGCCTGCTTGCTCGCCAGACTTGCGGTTTGATCCGCGTTGCGGGCAATATGCGCTTTGCTAGCAAGAGTAAGTAAACAGTCAGATAATTCCTGCCTCCGCCTTCCCTGACCACCCCCGAGCCAACGCAAGCACCCGACCCTCGCGATTCGCGGCACGCTTGCGCCACCGCGCGGCCGTGCACGCCTGCGGCCTCGCCGTGCCGTAACGGCATGGCGCTCGGCGTTGCACTCCCCCCGATGATGCGCCATGAAGCGGCCCGTCAGACGAGCGGCGGACACGGGATTTCGCCGCCTTGCACAAGAGGAGGAGCCCGATGACCCCACAAGAAATCGCCGCCAAGGTCGGTGAACATTTCGCCACCAGCGAATGGGTCGAGATGAGCCAGGAGCGCATCAACCAGTTCGCCGATGCAACCGGCGATCACCAGTTCATCCACGTCAACGAGGAAATGGCCAAGATGACGCCTTTCGGCGGCACCATTGCGCATGGCTTTCTGACGTTGTCGATGATCCCGTATCTCAGCGCGAACAGCGACATGCCCCGCGTTGACGGGATCAAGATGGCGGTGAACTACGGTGGCAACAAGACCCGCTTCATTGCTCCGGTGCGTTCGGGCAAGCGGATTCGCGGCCAGTGGAAGCTGCTCGAAATGGCCGAAAAGCGCCCCGGCCAGTGGCAGCAGACCGTCGAGATCACCATCGAGATCGAAGGCGAGGACAAGCCCGCCCTGATCTGCGAGTGGATGACGCTCTACTTCTGCTGATCCGCGTCTTTCGCGCCGGAATGATTGGAGCCCCTGCGTGCGCGGGGGCTCGCCCCATGAACAAAGGATACCCCCAACATGGCACGTGACGCCGTTATCGTCTCCACCGCCCGCACGCCGATCGGCCGTGCTTACAAGGGCGCTTTCAACGCCACCCCCGGCGCCACACTCGGCGCTCTCAGCCTTGCACCGGCCATCGAACGCGCCGGGATCGAAGCGGGCGCGATTGATGATGTGGTGTGGGGCGCTGTCCTCACCCAGGGCACCCAATCGGGCAATATCGGCCGCCAAGTCGCGCTGCGGGCGGGCTGCCCTGTGACCGTGTCGGCCCAGACAATCGACCGCCAGTGCTCCTCGGGCCTGATGGCAATTGCAACTGCGGCCAAGCAGATCATCGTCGACAATATGGATATCGTCGTCGGCGGCGGGCAGGATTCGATCTCGATGGTGCAAACGCCCGAGATGCGCGTCGCGCCCGATCGCTCGCTGATCGCGATGCACAAGGATGTCTACATGCCGATGCTCGGCACGGCGGAAACCGTAGCCAAGCGGTACAACATCAGCCGCGATGCACAGGATGAATACGCCCTGCAATCGCAGCAGCGCACCGCCGCCGCGCAGGCCGCCGGGCTGTTCGATGCCGAAATCGTGCCCGTCACCGCCACCATGATGGTGAAGGACAAGGCAACCGGCGATATCAGCGAAGTCGAAGTCACGCTCACCAAGGACGAAGGCAACCGCCCCGAAACCACGCTGGAAGGCTTGCAGGCGCTCCAACCGGTAATGGGGCCGGGCATGAACATCACCGCAGGCAATGCCTCGCAGCTGTCGGACGGCTCTTCGGCGGCAGTGCTGATGGAAGCAAAGCTCGCCGAACAGCGCGGGCTCCAGCCGCTCGGCCGCTATGTCGGCATGGCGGTCGCAGGAACCGAGCCGGATGAAATGGGCATCGGCCCGGTTTTCGCGATCCCCAAGTTGCTCAAGCAGACCGGCGTCAAGATGGAAGACATCGGCCTGTGGGAACTGAACGAGGCTTTTGCGGTGCAGGTGCTCTACTGCCGCGACAAGCTGGGCATCCCCAATGACATCCTCAACGTCAATGGCGGCTCGATCTCGATCGGCCACCCCTACGGCATGACCGGCGCGCGCTGCACCGGCCACGCGCTGATCGAAGGCAAGCGTCGCGGCGCGAAGTATGTCGTGGTTACGATGTGCGTCGGCGGCGGCATGGGCGCGGCCGGCCTGTTCGAAGTGTTCTGATAGGCAGCCTGATGGCTGGAACAGACAGCGGCGCGGGGGTCAGGCTCCCGCGCCGTTCTTGTCTCGGACGTGCCCAAAGTGACTCGGAAGGGCAGGGGCGCTTTCGCTGGAAAATCCTATAGCCCAATACGATGAAGCTTCCCCGCCACCCGACGATAGATGAACGGAGGGATCAAATCTCTCACAAACTCTTGTCGTGCAATTAATCGGTCTGGCTCGTCACTGGAATTGGGTCGAGGCTTGAACTGCGTCGTGTGTGATTTCTTCAGATCGGACCAAGTGGCTGTATAATAATACAGCGCAATAGACTTTCGAGGCACACCATCGGGATGGTTTACCGGCTCAGGATTGCCGTGCCACGATCGGGAAGTTGTGTTGAAGCAACACATGCGATTGAAGACAGGAACAAAGCGTTCGACCGGCGCCGACATGTCGTCCTTCCAGATCTCGAAGGCGCCGCCGAATTCCGGTTTCCAGTCTTTATTGAGATAAATCAGAAGGTTAATTCTTCTTTCGAGATTGAGTATCGGATGGTGATTAAAATCCGCATGAATGTCGAGATGGCCGCCATTGGATACCACGTGAATGCCGCCACCCATGAAATATGGGTCGGGTATCAAGCCCTTGATACCGGTCAGCGCCTCGAGGAAAGCCAGAACGGGTTTTGAGTTAAGTGCGTAGAGAAGTTTGCGGGTGCGCTCTTGCAGTCTTTCTGGGGAATAGCTGGCCTTGAACCTCTCCTGTGCCCTGTCAAAGACCGCTGTTGGCGGTGGGAGGGCTTCCAGTTCTTCCAGCACGCCTTCAAGAATAGCGCTATCGAGGAAGTTGTCGTAGCATCCATAGGGGAATGGCGTGCGATTCCGATAATCTGTAGAAAGCGCTTTCCCGGTTTCTTTAGCTATGGGTGTGTCGATCAAGAGCGTCCGGGCATCCATCGGAAAGACTACATCGCTCATACTGCCCCCAAAAACTCTTCGCACGGGAGAGTATGTTAGCTTGTCATGCGCCACAAGGTGATTCGTGCCGCTCCAAACTTGTGGGCGCGGCGGAACCATCGGCTTTTCGTCTCAACGCCATCATGCTTCAAAGCCGCCTCTGCCGCAGCGGCGCCGCTATCGCCGTTCGCGGAAGAACTCCCGGAGCAATTCTGCTGCCTCGGCCTCGCCCATGCCGGGATAGACTTCGGGCTGGTGGAGGCATTGCGGCTGGTCGAACACCCGCGCGCCATGCTCCACAGCGCCGCCTTTGGGATCGCTCGCCCCGTAATAAAGCCGCGCGATCCGCGCATGGGCAATCGCGCCCGCACACATCGCGCACGGCTCCAGCGTTACATAGAGATCGCAGCCGGTCAGTCGGTCATCGCCCAAGGTTTCGGCCGCCATGCGAATCGCCCGCAGTTCGGCATGACCGGTCGGATCGGGCGGCAGGCGCGTGGCGTTGGCAGCAATCGCGATCACCGCATCGCCCTTGACGATCACCGCACCGACCGGCACTTCGCCCACAGCCGCCGCATCGCGCGCGGCAGCAAGGGCAAGGCTCATCGGGGAAGGCAGCGGCCAGCGGTTCATGGTGCTGCCAGCGCTAGCGGTGCTGCGGAAGGGGCGCAACTTGCTTGACGATTCGCATCGCGCCCGTTATGCGCGCCGCTTTCCCGGCAATAGCTGCTTTATTCACGAGAAGAGACACATCATGTCGCGCATCTGCGAACTGACCGGCAAGGGCCGCATGACCGGCCACAATGTCAGCCACGCCAACAACAAGACCAAGCGCGTGTTCCTGCCCAACCTGCAGAACGTTACGCTGCTTTCGGAAAAGCTGGATCGCAGCTTCAAGTTCCGCGTCTCGACCCACGGGCTGCGCTCGGTCGAGCACAATGGCGGGCTTGATAACTGGCTGCTGAAGACCCGCGACGACAAGCTTTCGGCCAATGCGCTGAAGGTGAAGCGCGAACTGATCAAGGCGCAGGCCGCCGCCTGATCCAGCCCCCGGCGCAAGCCGGAGCTATCATAGTCTGGAAAAACGCATGGGCAGGGGCAACCTTGCCCATGCTTTTTTGCGTGACCCGCCCGCGTTCAGGGCGCGAAGACCAGCTTGGCGAGGATGGTCCGCTGGAAAATCGAGAGGTTGTCATCAGCAATCAGCCATACCTCGATTGTGCCATCGGCGCGCGGGCGCAGGGCAAGGCCCTCATAGTTCTCGGGCGGCAAAAGGCCTGCGAGCGGCAGAACAGCCTCCGGCGCAAAAGTTCCACCGGCCTGCGGCACCGTGCCGATTGCGATCATGCTGGCGAAAGGCGGCCAGCCGTCGCGCAAGGGTGACAGCACCTTGCGTAATAGCACCATCAGCCGTCCATCGGGCAAGGCCGCCGCATCGGTAATGGCGTAGCCTTTGGCCGGCACCGTGATGCGGAAAGTCGCAGGCGCGCCGCCCTCCACCGGATCGGATGCGAAGATCAATCCCCTATCCGCGCGCTCGGGCAGAATGATGAAGCGGCCGTCATCAAGACGCGCCATTGCCTCAATCCCGGAATTGCGGGCCCATGCGGTCATGCCTGAAAAAGCGCGCCGCCCGTCGGCACTGCCATCCGCGGTAAAGCGATGGATCGCGTGATTATTCTCCGAGGCGAGCCAGATGCGCCCGGTGATCGGATCGCGCGTGGCAGCTTCGATATCGAAGAACAGGCGGTGGCCCGTCTGATCGGCAAAGACCCGGTGCAGCCGAGCGGACACGTGCGGGTCACCCGGCGCGGTCAAGTCGATCCGCCAGCCCCGGTCGGAGAACATCGCAAAGCCTGTCTCCCCCAGATCAAGCAGGGCTGAGAAGCCGCCGAATTGCGGGGTGGGCGACGCGAGATCCCACACCCCTTCCACAGTCCAGCCGGGCACCGCGATCGCCTGCGCGCTGGTGATTGCAGTGGCCGCGACAGACGCATCGCCGGAGGATCCCTCGGTGCTGCGCAACCAGGTGCCGGGCGCGCACAGCAGCGCCACGGCGAGCGCTGCAATCAGCCGCTTCACCCGGTGGGCAGCGCGTCCAGACCGAGCAAGCGGCGCGTCGCGATCTCGCACGAGGCATAGGCTTCCTGCCGCGCAGCGCTCCAGTAACGCAATTCCTCAAGCTCGATGGCTTCGCCTGTTACCGCGCACAGCACATAGCGGCCGGGGCGCAGGACACGGAAACTCGATGGGCCGTAGTAAAGCTTGGCCTCTTTGTCAGAACCGGACATCAACATGCCAAGCCCTGTAGCACCGGCAGGCTAGCCGAACAAATCATCTTGGCGGGGCGAGGGAGGTTTTGCTGGTCGCGGCACAGCAGGACGCGGCGGCGCGGCCGCAGCACCGGTCGGCGCAAGTTCGATCTGCCCATCGGAAAACTCTGCGACAAGCCACGCCTGCTTTTCGGCGGCAGCACGGGACGTGACAGGCTGACCTGCCGGATCAAGGATCAAGGCAAACCCACGCGCGAGCGGTTTTTTCGGGTGCAATTGCTCCGCCAGCCGTGCCAGTGCGGCAAGGCGCTCACTTGCCAGCGCATGGGGGCGCTGCACCAGTGCGGGGGTCAGCTGCGCACGGTCGAGCCGACGTTGTGCCTCGCCATGGCTGCGGGACAGCAGGCTGGGCGAAAGCCGCGCAGCCGCCCCGGCGAGCTGTTCGCGCCCGGCACCCGCGCGCGTCACCAGCCCGCGCCGCAAACGCTCGGCGAGATCATCAAGCCGCTGGGTCTGCGCTTGCAAGAGGTTCTCGGGTCGCGGCAGCAACCGCGCGCGCGCTTCGAGCCGTTCGCGCCCCAGCTCGACCGGACGATAGACTGCACGGCGCTGGCGCGCGCCGAGATCGGTGAGGGTAAAAGCCAGATCGGCCCGCACCGGCACCGCCATTTCCGCCGCTGCGGTGGGTGTCGGCGCGCGGCGATCAGCCGCGAAATCGGCCAACGTGGTATCCGTCTCATGCCCCACCGCCGAAATCACCGGAATGGTGCATTCAGCAATCGCGCGCACGACGATTTCCTCGTTGAAGCTCCACAGATCCTCGATCGAGCCGCCGCCACGCGCCACGATAACCAGATCGGGACGCGGCACCGGCCCGCCGGGGCCAAGCGCGGAAAAGCCCCGCACCGCGCTCGCCACCTGTTCGGCGGCGCCCTGCCCCTGCACCAGCACCGGCCAGACGAGGACATGGGAAGGGAAACGATCCGCCAGCCGGTGCAGGATATCGCGGATCACAGCCCCGGTGGGCGAAGTCACCACGCCGATTACCTTGGGCAGGAATGGCAAGGCCCGCTTGCGCCCTTCCGCGAACAGGCCTTCGGCAGCGAGCCTTGCGCGGGTCTTCTCCAGCAGCGCCAAAAGCGCGCCTTCGCCCGCCAGCTCAAGGCTGTCGATCACGATCTGATACTTGGAACGCCCCGGATAGGTCGTCAGCTTGCCGGTCGCGATCACCTCCAACCCATCCTCGGCGCGGAAATTGAGGCGGGCGGCATTGCCCTTCCACATCACGCCATCGATCACCGCGCCTTCATCCTTGAGCGCGCAGTAGAAATGCCCCGAAGCGGCGCGCTTCACCCCGGAAAGCTCGCCGCGCAGCCGGACAAAGCCGAAACGATCCTCAACCGTGCGTTTCAGCAGCGCGGAAATCTCGCTGATGGTGAGGGGCTGGGCATTGTCGCCCTCGCGGTCACGCGCTACCAGCCCGGAATTGTCATCGGAATTGGGCGGAGGGGCCATGAATATCCTGCTCTTGGGTTCGGGTGGGCGCGAACATGCGCTGGCATGGAAGCTGGCGCAATCCCCGCTGACCGATCAGCTGTTCGCTGCCCCCGGTAATCCGGGCATCGCCGCAATCGCGAAATGCGTGCCGCTGGGCGTGAAGGATCATGATGCAGTAATCCGCTTCTGCGCAGAGAACGCCGTCGGCCTTGTCGTGATCGGGCCGGAAGCGCCGCTGGTGGATGGCTTGTCGGACAGCCTGCGACTGGCAGGACTGGCCGTGTTTGGCCCCTCGCAGGCCGCCGCGCAACTGGAAGGCTCCAAAGGCTTTACCAAGGATCTGTGTGCGCGCGCGGGCATCCCGACCGCAGGCTATGTGCGCACCGCCTCGCTGGACGAAGCGCGCGCCGCGCTCGACCGCTTTGCGCCGCCCTATGTCCTCAAGGCCGACGGGCTGGCCGCGGGCAAGGGCGTGGTGATCGCCGAAACCCTCGCGGAGGCCGAGGCCGCGCTCGCCGACATGTTCGGCGGCAGCTTTGGCGAAGCGGGTGCCGAAGTGGTGATCGAGGAATTCATGGTGGGTGAGGAGGCCAGCTTCTTCGCGTTGACCGACGGCACCACCACCATCCCCTTTGGCTCCGCGCAGGATCACAAGCGGGTAGGCGATGGCGACGTCGGGCCGAACACTGGCGGGATGGGGGCCTATTCCCCCGCACCCGTGCTCACCCCTGCATTGCAGGCGCGCGTCATGGCCGAGATCATCGAGCCCACAGTGCGCACCATGCGCGCGGACGGCATCCCCTATCAGGGCGTGCTCTATGCCGGGCTGATGCTGACCGCCGATGGCCCGAAGCTGATCGAATACAACGCCCGCTTCGGCGATCCTGAATGTCAGGTGCTGATGATGCGGCTGGAGAGCGATCTCGTGGAGATCATGCTGGCAACCGCACTCGGCATGCTGGCGGGGGTGGCGGCAGAGTTCTCCGACAGTTGCGCGCTCACCGTGGTGATGGCCGCCAAAGGCTACCCCGGCACGCCGGAGAAGGGCGGCGCGATCGATCTTGCGGATGCCGAAGCTGATGGCGCGATGGTGTTCCACGCCGGAACCGGCCTCAGCAAGGAGGGCGCACTGATTGCCACCGGAGGCCGCGTGCTTAACGTGACAGCGCTGGGCGCCAATGTCTCGCAAGCGCAGCAGCGCGCCTATGCGGCGGTGGATCGCATCGGTTTTGCTTCGGGCTTCTGCCGGCGTGATATAGGCTGGCGGGAAGTGGCCCGCGAAGCGGCCGCCAAGGAGGAACCCGCGCCATGATCCGCACCGCCCTGCTTTCCGCTGCCGCCCTGTTTGTCAGCGGCTGCCAGACCTCAATGCCGCAGAGCACCGCTACCAAACCCCCCGCCTTTGTTGAGGCAGCCTGCGGCGGGTGTCATGCGGTGGAACCCCCGTTCCTTTCGCCCAACCCGGAATCGCCAAGCTTTGCCGCGATTGCCAACCGCGAAGGGCTGACCGAGGCAACGCTCGGCGATTGGCTGGTGGACGCGCATAATTATCCAGAGCAGATGGATTTCGATCTCACCCGCGAACAGGCAGAGCAGATCGCAGATTACATGATCACCCTGCGCCGCGCGGATTACGTGCCGGAGCAGTGACCTGAGGCTTCAGGCATGCCATCGGGCCGCAGGCCCGCAAGGGGGACTGCCCGCCCGCAGGCGCCCCTGCCCTCAAGTAGTACAGCGATAGGGCAGCAAGGACTCGCCGAGGAGGCTCCCCCGGAGGGGCGAGCGCATAACGTTAAAGCCGCTCGTTCATCAGGGCGATCATGTCCGCCTCAGGCCGCGGGCCGTAGTGCGCGATCACTTCGGAAGCGGCAATCGCCCCGCGCTTGAGACAGCGCGTCAGCGGCTCGCCGCGCGCATAACCCGACAGGAAGCCAGCCGCGAACTGATCGCCCGCGCCGGTTGTGTCGACCACCTTCAGCACAGGCACAGCGGCGACATCGGCACGCTCGCCATGCGCGATCGCGACCGCACCTTTCTCGCTGCGGGTCGCGACGAGCACCGACACCTTGTCCTTTAGCCAGACAAGGCCCGCCTCGAAATCATCTTCGCCGGTCAGTGTTGCCAGCTCGCTTTCGTTGACAAACAGGATGTCGATCACCCCATCATCGAGCATCTGGCAGAAATCATCGCGGTGGCGCTCGATCACGAAGCTTTCCGATGCGGTGAAGGCGACCTTGCGCCCGGCGTTGCGCGCGACTGCGATGGCGCGGCGCATCGCGCGGCGTGGCTCTTCGGGGTCCCACAGATAACCTTCGAGATAGAGGATGGCAGCACTGGCGATCAGTTCCTCGTCCAGCGCGGACGCCGGGAGATACTGGCCTGCCCCGAGGAAGGTGTTCATGGTGCGCTCGCCATCCGGCGTCACGAAAATGAGCACGCGGCCAGTGGCGGGCTCGCCATCCCTTGCGGGCGTATCGAAATCGATCCCGGTCGCGCGCATGTCGTGGCGGAACACCTTGCCGAGCTGATCATCCGCAACCTGCCCGATGAAAGCGCATTGCAGGCCAAGCGTGGCCAGCCCCGCCAGCGTATTGGCTGCCGAGCCGCCCGAAACCTCGCGCGCGGGCGGCATGGCTTCGTAAAGCTCCTCGGCACGCGCTTCGTCAATCAGGGTCATCCCGCCGCGGTTGAGCTGCAGCTCGTCGATCAGATCCTCGTCACACGAGGCGATCACATCCACCACGGCATTGCCGATGGCGATGACATCATAACGGGGCGGATTGATCTCGGGCACGGGCATGGGTCCTGTTGCTGGAAGCGGAAACAAGCGATTGACCTGAGCGCCTAGCCCGCTTGTCGTCGCAGGCCAAGCGCTGCTTGCGGCTTTGCACATTGACTTGGCGATGGCAGGCACGCATCGCTGCGCCCGATGATGCTGCGTGATACCCGGTCCCGTCTTGTGCTCGGAAGCGTTCTTGCCCTGATGGTAGCAGGATGTGCGGGTTCGCCCGCTGCCAAGCGCCCAGTTGTAGCCGGAACGCCCGGCAGCGCGATCATCCGCATGCCCGATGTGATGCAGGCAGCAGGCCTCGAGAATGTCATCGGCGCATCGGCCAGCGCGCTCACCCGACATCTGGGCGAACCGCGGCTTGATGCGAGCGAGGGCGATGTCCGCAAGCTGCAATTCGCCGGGCGCAGCTGCGTGATGGACATCTATCTCTATCCGCTGCAACCCGGCGGCGAGCCGGTCGCCACCCATGTCGAAGCACGTCGACGCGAAGGCGGCGCGCCGGTTGATCGCGGGCAGTGCCTCGGCGAGATTTCCCGGCGGTAACCCCCTCTTAAGCCTGTTTGTGGCATATCATGCGGCGAATTGCAGGGATTTGACCGCGCCATGACGACACATTTCAGCGAAATCGCCGCACGCGCGGCAGCCGACGGCCAGATCGCGCCCGAGGAATTGATGGAACTGCGCCGCTATCTGTGGGGCGACGGGATCGTCTCGCAGGCCGAAGCAGAAGCCGTGTTCACCGCAAACGCGGCGCTGACTGACCGCACGCCAGCGTGGTGCGATTTCTTCGTCGAGGCGATCGGCGAATTCGTGCTCAACGGCACGCCGCCGCGCCTGCACTGCTCCGAAGCCGAAGCGGAATGGCTGATTGCCCAGATCGAACGCGACGGTGTGGTCGAGACGATGGCCGAACTGGAATGCATGGTCCGGATCATCGAACGCGCACAGAATGTGCCCGACAGGCTCAAGAACTATGTGCTTGCGCAAGTCGAGCGCGCGGTGCTTACGGGCACCGGCCCGACCCGCTGCGGCGGGGAACTGTCAGCCACCCACATCAGCGCAGCGGAATGCCGCCTCATCCGCCGTGTGATTTTTGCCAGCGGTGGCCATGGCCCCGCCGCCGTCAGCCGCTATGACGCAGAGATGCTGTTCCGGTTGAAGGACGCGACGCTGGCAGATGAGAACGCAGCCGAATGGGATGACCTCTTCATCGACGGCGTGCTCAACTTCCTCAAGGGCTTCGTCCTGCCCAATGCCCAGGTGAGCCGCGAGCGCGCTCTGGAACTCAAGGCTTTTGTGGAGGATGCGAAGCCGGATTTGCGCCGCTTTATGGGCCGCGTCGCGCGCGAGGTGCCAGCCGCCCGCAATCATTTCGGCAAGGTTTTCGGCAAGCGCAAGGATGCCAGCCCGGATTACGAAGCGCTCGCAGCAGCAGGCGAGGCCGTGACCGATTTCGAGCAGGAATGGCTTGAGAAGATGATTGATGCCGATGGCGAAGTTGACGAGCTGGAAAGCCGGTTGCTGGCAAGGCTGACCGCAGGGGAATAGGCGCTCAGACGCTCAGGGCCGCAAATGCGGTAGCAGCAAGCGCGCGCCAGCGGCGCTGCCGGTGCGCATAGAACACCCGCGCAAAGGCCGCGATAAGCGGGGTGAGCAACCCCGACTCGATCTCCACCCGATCAGTGTAATGGGTCGTCCCGCCATCGCCCGGAGCGATCGCGATCCAGTGGTCCCAGCGCTGTATCAGCGGGCCATAGCCATTGTCGCGGATGAAGCGGGTCTCGCCGTTCGGCTCAGGGTGACTGATCACCACCGCCTGCCAACCGATCGGAACGATACCGAATAGCCACATCCATGCGCGGTATTCGCCCGGTGCCCAGATCGCGGGGAACGGCTTGCCGCCCTGCGGGGTGAAGCGGATCAACGGTGCTGCGACATGCATCAGCAAAGCCGAGGTCTGGACCCGGCTCCAGGCTTCCTCGGGGGTGCAATCAAGCGTGGTCGACAGTTCGACGGTGACCGCCATGCCTCACACCATGAAACTTTCGCCGCAGCCACAGGCGCCCTTGGCATTGGGGTTTTCGAACACGAAGCCGGCGGTGAAGTCGTCCTCGCGCCAGTCCATCACGCTGCCGATCAGGTAAAGCACGCTCGCCCCGTCGATATAGAACACCCCGCCGGGCGTGACGATCTTCTCGTCGAACTTCGCCTCGGTCGTCACGTAATCGACCGAATAGGCGAGGCCCGAACAGCCGCGCCGCGGGGTCGACAGCTTGACGCCGATGGCATCCGCCGGGGCCTTGCTCATCAGCTCGGCGATGCGCGCCTCGGCCCTCGCTGTCAGGGTGACAGCAGCTTTGGGCGCGGGACGCGGAGTAGTGGTCGTCGTCATCACAGCATTCCCAATTCGAGCCGGGCCTCATCGCTCATCTTGTGCGGACCCCATGCCGGTTCCCATACCAGATTGACTTCAGCATCGCGAATCCCCGGCACCGAAGTGACGCGCAGTTCAACCTCGCCCGGCATGGTTTCAGCCACCGGGCAGTGCGGCGTCGTCAGCGTCATGGTGACGGTGGCATCGGAATTCTCATCCACTTCCACGCCGTAGATCAGACCCAAATCATAGATATTCACCGGGATTTCCGGATCATAGATTTCGCGCAGCGCCTCGATCACCGCCGCCTGCAAATCGCTGCCCGGCCCGCCCGAAGCAGCTTCGGCAGGCTTGGCCGCAAGGAAGCCATCAAGGTAATCGCGGCTACGCGGCGTCCCGGTTGCGGTGCTATCATGGTCCACCACATCTTCCACGCGCGCACGCGGTGGCTTTTGTGCAGTCATGCCGGAAGGATCGCTGGTGCTGTCCATCGCTTTCATCCTTTGCCAAAAATCTTGCGGGTGCGGGCAATGCCTTTGAGCAGCGCCTCGACATCCGCTTCTGTCGAATAAAGCCCGAAACTGGCGCGCGCGGTGGCGGGCACGCCGAGGTAATCCATCAGCGGCTGCGCGCAGTGGTGCCCGGCGCGGATCGCCACATTCGCTTCGTCAAGGATCGTGCCGAGATCGTGCGGATGGATGCCATCGATCGCGAAGCTGACGATCCCTGCGCTGTCTTCCGGGCCGAACACCGTCACATCATTCATCGCGATAAGCTCGCGGCGCAGGTGTTTGACAAGTGCCGCCTCACGCTCATGCATCGCAGCAAGGCCCACGGCGCTGACATAGTCTGCCGCAGCGCCAAAAGCGATGGCTTCGGTGATGGCAGGCGTGCCGGCCTCGAAGCGTTGGGGGGCAGGAGCGTAGGTGGTGCGTTCAAATGTCACACGGTCGATCATCGCGCCGCCGCCTTCCCATGGCGGCATGGCATCAAGGATATCCGCGCGTGCCCACAAAGCCCCGATCCCGGTCGGGCCGTAAAGCTTGTGCGCGCTGAACACGTAGAAATCGCAATCGAGCGCGCGCACATCGACGGGCATGTGCGGCGCGCTCTGGCAACCATCAAGCAGCAGCAGTGCGCCGACATTGTGCGCCAGTTTGGCGGCGCGCGGCGCATCGAGCACAGAGCCGACCACGTTCGAGACATGCCCAAAAGCCACCAGCTTGTGTGCTTCGGTCAGCATCTTTTCCGCCGCGTCGAGATCGATCCGGTGATCATCTGTCAGCGGGCAGACATCAATCACCGCGCCGGTTGCAGCGGCAATCATCTGCCAGGGCACGATGTTGGAGTGGTGTTCGAGCTGCGACAGCAGGATGCGGTCGCCCGCTTTCAGATTCGCGCGGCCCCACGTGTTGGCGACGAGATTGATCGCCTCGGTCGCGCCGCGGGTGAACACCAGTTCGTGCTCGCTCCCACCGATGAAGGCTGCGACCTTGCGGCGCGCCTCCTCGAAGGCGAAGGTCATGTCCGCCGATCGCGCATAGACCCCGCGATGCACTGTGGCGTAATCCTCGCCCATGGCGCGGGCCATCGCATCGATAACGGCGCGGGGTTTTTGCGCAGTGGCGGCGGTATCAAGGTAATGCCACGGCGCGCCTTCATCAGTGCGCAGGCCAGGGAAATCAGCGGCGAAATCGCGGGTGAGCGTGGCGGGTGCGTTCACAGCTTCGCTCCCTCCAGCGCGTTGAGCGCCGCATCTAGCAGCGATTCACGCTCCGCCTCGTCATCCAGCGACACGAAGGCATCGCCTATGAAGGCCTGCACAAGCAGTCGCTGCGCCGTCGCCGGATCAACCCCGCGCGCCATCATGTAATAACGTGCCGCCTCGTCCAACTCGCCAACGGTCGCGCCGTGGGCGCATTTCACATCATCGGCGAAGATTTCGAGCTGCGGCACGGCATTGGCGCTTGCCCCTGCCTCCAGCAGCAGGCCCTTGAAATCCTGCGCGGCGTCAGTCTTCTGCGCATGGC
>JBKBMC010000046.1:0-19528 GCA_046296075.1 Erythrobacter sp. | reverse complement strand
GCATCCATCAGCTCGACTTTCGAGCCGAGCTGTGTCCAGAACGCCGACAATGCGTCAACGGCAGCGGCATCAGCGCCATCTGGCGGGGTGATAATGCACCAGCGCCCCGCAAACAGCGTGGCAAAGCCGGCCTGCGGCCCGCTCTGCTCGGTACCGGCGACGGGGTGGGCGGGGATGATGATGTGGCCGGGCAGCGCACGGGCAAGCGCTTCGGCGACAGCTTGCTTGGACGAGCCGACATCGCTGATGATCGCATCGGCTTTGAGGCCGGACGCAATAGCGCGCGCGGCGTCTTCCATTGCGCCCACCGGCACGCACAGGATGACAAGATCGGCCCCGCGCACGGCCCCCTCTGGCGTATCGTGAACCGTGCCGACCAGACAACACGTAGCGGCCTCTGCCCGGACTTCTGGCGAGCGATCATAGCCGGTGGTGGTAATCTCCGGCGCGCGCGCTTTTACCGCGAGGCCGATGGACCCGCCCAGCAGCCCGAGGCCAATGATCGCGACGCTGCGGATTGTCATGCTGCTTCCCCGCACAGCCGCTTGAGGCAGGCGATCACGCGGCTCATATCGTCGGTCTTGCCGATGGTGATGCGCAATGCCTGCGGCAGGCCTTGCCCCGGCAGATGCCGCACGGCGTAGCCTTCTTCGCCGAGCGCTTCGAGCGCGGCCGCAGCGGTGACCGCACCGTCGAACAGGACAAGCAGGAAATTGGCTTCGGAAGGCACGAAAGAAAGGCCGTGATTGCCCAGCATCGTGACAGCTTCGGCAAGCCGGGCGCGCTCTTTCGCATTATGCTCGCGGCTGGCGGCAACAAACGCCTGATCGCAGAGCGCGGCAAGCGCGGCGGCCTGCCCGCTCGCGGTAACGTTGAACGGGCCGCGGATGCGGTTCAGCACATCGATCAGCGGCGCGGCGCCGGTGGCCCAGCCGATCCGCTCGGCAGCAAGGCCGTAGATCTTCGAGAAAGTGCGCGTCACCAGCACATTGGCGTGGCGCGCAGCCAGTTCAAACGCGGCGCTTTGATATTCCGGCGCGACATATTCGCCGTAAGCCTCGTCCACCACCAGCAGCACGTCGCCCGGTAGACCGGCATGGAGGCGCGCGACCTCGGCAGGGGCAAGCCATGAACCGGTCGGATTGTTCGGGTTGGCGAGGAAGACGACGCGGGTGCGCGGGGTTACTGCGGCAAGCAACGCATCGACATCTGCGGTGAAACCGGTGTCGGGCGCTTCGACCGGGGTCGCGCCGCAGCGCCTTGCGGCGATATCGTAAACGGCAAAGGAGTGGCGGCTGAACAGAACTTCATCGCCTGCTCCGGCAAAGCCTTGCGCTGCAAGGTTCAAAAGTTCGTCCGAACCCGTTCCGCACACTACCAGCGCAGGATCGAGGCCGTGCACGGCGGCGATCTTTTCGCGCAGGGCCAGCGAATCGGGATCAGGATAGGTCGCTGCCTCCGCACGCGCTTGCACCAGCGCCGCGAGCGCCTGGGCGCTTGTCCCCAGCGGGTTTTCATTGGCCGACAGCTTGATCAGCGGCTTGCCTGCCGCCGACTTCGATTTGCCCGGCTGATAGGCGTGGATCCCGAGAATATAGGGCTTGGGCTGGGGTGTCGTGGCAGTCATCTGGGTTGGCGGCCTGAAGGAAAGAGGGTGTTTCGGCAAGCGCTCGACGCTGGGAAAGCGCAAAAAATCCCCCTAGCGGCTCGGCCCAAGCTTGTCGAAGGGCTGTTTTTCGGCTTTCGCATTCTGATCATGAATGTCGCACCCGCTTCCCCGGTTTATCGCATCCCCTATCCGCTGCCGCTTGATAGCGGGCAGATGCTCGATAGTGCCGAGATTGCCTATTGCACCTATGGCGAATTGGCGCCCGACAAAAGCAATGCCGTACTGGTGTGCCATGCGCTGACCGGCGATCAATATGTCGCAAGCGAACATCCCATCACGGGCAAACCGGGATGGTGGGATCGGATGGTCGGGCCGGGCAAGCCGATCGATACAAACCGCCAATTCGTAATCTGCGCAAATGTTATCGGCTCCTGCATGGGATCAAGCGGCCCGGCATCTCTGGCGAGCGACGGGGCGCCCTATGCGATGCGCTTTCCTGTCATCACCATCCGCGACATGGTGCGCGGACTGGTGGCGCTGCTCGATGGGCTTGGGATCGACAAGCTCCACGCGGTGGTCGGCGGATCGATGGGGGGAATGCAAGCACTCAGTCTTGCTGCCAATTGGCCCGAGCGTGCTGCGCGGGTGCTGGTGATTGCCTCTACCGCGCGGCATTCGGCGCAGAACATTGCCTTCCACGAAGTCGGGCGGCAGGCGATCATGGCCGATCCGGCATGGGCCGAGGGCGATTACTATGCTGCCGAGGCCAAGCCCGATAATGGCCTCGCCGTAGCGCGCATGGCGGCGCACATCACCTACCTTTCCGAAGCTGGGCTGACCGAGAAGTTCGGCCGCCGGTTGCAGGATCGTGACGCCAAGAGCTTCGGTTTCGACGCCGATTTCCAGGTTGAAAGCTACCTGCGCTATCAGGGCAGCGGCTTTACTCGCCGGTTCGATGCCAACAGCTATCTCTACATCACCCGCGCGATGGATTATTTCGATATTGCCGAGGAACACGGCGGCAAGCTTGCCGATGCCTTCGCAGGCACTGAGGCGCGCTTCTGCATCGTCAGCTTCGATACCGATTGGCTCTATCCCACTTCAGAAAGCCGCCATGTGGTTCACGCGCTGAATGCGGCGGGCGCCAAGGTCAGCTTTGTCGAGCTGAGTGCGCCTAATGGGCACGACAGTTTCCTGCTGGAACATGACCAGCTTGACCGGGTGGTCGAAGGGTTCCTCGCATGACCTTGCGCCCCGACCTTGCCGCGATTGCCGCCAATGTGGTTCCCGGTAGCCGGGTGCTGGATATCGGCTGCGGCGATGGCGCGCTGATGGCGGAACTCGAAAGCGTGAGTGGTTGTGATGCGCGCGGCATGGAACTGGAGGGAGCTCTGGTCGAGCGTTGCGTAGCGCGGGGCCTCAGTGTGGTGCAGGGCGATGCCAATCTCGATCTCGCCGAATATCCGGACAAAGCGTTCGATTACGCGATCCTCAGCCAGACCTTGCAGACTGCGACCCGACCCGATTTGATCCTGGATGAGTTGCTGCGGGTCGGACGCCGGGCGTTTGTCAGCTTCCCCAATTTCGCCCATTGGCGAACCCGGGCGGCGCTGATGTTCGGCGGACGGATGCCTGTAACCCGTGCGCTGCCGGTCAGCTGGTATGAAACGCAGAACATCCACCACGTTACGGTCGAGGATTTCCGCGATCTGGCCCGGATGAAAGGCGCCCGTATTGAACAGGCCTGGTTCTTCTCCGGCGAACAGCAAATCGGCGCGACAGGGGCTAACTGGCGCGCCGAGTTTGCTGTCTTTGAACTCAGCCGATGATCAACCAGCCCTATGCAGCATGCACAGCTTGTGGCCATCCAGATCGCGGACATAGCCAAGGTTGAGCGTGCCCATTGCGCCCGTGCGCGGGCCCGGCGGGTCTTCGATCGAGGTGCCGCCTGCTGCCACAGCAGCGTCATGGAATGCCTTCACCTGTTCCAGACTGTCGCAGGCAAAACCGATGGTCGAGCCGTTCGAAGCGGTCGCTGGTTCATTGTTGATCGGCTCGCTGATGCCGAACATCCCGCCCGGATGCACCCAGAAGGCACGCTTGTGGCCGGTGGCCGCCACGTTGACCATCCCCGGCTTCACGCCGAGGGTCGCCAGCACCGCATCATAGAACGCCTTGGCGCGGTCGAAATCGCTGGTGCCGACCATAATGTGACTGAACATGGAAATCTGTCTCCTCTCATAAGGCGGGTTGCGGATTAGGACGGATTAGACCGCGCGGCAATCGCCATTCGGGCGGCGTTTTCGGTAGGCAAGCATTCAGCTTTGCGGGCATAGAAGGGGGCATGCACACTCTTCTTCTCGCAAGCCTTGCGCCCGCGCTCCTTGCACAAGCCGCAGCCAACCCGCCCCCGCTGACCGATCTGTCGCAATTGCCCGTAACTGAAGCGACCGCACCGCGTTGTGCGATTGTCTTTGCCCTTGTCGGCCAGTGGCAAAAAGCGGGCGAGGAGCGTGGCCGGACATGGCCCGACATGGAAACCAACGGCGGACGGGAATTCTTCGTGCAGGCGATGGCGCAATTGATGGATGCACGTGCGCTTGATCGTGAGGCATTGCTCGGACTGGTGGCGCGTGAAAGCGAGCGCTTGCAGGGTGAAGGCGATGCAAGGATTGCCGCGATGATGCCGTCGTGTCTCAGCATCAAGCAAGCAGCAGGACTATAAACTGCGAGGTATCGCGCATCCGCTGGATTCGCCCTGCGAATTAGGGCACAGCACAGCGCGTCATGTGGCTGCTTTATCAATTCCCGCTGTGCCCCTTCTCACGCAAGATCCGCTTGCTGATGAGCGAGAAGAACATTCCCTATGAACTGCGCCGCGAAGATCCCTGGGCAGCGACGGATTTGTTCTTCAATCTCAATCCGGCTGGCCGCACGCCCGTGGTGGTGAACGAGCAGAAAAGCCTCGTTCTGGCGGATAGCCGCGCGATTGCCGAATATTTCGAGGAGACGGTTGATCACGCGCCGATGATCAATGGCACCGCCGCCCAGCGAGCCGAGATCCGCCGTCTGGTCGCGCTGTTTGACGAGAATTTCTACGCTGATGTCACGGCGCCGCTGTTGTCGGAGCGGATGAAAAAACGCCTCGTGCTGCGTCAGCCGCCTGATAGCCGTGTGCTGCGCGAGGCGATGAAGCTGGCTCACGGCCATCTCGATTATCTCGACTGGCTGATCGACAACCGCCCGTGGGTGGCCGGATCGACGATGAGCATGGCCGATCTTGCCGCTGCCGCGCAGATTTCGGTGGCGGATTATCTCGGTGGGATCGATTGGGCTGGCCATGAACAATCGCGCGGCTGGTACGCTGTGTTCAAGAGCCGCCCCAGCTTCCGCCCGCTGCTGGCCGAACGCATGGATGTGATCAAGCCGCCGCCGCATTACGCGCTGCTTGATGGGTAGGGCCGAGGCGGCAGGCCCGGCCTTGCGGTTCTCCGGCGTCTGTCCAATATAACGCAGAGCAGAGAGGACTGGCCCATGGATACCCCTGATCCCCGTAGCATAACCGATGCCGAATGGCGTGAACGACTGACTCCGATGCAGTATCATGTGCTGCGCGAGGCCGGCACCGAACGCGCCTTCACCGGCGAATATGACAAGCATTACGACGAAGGTGAATATTCCTGCGCGGCCTGCGGCACGGTGCTGTTCTTCAGCACCGCGAAATACAATTCGGGCTGCGGCTGGCCTGCCTTTACAGCGCCAGCAAGCGGCGAGACAATCGATGAGCACCGCGATGTCAGTTACGGCATGATCCGTACCGAGGTGCGCTGCGGCAAGTGTGACAGCCATCTCGGCCATGTCTTTCCCGATGGTCCGCCCGAACGCGGCGGCTTGCGCTACTGCATCAATTCCGCCGCCCTGCTGTTTCACCCTGCGGAAGGCTGAAGCGCGAATGATTAGGGGACACCGGCAAGGCCGCTTGTTCACGCGCGGTTAGAATGGGCATATGCACAGGCCAGCATTTGCTTAACCGTGCGCGGGGCTGAACCAGAGACATGTCGAAACGGGGCGCTTCATTGCAGAACAAGGGCCAGCGCGGCGCACGGCGTTCAGCGGCGGAACGTGAAGTGCGCGCGCGTTCCGGCTCGCGCGGCCCGGGCAAGCCGCCTTCCCGCTGGCGGATGTGGTTGCGGCGCGTGCTCATGTGGGGCGCAGGCCTCGTCGGGCTTGGCCTTGCGGGCTTGCTGATCGCGGTCGTGCTCGCCGCCAATTCGCTGCCCGGCTATTCGCAATTGCAGGCGATCCAGAGCGCACAGACGATCGTGGTCCGGGCGCGTGATGGCACCGAAATTGTCGAGATCGGGCCGAGTTATGGCGAATGGCTGCGCTTCGAGGATATTCCCGACAGCATGAAGAACGCCATGGTCGCAGTCGAGGACAAGCGGTTCTATTCGCATTTCGGGATCGACTTCTATCGCACCGCTGCGGCCGTCATCCAAGGTTACGCCGGCGGCGAGCGGATTGGCGGGACGTCATCGATCTCGCAGCAATTGGCGCGCAATATCTTTCTCAATTCCAACCGGAATTTTGACCGCAAGGCGCGCGAGGCCTTGCTGGCGCTGGCGCTCGAATGGAAGTTTTCCAAGGAACAGATCCTCGAGCTCTATCTCAACAAGGTTTATTTCGGCGGCGGGGCCTACGGCATTGATTCCGCATCCCGCAAATTCTTCAGTCACCCCGCCACCGAACTCAGCATCGGCGAAGCGGCGATCATTGCAGGCCTTGTGAAAGCGCCGAGCCGCTATTCACCAACAGCCGATGTGCAGGCCGCGGTTGACCGCGCGGCGGTGGTGCTGCGGCTGATGCAGGAACAGGGGTATATCTCGGCCGATCAGGCGCAGGTCGATGTCAGCGCGGTGCAGTTGAAACAGCAAAGCGGGCAGAACTCGGTGCGCTACTTCACCGATTGGGTGTTGCCGCAGCTTGATTTGTTTCTGCCTGAAACGGCTGAGCCGATAGAGGTGTGGACTACGCTCGATATCGGGATGCAACGCGCCGCGACTGCCGCGATCGAGGCCAATACTCCGGGTTCGGCGCAGGGCGCGCTCGTCAGCATGGATCGGGACGGGGCCGTACTCGCTCTGGTTGGCGGGCGTGACTATGTCGAAAGCAATTACAACCGCGCCACCAATGCGCTGCGCCAGCCGGGTTCGGCGTGGAAGCTGTTTGTCTATCTCGCCGCGCTCGAAGCCGGTTACACCCCTGAAGATACGGTAGTGGATGAACCTGTCACCATTGCCGGGTGGAGCCCGCGCAATGCCAATGGCCGCAATATCGGCGAAACGACGATGCGGGCAGCCTTCGCCTTTTCGATCAACACCGTGGCGGCGCAGCTTGGCAACGAAGTGGGTTTTGGCACTGTCGCGGCAATGGCGCGCCGGTTCGGCATCAATTCGCCGGTGACCACCTTGCCGTCGATGGTGCTGGGGTCTTCCGAAGTCCGCGTGATCGAAATGACCCGTGCTTTTGCCACCGTCTCGGCGAAGGGCATGAGTGTTGAGCCTTACGGCATCAGCAAGGTTACAACAGCGGACGGCGACGTGCTTTATCGGCATGGTAGTCCTCCGGCGAGCCAGCTGGTGCCCGATTATGTCATCGCCGGGATCACCGATCTGTTGCAGGCTGCGGTGCAGACGGGCACCGGCAGCGCCGCACAGATTGGCAGGCCGGTGGCGGGCAAGACCGGCACGACCTCTTCGAACAAGGATGGCTGGTTCGTCGGCTTTTCCTCCGGCATCACCACCGGCGTGTGGATGGGCCGTGATGACGCAAAGGCTGTACCCGGGTTGCAAGGCGGGCGCGCTCCCGCGCAGGCTTTTGCCGCCTATATGCGCTATGCGGTGAAGGATCGCCCGGTCGAGGAATTCGACGTGACGCTCAATCTCCCCGACTGGATGGCCGAACCCGACGAGGAAGCGCTGTTCGGCGATCCGGAGGAATATTACTACATCGACGAGAACGGCAATCTGGTGGAGCCGGGCCGCCGCCAGCCGACCCAGAACCCGTTCCCGCCGGAGGGCGAACGTACGCCGCTACCTATCCCGCCTTACAACGAAGGCCGCCCGCAGCGCCCGCCGCCTGCCGCCAGCGACGAATTCCTGCAGCAGGCCACTGGCGGCCCGCAGCCACGCCCTACTCCGACACCGCCCTGATCCGCTGTGTCAGCAGCAACGCAAAAGGCGCCGGAATTGCTCCCGACGCCTTTTTGTATGTGCTGCAGCCTTGCTCTGCAGATCAGCGCAGGCGCACCGGCACAAACGCTGGCGGCTGGCCGCGCCGCTGCACGCGCAGCAGGATCGCATCGCGCTTTTCCGTCTTGGCGGCAGTAATCTGCGCGAGCAGCGCCTCAACCGTCGCGACATCTTTGTAATTGGCCGAAAGGATCACGTCGCCCCGGCGCAGGCCCTTGCGCGCCGCATCCGAGTTCTGATCGACCGCGGCGATGACTACGCCCTTGGTGTCAGGTGCTACGCCGATGGAGCCCGCGATCTGCGGGGTCATGGCGAGCACTTGCAGGCCAAGGCTCTGCTCTATCGTCTCGTTCGACTGACCGGGCGAGACCGGCTCTTCGGAATCCGGATCGAACGGCTGGGCCTGTTGGCGCAGTTCGGCTTCGCTCGGGCGCTTGCCGAGCACCGCTGTCAGTGCCACTCGCTTGCCTTCGCGCAGCACTTCGATCGGGACGCGGGCGCCCGGCTCGAGATTGCCGACAGTGTAGGAGACGCCCTGTTCCGGGGTCACATCCTTGTCGTTGATCCGCACGATGATATCGCCGGGCTTGAGCCCCGCCTTGGCTGCGGCGCTGCCGTCCTGCACGGTCTGCACGATCTCGCCACGCTTCTTGGGCAAGCCGAGCGCGGTTGCCATGTCGTCGTCTACAGGACCAAGCCCGACGCCGAGGAAGCCACGCTGGATTTCCCGACCTGACTTGAGCTGTTCGACAATCGGTGCGGCAATTTCCGATGGGATCGCAAAGCCGATCCCGACGCTGCCGCCCGTGGGCGAGAAGATTGCGTTGTTGATCCCGATTACCTGGCCGCGCATGTCGAACAGCGGTCCACCCGAATTGCCGCGGTTGATGCTGGCATCAGTCTGGATATAGCGATCATTCGGGCCGCCTTGCCCGGTGTTGCGATAGACCGCCGAAATGATACCGCTCGTCACCGTGCCGTTGAGGCCGAAGGGGTTGCCGATCGCCACCACCCAGTCGCCGGGGCGGGCCTTGCTCGAATCGCCAAAGGTCACGAACGGGAAATTGCGGTTCGCCTTGATCTTGAGGACCGCAAGGTCTGAGGTTGCATCCGCGCCCACCAGTTCGGCCTCGAATTCGGTGCCATCGGACAGGGTTACGGTGATCGATTCCAGCTTGGCGCGGTTATCAGGCGCAACCACGTGATTGTTTGTCACGACATAGCCATCGGCCGATATGAGAAAACCCGATCCCAGCGACTGCGCTTCGCGGGTCTGCGGCTGTCCGCCACCTCGGCGACTGAACAGATCGGCAAACGGGGTGCCTGCAAAAGGATTGTTGCTCACCTCGATGCGCTGGCGCGTCGCGATGTTGACCACCGCTGGCTGAAGCTGTTCGGTGAGATCGGCAAAACTGGCCGGAGCGCCCGCAGCAGGGACGATCTGGTTCATTACCGCGCCATCATTTTGTGCAACCTGCGCGCCGAGCGGCTGGCCTGTAATCAGCGAAACCGCTGCGCCGCCCACCAACAGGGCGCTTGTGAGCCCGTAGACATACCGCACTTTGTTCACGTCCTTCTTGTCCTCATGCTGTGGCAGGAACGTGCGCCGAGCACGCCCTGTTCCTGTCCGCGATTTCTTGGCCGGAATGGCCCGGAAGGGCTGGCCACGGGTTCCCAGTCAAAATGCGCTGAGCCCCGCTTAACCGCAATTGAACGCCGTTGCCGCTTGTCAGCGGTGCTTGGCGGTTGGTCGATGGGCCAGGGCGGCCATGCCTGCAACCGCCCAAGCCCACGGGCCGCTTACTTCTTGCCGCCGCGGAACTGCCGGAAATATTCGCTGTCTTCCGAAAGCACCATCGCCGAATTGCCTTCACCATTCAGGAACGTCTGGCGATAGGACTGCATGGCGCGGTAGAAATCGTAAAAATCCGGATCCTTGCCATAGGCATCGGCATAGATGCGCGCGGCTTCGGCTTGCGCTTCGGCCTGAATGATCTGGGCGTCACGCTGGCCTGCTGCACGGATGGTGGCCGCTTCTTCCTGACGGTCGGTTTCCATCCGGGTGAAGGCAGCATCAAGCGGGCGGCCTTCCGGTAGGTCCGCCGCCTTGATCCGCACATCCAGCACCTGCGCGCCATATTGCCGTGCTTGCTGATCAAGCGTGCGGGTGATGTTCGTCATCGCGGTGCCGCGTTCGGCGCTGATCAGCGAGGCAAACGGCCGGCGACCCAGTTCCTGACGCAGCACCGAGGTGAGGATCGGAGTCAACTGTGACTCAAGCTGTGCCTCGGTGCCCGCGCGCTCTACGAAACGGCGCGGGTCAATAATCCGGTAACGCGCATAGGCATCCACCTGAAGGCGCTGCTGATCGCGCGAGAGGACTTGGGTCCGCTCCATATCCAGATCGCGCACCCGGCGATCCACCATCTGGACCTGTTCGACAAATGGAATGCGGAAATTGATTCCCGCACCCGTCTGGCCGAACGGTACTTCGGGCTTGAACAGGTTGAACACCCGGACGGGCTGACCAGTCCGGATCACCACACCTTGCTGGCTTTCCGGCACGATCACGATGCTGCTGGCAAGCGCCACCAATGCGACAGCCACGCCAATGATGGCCAGGCGATATTTCTGGAAAGTCATTTCCACCTTATTGCGCTCCCTGGGCTTGCGGAGTGGCGGGCCGGGCGGCGCTTTCACGCGCGCGGCGCTGCAATTCCGGCAGCGGCAGGTACGGGGTTACGTTGCTGCCGCCCTCGACGATGGTCTTGTCGGTTTTCGACAGAACGGACTCCATGGTTTCGTAATAAAGCCGGCGACGTGTCACTTCGGGAGCGAGGCGATATTCGGCGTAGATATTGTTGAATTCCGTCGCGTCACCCTGCGCCCGGGCGAGCACTTGCTGAGCGATGGCACGCGAACGGTTGATCGCGGCATCTGCATCCTGCTGCGCCGATGATACATCCTTGAAGGCTTCTTCGACGCGGCCCGGCGGATCGGTTTTGTTGATTTCGACCCCCTGCACCGTAATCCCGGCGCGATAGGCATTGAGCCGGGCCTGAATCTTGTCGCGCACCTCCTGTTCGATTTCAGCGCGCCCGGCACCTGTCAGCACGACATTCAAGTCCTGCTTGGCAACCGCAGCGCGCATCGCCGCTTCGCTGATTTCCAGCAGAGCATTGCGCGGATTGGCCAGCTGGTACTGGAAATAGGTGAGATCCGAGATATTCCAGCGAATGACATAGGACAGATCAACCAGGTTCTGATCCTGCGTGAGGATCAGCTTTTCCTGCGCATTGGCCGGAATCGTTTCCGAACGGATTTGCGTGACGTTTTCCTTCGTCACCATTTGCACCGGGTAAGGCGCGGTAAAGTTCGTCCCCGAATCAAGCGTGGAAGAATATTTGCCGCCAAACCAGGTGACGATCGCCTGTTCGCCCGGCTGGACGAAGTGCACGCTGGTTACCGCCAGCCAGACCAGGGCGATCCCGCCCAACACAATCGGCAGCCAGCTCTTGCCGCCGGGCAGTTCGGGAATGCGGAAGCTCGGCCCACCGCCGCCACCGCCCGCGCGGCGCGGACCTTCGGGGCCACGGTTCTTGAAAATATCCTCGATACTGGCTGAACGGCGCTTGCCACCATCCCCTGAACCGCCACCCGGCAGCCACGGATTGCGTGGACCGCCATCCCCGCTCTCGCCCTTGGGCTCGCCCCCGTCGCCGCTACCGCCGCCCCAGGGGTTGTTTTTGCCAGCCATGGCAAGGCCTTTTGCAGCCCAGCCAAGACGCTCTCTCAAACCGTCATACACGCGCATCTTGTCCTTATAGGTTGCCTTGCCGCGAAAAACAGGGGTTCCCTGTGTGAATTTGCGGCTTGGCCCATGATATGTTTACGTCCTAGAGCCGCAACAAGATGACGACACCCGAAAATCCCCCCCGTCAGCCTGCTGCCGAAGAGGCACGGCTGCGCGCTGCCCTGACGCCCGCTGTGAACCATCGCTTGCGTTCGGCGCGCCTTGTCGCGGGCCGTGCCGTCGTGGTGGCCGAGGCGGGCGATCTGTCTGACGAGGCGCGTGCCGCGCTTGAGGCTGAGATCACCCAAGCGCTCATCCCGCTCGAGGGCGTCGACGAAGTGCGTATTGCGCTCACAGGAGAGCGCCGCCGCACCCGCCTTATCGCAGTGGGATCGGGCAAGGGCGGGGTGGGCAAATCCACACTTACCACCAATCTCGCGGTCGCGCTGGCGAAGATGGGCCGCAAGGTGGGCGTTATCGATGGCGATATATATGGCCCTTCGCAGCCCAAACTGCTCGGTACCGAAGGGCGGAAACCACAGGTCGAAGGCGACAAGCTGGTGCCGCTGCAAAGCGCGTTCGGGGTGAAAGTGCTTTCGATGGGGCATATTGTCGCACCCGGCAAGGCGCTGGCATGGCGCGGTCCGATGACTGGCAAGGCCTTGTCGCAGCTGATCGATGCAGCGTGGGATGACACCGACATCCTGATGATCGACCTGCCGCCCGGCACTGGTGATGTGCAATTGTCTATGCTCTCGGCACATCGCCCCGATGGTGCGGTGCTCGTTTCGACCCCGCAGGATCTGGCGCTGATCGATGCGGCGCGCGCCGGACAGCTGTTCGATCAGGGCAATGTCCCGATCATTGGTCTTGTCGAGAACATGGCGGGCTATTGCTGCCCGGAATGCGGCCATATCAGCGATCCGTTCGGTTCGGGCGGGGTCGAGAAATTCGCTGCGGCTCTCGACATTCCGTTCCTCGGCCGCGTGCCGCTGACGCTGGAAACGCGAATCAGCGGCGATGCCGGAACGCCACCTGCGGCTGGCGATGGCGAGAATGCCGCACCGTTCATCGCGATTGCCGAGAAGCTGTCGCGCTGGCTCGATACCGGCGCGGTGTGACGCAATGCAGCTGACCCGCCGCGGCATTCTCGCAGGTGCTGCCGCAGGCGGCGGCTTGCTCGTAGCGTGGTGGCTGATGCCGCGCCGCTATCCGGTGCCGCTGGAGGCAGGCAGCGGCGAACACCTGTTCGGCGCCTGGCTCAGGATCGGTGAAGACGGTGTGGTGACAGTCGCTGTTCCACAACTCGAGATGGGGCAGGGGATCACCACGCTGCTGCCGCAGGTCATCGCGCAGGAACTGGGCGCGGATTGGCGACAAATGGCGGTGGAGCCCGCGCCAGCTTCGGGTGCCTATGGTAATGTGCCGCTGGCCCGCAAATGGATCGCGCTGTGGGATCCGGCGGGTATCGGCCTGTCCGACCGAAGCGATGCGATGCTGGCGGCGCGCTTTGCCGGGACAGCGCGGTTCATGACGACTGCCGATGGCACGGCGCTGGAAGCTTATGAACAGCCCTGCCGCGAGGCTGCGGCCTGTGCCCGCGCTATGCTGGCGCAGGAAGCGGCTGATCGCTGGGACGTCGCCTGGGAGGAATGCGAGGTTTCGGGCGGCTTTGTCCGCCACGGTGACAAGCAGGTCAGCTTTGGCACGCTGGTTGTTGCTGCGGCAGCCCGCGAAGTGCCCGATCCGCCTCCGCTACGGCCCGAGGCCCCGCGGGAAGAGCCGCTCCCCACCGGAAGCGAGGCGGCGATTACCTTCCCCCGGCTCGATCTGCCATCGAAGGTCGATGGCTCGTGGCGCTTTGCCGGTGATGTGCGCTTGCCCGGCATGGTATTCGCCTCGATCCGCCATGGCCCGTTGCTCGAATCAGAACTCAAAAGCTTCGATCGCGAGGCGGCCGGCTCGGTGCGCGGGCTGGCTGGCATCGTCGCGAGCAAGCGCTGGCTGGCAGCTGCCGGCACGACCTGGTGGGCTGCCGAACAGGCGCTCAAGGCGATGCGCCCGCGCTTTTCTGTGACTGCGCCAGTCAGCACCGATGAAATCACCGCGCAGCTTGCCGAGATGGTGCGCAGCGGGCCGGGGTTCCAGCTCGCCGATACCGGGTTGGGCGGTGATGCGATGGCTCGCGTCGATATGGCGCGCATCTATGAAATCGACCCGGCCTATGCCGCTCCGCTCGAAACTGCGACCGCAACCGCGCGGCTGACCGATGGCAAGCTTGAATTGTGGATCGCGAGCCAGGCGCCCGAGCAGGCGCGCATCGCCGCCGCCCGCGCGATCGGTTTGTCGGCCGAGAACGTCGCGCTCTACCCCAGCCCCGCCGGCGGCAGCTTCGACGCGCGGCTCGAACATGATCACGCCATCGAGATCGCGCAGATTGCCCAGGCGCTCGCCAAGCAGGGCATCAGCGCGGTGCAACTGACATGGCCGCGCCGCAGCGAGATGATTCGGGCCCGCCCGCGCCCGCCCGCGCACATCATGATCGGTGCGCAGCTGACGCAGGATGGATTCGGCGGGATCGAGGCAATGCGCCTGCGGATCGCTTGCCCGCCCGGAGCGCTCGAATTTGGTCGCCGCCTGTTTGGCAATCTGACACCCGCCGCCGCGATTCGCGAGAGCACTGGCCGCCGCGATGTGCTGGCCTGCGAAGGTGCGGTGCCGCCCTATGCCATTCCGGCAGTGACGGCTGAGCATATTCCGGTCGAGATCGGGCTTCCCGTGGGTCGGGTGCGCGGCAATGCCCATGGCTACACTGCCTTTGCGATCGAAAGCTTCATTGACGAGGTCGCTGCCAAATTCGGCCGCGAGCCGCTCTCGTTCCGTATGGCGATGCTGGGCACCGACGTGCGACTGGCGATCTGTCTCCAGCGCGCGGCGCGGCTGGCGGGATGGGACGGCGGCGCGGATCAGAGCGGCGAGGGGCTAGCCTGCACGCGGATCGGTGATGCTGTGAGCGGTGCGCGCATCGCGCTGATCGCTTCGGTGCGTCCCGGTGAAGGGGGCGGTCTGCGTGTCACGCGGCTTTCGGCGGCAGTCGATATCGGACGCATCGTCAATCTCGATATTGCCCGCCAGCAGATTGAAGGCGGATTGCTGTTCGGCATGGGCATAGCGCTCGGCAACACGATTCGGCTGCGCGGCGGCATTCCCGAACGTCTCGATTACGGCGCATTCGGCGTCCCGGCCTTGCCCGAATGCCCCGAAATCGCGGTTGAATTCATCGAAAGCGAGGCGCCGCCAGCCGATCCTGGCGAGCTCGGTGCAATTGTTGCTCCGCCCGCGATTGCCAATGCGTTGTTTTCTGCTAGGCCCTTGCGACTGCGGCGTCTGCCCCTACTTTCCGAAGGGATATGACCCGGACACCCTTGTTCCTCCCGGTCCGGGCCACGTGGCGGCTGCGGATACCAAACCCCCGCCGCGCGTTGGGCCGATAATGACCTGGCAACCTCAAAGCCTTCCTTCCGATCATCCTCCGGTGAACAGCAGCGCGGTTGGCGTCTTGCTGATCAACCTTGGCACGCCTGACGGGCCTGATCCCGAATCGGTGAAGCGCTATCTCAAGCAGTTCCTGTCGGATCGCCGGGTGATCGAGATTCCGCCGATTGCGTGGCAGCCGATCCTGCGCGGCATCATCCTCAACACCCGGCCCAAGAAAAGTTCCGAAGCCTATTCCAAGATCTGGACCAAGCGCGGCTCTCCGCTGGCGGATATCACCGCGCAGCAGTCCGAAGCGATCATGGGCGCTTTCGGCGACAATGTGATTGTCGATTACGCGATGCGCTATGGCAAGCCGTCGATTGAATCGCGTCTGACCAAGCTGATGGAGCAAGGCTGCGACCGCATCCTGATCGCGCCGATGTATCCGCAGTATTGCGCGGCGACGACGGCAACCGTGTTTGACGAGGTCGCCCGCGTGCTGGGCAATATGCGCTGGCAGCCGGCCTTGCGGTTTGTGCCGCCTTATCATGATGATGCGAACTATCTCGATGCGCTGGCCGATGATCTGACCCGGCAGGTGGCCGCTCTGGCGTTCAAGCCTGAAGTGATGCTGCTGAGTTTTCACGGGATGCCGCTGCGCACGCTGGAAAAAGGCGATCCCTATTACTGCCATTGTCAGAAAACCGCGCGCCTGCTGCGCGAGCGGCTGACGATCCGCCCCGAATTTGCCGGTGTGCGGTTTGAAACCACCTTCCAGTCGCGCTTCGGCCCGGCGCGCTGGCTTGAACCCTCGACCGACACGACGCTGATCGAGGAAGGCCAGAAGGGAACCAAGCGGCTTGTCGTCGCGGCCCCCGGTTTTGCGGCCGATTGTGTCGAGACCTTGGAGGAGCTGGCGCTGGAAGGGCGCGATGAATTCATCGAGGCGGGCGGCGAGGATTATGCAGTGATGGATTGCCTCAACGTCTCTGATGCGGGTGTTGCCATGATCAAGCGGATGATCGCGCGCGAGCTTTCGGGCTGGATTTAGCTCCCAAGACTATTTACACCAAGGTCAGTTGCAAACACGAACCTGATACGGAGCCACGCCCCATGGCCACTCTTGCCGACCCCGCGCCTCGTGAAGCCCGCGCTTTACAGGATTTTCCGCAAGGTCTTGGCCATTGGGGGCAGGGTCGCCTGTCCGAGGCCGATCTGGCGCATATCCCCGGCGATGCGGGCTGGCCGCTGGTTGGCAACACCTTCACCATGCTGGCCGATCCCCACGCCTTTGCCGAGCGGATGATTGCCACCCATGGCAAGGTTTACAAGAACCGCGCCTTTGGCGGCTGGCAGGTTGCGCTGATCGGGGCCGAGGCGAACGAACTCCTGCTGTTCAACAAGGAGAAGATTTTCTCCAGCGAACAGGGCTGGGGCCCGGTGCTCGATCAATTGTTCCCGCGCGGGCTGATGTTGATGGATTTCGATCATCACCGGATTGATCGCCGCGCGCTTTCCATCGCGTTCAAGCCTGAACCGATGCGGCATTATGCAGGCGCGCTCAACCGCGGGATCGCGGCCGAGGTGGCCAAGTGGGAAGGTCCGCTGGCCTTCTACCCTGCGATCAAGAAACTGACGCTCGATCTCGCCGCTGACAGTTTCATCGGCATTCCGTGGGGGCCTGAGGCTGACCGCATCAATGTCGCCTTTGTCGATATGGTGCAGGCTTCGGTCGCGCCGATCCGCAAGCCCCTGCCTTTCACGCAGATGAAGAAGGGGGTCGATGGGCGCGCCTATCTGGTCGACTATTTCACCCGCGAAACCCTCCGCCGCCGGGCCGAAGGGGGCGGGCAGGACATGTTCAGCCAGTTCGCCACTGCCACGCGCGAGGATGGCAGCCTGCTGCCGGTCGACGAAGTGGTCGATCACATGAACTTCCTGATGATGGCGGCGCACGATACCATCACCTCATCGGCGACCTCGCTGATCTATCACCTCGCCTTGAACCCTGCCTGGCAAGAGAAAGTGCGCGAGGAAATCTATGCCGTTACCGGCGGGCCGGATGGTCAGGGCAATCCGCGCGCCCTTGATTATGATGATCTGGGCAAGCTCGATCTGACCGAAATGGCGTTCAAGGAATCCTTGCGGATGATCCCGCCGGTGCCTTCGATGCCGCGCCGTGCTCTGCGCGAATTCGAATTTGGCGGCTACCGCATTCCGTCAGGGGCCAGCGTCGGCATCAATATCTACTGGACGCACCATTCGGAAGATTACTGGGACAGCCCCTTCGCCTTCGATCCCATGCGCTTCACGGCTGACAAGGTGCGTGAACGCCACAAATATGCCTGGGTGCCGTTCGGCGGCGGCGGGCATATGTGCCTGGGGCTCCACTTTGCCTATATGCAGGTGAAGATCCTGCTGGCGCAGCTCTTGCAGCAATACCGCATCGAGGCCGCGCCGGGATACAATCCGGACTGGCAGGCCTGGCCGATCCCCAAGCCCAAGGACGGGCTGAGGGTTAACTTCCGACGTTTGTAAGGCACGCTTTTTCGGTTCGCTTTGCGAACCGCAAGGCCGACCGGCCGCCCGCAGCGTCGCGAGCACAGCGAGCAGGGAGCGAGGGAATCGCACGCCGGATGGCGTGCGGAAACAAAAATCAGAAATCCCAGGCGATGCCGTTCTTCTCCCAGTCGCCATAGCGGGTGGGTGAGAGATCGCGCGGTTCATCCTTCAAGGGATCGACCTGCTTGGGCGCGGGCACCGGATCATTCGTCCAGTGCGCGGGCTTCTTGAACGCCTTGGCGGCGGCGGATTTCTCTTTAGTCATGTCAGCCAAATGCGCGCGCTGGCGGTTTGTTTCAAGAAGCGCCCTTCTGGTCGCATTGCTGGCAGCGAAAAACCGGTTCCCACTTTTTCGCACAATGCTCTAGGGGCACCCCATGCCCCAGACCCCCGGACTACCCGTGCGCCGCGCTGCGCTCCGCCTGCTTGATGCCGTATTCCGGCGGGGGGAGACGCTCGAACAGGCGGAAGGCGCAGCCTTGGGCGACATGCGCAAGGCGCCCGATCGCGCGCTGCCCAAAGCGATTGCCGGAGAAACGCTGCGCTGGCTCACCGATATTGATTCTGCGATTGATAGCGCGACCAAACAGCGCCTGCCCGATGATGCCAAGGCGCGCATGGTGCTGCGGCTGATGCTTGCGCAGGCGTGGCGACTCGATACGCCGCCCCACGCGGTCATCGCAACCGGCTTGCCCCTGCTGGCCGGTGGACCGCGCAGGCTCGCCCACGGGGTGTTTGCGGCGCTGGTGAAGCAGACCTCCGCTTTGCCCGACGCCCCCACCCTGCCGGAGCGTGTGATCGCACGCTGGGGCGCTGACAAGGCCGCCGTGATAGCGCCCGGTCTTGCCTTTCCGCCCGAACTCGATCTGGCGCTGAAAGATGTGTCCGAGACAGCGACCCGCGCCGTGGCTATGGGCGGAATTACCCTCGCCCCCGGGCATATTCGCCTGCCGCGCGGCGCGGCGGTGGAGAGCCTTGCCGATTTCAAGGCGGGCGATTGGTGGGTGCAGGATCTTGCCGCTTCGCTTCCGGCGCGATTGCTTGGGGCGGGGGAAGGCAAGCACGCGCTCGACCTGTGTGCCGCGCCCGGTGGCAAGACGATGCAGCTGGCCGCCGCAGGGTGGAAAGTGACCGCGCTCGATATGTCCAAACGGCGCCTGGAACTGCTCAAGGACAACTTGAAGCGCACCGGCCTCAAGGCTTCACCCGTGCGCGCGGATGCCCTCACGTGGGAGCCGAAGCATCGCTTCGACGCGATCCTGATCGACGCGCCCTGCAGCGCGACCGGCACCTGCCGCCGCCATCCCGATGTGCTGCACCGCATCGGCAAGGGCCAGATTGCCGAGATGGTGGAGTTGCAGCGCGCACTGGTCGCCAAGGCGGCGGAATGGCTGAACCCCGGCGGCGTGCTCGTCTATGCCGTATGCTCGCTGGAGGCCGAGGAGGGCGAGGCGCAGGCCGCGTGGATCGACGCCGAGTTCAGCCTGACCCATGCCCCGATCACGCCGGAGGAACTGCCCGCCGGCCTCGCGCCCACACCCGAAGGCTGGCTGCGCACCCATCCCGGGATGCTGGCTGACCAAGGCGGGCTCGACGGGTTTTTTGTGGGGCGGTGGATCAAGTAATCCAAACCCCGTCGCCCCGGACTTGATCCGGGGCTTGGATATCTTTCTTCGGTCCAGCACAAGAAAAGCCAAGCCCCGTGTCAAGCACGGGGCGACGAGGAAGGTAATGGCGACAATGGGGTCGCTTGCTGCAATGTCCGCTTTCGGGGTTATGCCCGGGGGCGGCGAATGGCCGGAAATGGGTGGTTTCGTGCCGCTAGGTGGCTGGTTC
>JBKBMC010000045.1:0-19636 GCA_046296075.1 Erythrobacter sp. | reverse complement strand
CATCAAGGAGGCGGACGTGGATGCGCGTCTCATGACGCTGGAGCTGCCGCTCGTGCGCAGCGGCACCCGCATCGTGTGGTGCCCCCGTGCGCCTCGTGGCACGGCGGTGGCGCGGGTGCGTGGGCCGAGCGATTTGGGTGGCTATTTCGATATCGTCGCCGACTTCGCGTTTTATGTGGCAATTCCGCTCGCGTTCGGCGCGCTTGCGCCTGCCAACACGTTGCCCGCGCTGGTGCTGGTGGCAAGCTTCGTCCTGACCGGCGTCAGTTTCCTCGCCTTTGCCACAATTGCGGCCAAACGCGGGGCCGAGACCGACGCCCATGGCCGCAAGAGCTTTTTCTATTCAACCGGCCTTGCCGAAGGCGGCGAAACGATCGCCGTGTTCATCGCCATGTGCCTTTTCCCCGCATGGTTCGGTGTGATTGCCTATGCCTATGCGGGGCTGTGCGTGCTGACGGTAATCCAGCGCAGCGCGCTCGCCATCGCGCTGTTCAGGGATTGATCAGCCGCCGCCGAGCTTGGCCGCAGTGGCCGCACGCAGCGCAGCGATCCGCTTGGCATTGGCGCCAAGATCGCTTTGCCCTACGCGGCTGACCGAGCGGAAATCGATCTGTTTGTCACCGATGCGGGCGACGACATCATCCTTGAAGCCGAACCACGAGGTCTCGGCTACCCCTTCTACGATCCCGCTTTCGGCATCGCTGCGGATGTTCTTGAAGCCAAGGTCGTCCATCGCCGCCGCGACGGCTGCTGCGCCCTGCTGCGGGGTCGCCTGACCCAGCGGCAATGGCTGGAGGGTCGGATAGGTCTCGGTGATGATCTGCGCATGGCTGCGGATCGCAACGCTGGGCGAGACGCCTTCGAATATGGGGATCTCGCTCAGCGGCGTTTGATAATCACTGAGGGGATTCGCCCCAGCTTTCTCGCGCGCTGCCATGGTGGCTTCCGAAAAGACGGGCGGGTTCGCCGTGTCGGTGGCGACATCGTGGATCGGATTATCCCCTGCCGTGCCTGCCATTGAGGCAAACATCGTGAACGCCGCGCCCGCTACCACCAGACCGACAATTGCGACCCCGGCCAGCCTGTTGCTGCGCGGCTTCTTCACAAGCACCAACACCAGCGAGATCGCCGCAATCAGCGCCAGCACCGCGAGCAGGATCACCCCGCCGCCCATCGTGAGCCCAAGCAGACCGATCTGCCAGCTCCATAGGCCAATCTTGGTGCCAAGCGCCGAAATCACGAAGAACACCGGGAGGAACGCGGTGAGAGCGAGAACAGCTTTGCTGTGCCAGGGAAGGTTTTTCATGCGGCCTCTTTTAATCGGCGCACCGCGCAAGGCAACCGGGGAGCTGTGACAGCATTGATGAGCGCATATTGTGAAACGCTTTCGCGATCCGCGCGTTGGAGTTACAGGCGGCTTGGGATAACATCCCGAACCCGCAAAAGTGTCCGCTTTTCTTGGCGGAAAAAGTGTTTTATGGCCTCACGCGATGCGGGAGGACATCAGTTGTTAGAGGACACCTATTCATGAAGCGTACTACCCTGTTGAGCGCGATTGCGCTGGCGAGCCTCGTGACCGTTTCGGCATGCGGTGGCGGTGCCGGCGGCGATGGCGCAGCTCCGGCTGAAGAAGCTGCTGCCGAGCCCGAGGCTCCGGCTGAAGAAGCGGCGACCGAAGAAGCGCCCGCCGAAGAAGCTGCTGCAGCTCCGGCTGCTGCAACTGCTGGCTTTGCCGGCATGACTACCGATGCGAAGGCCGGTGAGCGCGTGTTCGCGCTGTGCCGTTCGTGCCACGTCCTCGACGAAGGCGTGAACCGCGTCGGTCCGTCGCTGTACAACATCGTTGGCCGCAAGTCGGGCTCGGTTGCTGGTTTCAACTACTCGGATGCCAACAAGAACAGCGGCGTGACCTGGACGACCGATGTTCTGTTCGAATACCTTGAAGATCCCAAGGGCTTCATGCCGGGCACCAAGATGGCGTTCCCGGGCATCAAGAACCCGCAGGATCGCGCTAACCTGATTGCTTACCTCGAAAGCACCAAGAAGTAAGCGAACAGCAAAACGCTGACAGAAAAAGGGGCGGCGCGGATTATCCTCGCCGCCCTTTTTCTGTCTGATCGAACTATGTGATGCCCGAGATTGGTTCGTTGTTATCGAAGCAGGGAGCCGCGCTCGACCGCCTTCACATCCGAAGGATTGAGAACGGGATCCGCGGCCTGCGCGAGATCCCGCTCATGGCATTGCAGATCAGGCGGCTGATGCCATCCGCGCCAGCTCGCACTGCGACCAGATCTCGCTCAATGCCTTGATCAGCCGGTCAATATCGCCGTCCGTGTGCACGGGCGAGGGTGTCAGACGCAGACGCTCTGTCCCAACCGGAACGGTCGGGTAATTGATCGGCTGAACATAAATGCCGTGGTTGTCCATCAGCCAGTCGCTGATCATCTTGCACTTCTTGGCATCGCCCACCATCACGGGGATGATGTGGCTGGGATTGGGCAGATGTGGAATGCCCATCATGTCAAGCTTGCGGCGGACCTGCGCGACGCGCTCCTGCTGCATTTCACGCTCGACACTGCTGGTCTTGAGGTGGCGGATGCTCGCCGCCGCACCCGCAGCGATCGCCGGAGGCAGCGCGGTCGAAAAGATGAACCCGCTGGAAAAGCTGCGCACGAAATCAACGAGGTTCTTGCTGGCCGCGATGTAGCCGCCCATTACGCCAAACGCCTTGCCCAGCGTACCTTCGATCACTGTAATGCGATCCATCAGTCCTTCGCGTTCGGCAATGCCGCCGCCGCGCGGACCATACAGGCCAACCGCGTGGACTTCGTCGATGTAGCTCATCGCGCCATGTTTCTCGCACACGTCGAGAATCTCGGCGATGGGGGCAATGTCCCCGTCCATCGAATAGACGCTTTCGAACAGCACAAGCTTGGGCACTTCGGGGCCGTAATCGGACAGCAGGCGATCCAGATCTTCGGGATCATTGTGTTTCCAGATCTTGTAGGGCGCGCGGCTGTGGCGCACCCCTTCGATCATCGAGGCATGGTTGAGGGCATCGGAAAACACCACGCAGCCCGGGATCTTGGCTGCCAGCGTTCCGATGCCCGCCCAGTTCGAGACATAGCCCGAAGTGAACAACAGTGCGGATTCCTTGCCGTGCAGATCGGCAAGTTCCTGTTCGAGCAACACGTGATGGTGATTCGTGCCCGAGATATTGCGAGTGCCGCCAGCGCCCGCGCCGCATTCGTCAAGGCAATCATGCATTGCCTGAAGGACATCGGGGTGTTGCCCCATCCCGAGATAATCATTCGAACACCATACGGTGACCGCCTGGGTTTCCTCGCCGATGAAGCGGGTCGCGTGCGGGAAACGCCCGCGGTGCCGCTTGATATCGGTGAACACGCGGTAGCGCCCATCTTCGCGCACCTGATCGAGTTCACTGGCAAAGTAGGCTTCGAAGTCCATGGGAGATCCCTTTTTTTCCATGTTCATGTCGTGATGTCCCGGCCAGCCGGAACCCTCACCTTGTTTTGCGCCAGCTTGGCTTGCGCCATTTTGCTCTGGGCTCCCTTGTGATTGGGAAGGGCCCAGCCCCACAGCATCCCGTCGCGGAATGGTAGCGAGAGGAACAGGTGCTCAATCACACCAAGCAGCGAAAGCGTGAAGAGCAGGCTTGCTCCGACCATTTCCGCACTGCCCGCAGGAGCCGCAAGTGCAAGCGAGGCAAACCAGACCGAAACAAGCGCAATCCCGATCATGGAAACCGCCAGCAATCCTGTCATCCGGTTGCGGCCGAAATAGGTCTTGAGATAGGCGAGGTGATCGGGAAGCATTTCCACCGAGGAATTCGGCACGCCGACAAACAGGTTGATCTTGGAGATCAGCCGCATCGCGAACATGAGCACGAACACCGTTGCGCCGATCTGGTTGGGCACATCCCATGAAAGGGAGATCAGCAGCAGCGCAGTCAGCGCGAGTGCCACTTCGTGATGCATCACTGTCGCAGCGGCCTGGCGGAAGCGGGCAACCCCGGTGAGTGCAGGATCAGCCGGACCACGGCGCGGGCCTGCGGCGGCGCCGGTGAGGAAGCTGATTTCATGCCAGCCCCACACCATCAGCGCGCCGATAAAGCCGAGATAGACTGCCCAGATCTCTGCCGAGAGCGAGGCGAAGAGGATCACAACCAATCCGCCGATCCCGCTGATGCTACCCACCAACTGGCTGCGCGAAAAGGTCGCGCGTGGGCGGTTGTCGGCCCAGGCCACAAGGCCTGTCGCGATGAACCACACCATGACCGTCACGATGAAGGGGACAATATGGCCTTCCCAACTTACCATGCAGGCTGCATCCGGATCGTGGCAGGCAGTTCATTGGTGCGCGCGCGGTGGAGATAGAGCCGCGTAAAGGCAAGCCCTGCACCCGCCATGCCCGATACCCGCTTGGCAAGGCCGCCAAGGCCGCCCGCGCGTTTGCCTTCTTCGATCTTGAGCGCGGCCAGCCGCATGTTTTCCATCTGCCGGCGGAACGCCGGGCTGTCGATGTCAAGCTCGATCGGATAGACTTGGCGGGTAATCAGGTTGCACACCCGGAACACCTCGTAATCATATTCCGTGGGATCAACGCCAAGTGCCTGATGGAAGGCGGGGCGGGCATGATCACGCACATACATCGTGGCATAGACCGCCACGAGGAAGAACCGGATCCAAAGCTTGTTGAGGCCTGTCAGCAGTTTGGGATCGGCGCGCATGATCATGGCGAAGGCTTCGCCGTGACGGAACTCGTCATTGCACCACTGTTCGAACCAGTCGAAAATAGGGTGGAACTTGTATTCCGGGTTCTTCGCCAGCTGGCGATAGATCGTGATGTAGCGCGCGTAGCCGATCTTTTCGGACAGATAGACCGAGTACCAGATGAACTTCGGCTTGAAATAGTGATATTTCTTGGACTTGGTCAGAAAGCCGAGATTGATGCCGATGCCGGAATCCTTCAGCGTTTCGTTGATGAAACCGGCATGGCGGCTTTCATCGCGGGCAAGCAGCTTGAAGAGCTGCTTCATATCCGGGTTCTTGGTGCGCTTGGCGATCTCGGCATAGAGGATGCAGCCCGAGAACTCCGAAGTCAGCGAGGACACCAGAAAATCAATGAATTCGGCGCGCAGTTCCGGTTCGAGCGCTTCGATCACGCCATCAAAGCTCGCATTCTTGCGGAAATGCTTCTTGTTGGGATCGGCCACCATATCGGCCATCAGCTGATCCCATTCCTCGCGCACAAGGCTGACATCGATCTTGTCGAGCGCTTTGAAATCCGTGGTGTAGAAACGCGGCGAGAGCACGGTTTCATGAGCCGCCATCGCCAGCGTATCGGGCTTCGCTGCATCCTGCGGTGCGGGCGTGATGGTGGAATGGGCGTTCATCTGATGCTCCCGGGGTTGAAACTGACTTCGTAAAGTTCGGTGAGATCGAAATAGGCGGCAAACCGCGTCCAGGCGCGGGTGAGGGGCGTCGCGCGCTTGACAGTTGCCATGCGGGTGAATTGCAGGCTCTGCCCGAAATCCACTGTCATCGGCGCGCCGTGCACCTTGACCTCGTCACCCGGATAAAGCGGGATATCGCCTTCCAGCTCGACATGGGCATGGAAATGATCGGGACTCTGCTCGATCGTAATGGTGCAGGGAATGTCGAACTGGCGACCAGTCATCAGCGGCGCTCCCGCGTGAAGCCGTTTTCCTCTGGCAACATGTTGGCAAAGACCATGCGGTTGTCCGGCCCGAAATTGGCGACCTCCACCGTGCGTTCGCTGATCGGATCGAGCAGGGTGAGCGAGGTATCGCTCCAGCCCTGAAGCAGGAAGGGCACTTCGGCACCCTTACCGCGGATGCGGCGCTGGTGGACAAGGCTGCGTACACTGGCGCGGATAAACCCGCCTTCGCCGATGCCGAAGCGGCCGACAACTTCGCCGGTTGCTGCATCTTCAACCCGCACAGTGCCATCCGACTCGTCGTAGAACTGGATGGAGCGCTCAACAGCCAGAGCAACGTTTGTCTCAGCACGGTATTGCGCTGCGACTGCGCTTTTCGGCAGATAGCCGTTCGTCACCAGCGCGGTAAGTGTCAGCGAGATCACCACGAGCCCGCCCATCATCATGAGCGGCACCTTGTTGACGGTGACTTCGTCCTTTTCATATTCCCGAACGATCATGCGGGGGCTCCCTCAAGTCCCTTGTCACCCATACCCGTGCGCAGCGGTGCCGCCGGACGCAAGCCCTTGGCTCCGACCACAGCTTGGCCTTGTTGACCGCTTTCTGGTGAGGCTTCTTTGACTTCGCTCAAATTCTTCTCGATTTCGCCGTACATCGCACGGGCATCAGCCATAAGCTGGGCGACGCGCGTCACCTCAGGGATCGCGCGCAGCATTGGCTGCGGGTGATTGAGGTGCCACGGGCGCAGGTGCGGCCAAAGCAGAACCACGCCGAGCAGGCGATCCCCGCTCAGTTCGAGCGCGATATCGCCGAAGCCTCCGGCACGCTCGCGCAGATGCGCGGCCTTCACTTGCTTGAGCGGTACATTGATGCGTGTTTCGATGGCCATCCCGATGCGCATGATCATGCGCACATCGGTGAGGATGTAAAGCGTGCTGCGCGCGCTCAGCCAGGCGAGGAAATAAAGGATCGCAATGGTGACAACCCCTGCGCCTGCCATGATCGCAGCCGTTCCGGGCCGGTCGGTCGCAATGCAAACTGCAACGAGCACCGCAAAGTAGAAGGCGACCCAATAGGTGCGGAATGCGCCTCGGGCGAGCAGGGCCACATTGGGCCGGCCCCGCCACAGCAGGCGTTCATCCGGCTGCGGCGTGCCGAGCTTGTCGCCATGCGCAGCCGGCCCATCGCCTTCAAGCAGGGCGTGATCCAGCCCTTCGGGCAGGGTGGGGGGCAGCTGGTCTGCCGCCCCCTGATCAGTGCCGGAGTTCAGAGCCACGGTTCAGCCCTTTCCGGTGTTGCATACATGTAACCGCCGCCGAAATAGGCCTGGATGCGGTCTTCTTCGTAGCGGGTGATCTGGCCGGGAGTTTCCAGTTCCGGCACGCGCTCGAACTGGTCGGCGGTGATCGCGTCGATCTCCACCAGTTCGGGCTTGTCACCGAAGAAACCCTTGGTCTGCACCGAGGCAACCATCATCGGGGCAAGGACTTTCTTGCCCGAATTGGTGGTGACTTCGAGATAGCGGATGATGTGTTCGGCCTGATCGGTCCAGATATCGCTGACCGTCCCGGCTTTCTTGCCGTCGGCCCCTATCACCGGCCAGCCGATGATGTTGGGATCGCCCGGCGCAATCGACATTTCGTGATAGGAATTGCCGATCGGAATGATGCGCGGACGACCATCAGCGGTCACATCGGGATACTTGGCACGGTTCGCCCAGGCTGCCGGGCCGATGCCATCAGCCATCGGATCGCCGGTCGGCACATAAGGTGCGCCAGCGGAACGGAATGCGGGCTTGCCCGGAATGCTCACAGGATCGCGGGCGACATCTTCCGGAACATAGGTGCCGCGACCATTGGGCAGCTTGAACACTTTCTTGTCGCCATCGAACAGGCTGCCGGGGTGGATGCGCCCGGTCAGTTCGTCTTCCACGGGATAGCCCTCGCGGCGGCTTTCCTTGTTCAGATAGAACACCAGCGCGATGAAGAAGACAAAGAACAGCAGGAATGCAGCTTCGGCGACATCAAATGTCCCGACAATGTAGGTGTGGTTCATCATGTGACGTTCCTCTCATGGAAACACGCGAGCGATTCGCTTTGGGCAAAGACAGGTGGCAGGCAAACAACGGCAATCATGTCGGAAATTCCTGCAGGCCAAAGGGCTGGTCGCTCTGGTCTGCTTCACTCTTGGCATTTCTGCGGCTGCGGCCGACCAGCGGCCCCAACGCAGCGAGCCCTGCCAGCAGCAGGGCAATCTCGATTATGTAGACGGTGCTGTATCCGGTTGAACGCATCGCCAGCGTGGCGGCGGGCGCGTCGCCCTGCACGAGCATCGCGACGATATCGCGCAGGATCCCGCCAAGCGCGATCCCTGCACCGGCACAGGTTGCCTGCACCGCGCCCCATGCGCCCAGCGCCATGCCGGCCGTTTCGCTCTTGGCGAGCGCCATGGCTTCCATCAGCGTGCCGACCGAGAACAGCCCGAGGCCGATCCCGATGGTGAGAGAGCCCAGATAGAGCAGGAAGGGCGAGTCGAACGGCGCGGCAAACAGCACCATCAGAAAGGCGTTGATGCCGATCACAATACCCTTGCCGGCAATGCGCATCGGATCACCGCCGAAGCCGAGCATTCGCCCGGACCACATGAAACCGATCAGTGAGCCGAGCGCCCACACGCCTGTAAGCCCCGTGGTTGCACCGACTGACAGTCCGAGGATTTCCCCGCCATAGGGCTCAAGCAGGGCATCCTGCATCGCAAATCCGGCAGCACCGATACCGATCGCGGTGAGCAGGCGCGCGTTGCGCCCGTCGCGCATGAAAGTCTGCCACAACTCGCTGAAGGTGGGCGTCTCGCGATCAGGCGCGGTGATCTTGGGATTGCGCGCTTCCTGCTTCCACAAAGCAATTGTGTTGAGGATCAGCGTGATCAGTGCAGTGCCCTGGATGACCTGCACCAGCCGGGTCGGGCTGTAATCATGCAGCAGCCCGCCGATCACGAAGGCAGCGATCATCATGCCGACCAGCAGCATGACATACAGCAGCGCGATCGCCCGAGGGCGCTTGATTTCCGGGGCGAGATCCGTCGCAAGGGCAAGCCCTGCGGTTTGCGTCACATGGAAACCGATGCCGGTGAGGAGGAAGGCAAAAGCGCCCGCCACCAGACCAAGCTCGAACCGGTCTGCCTCGCCCAGCAGCAGCAGTGCGAACGGCATGATTGCCAACCCGCCGAACTGCATCAGTGAACCAAACCAGATATAGGGCACCCGTCGCCAGCCGAGCACCGAACGGTGCGTATCGGACCTGTGGCCGATCAGCGCGCGGAACGGCGCAACCACCACAGGCACCGCAATCAGCAGCGCGACCAGCCATGTCGGCGTGCCCAGTTCGACAATCATCACCCGGTTCAGGGTGCCGTTCAGCAGCACCATCGCCATCCCCACTGTCACCTGGAACAGCGACAGCCGCAGCAATTGGCTCATCGGCAGATCGGTGCTGCCCGCATCTGCAAACGGCAGGATGCGGAAGATCACCTCGGTCCAGTGTGGTGGCTTGGGGCGGGCTTCGGGTTTCATCCGTGCCTCACAAGTTCCAGTGCTTGCGACGTGTAGAAGCCGCTCGAAATCCGCTTGGTGCGCCCGATGCTCCAGCCGGGCAGCTGGCTCAGCCGGTGGCGGATTTCCCATTCCAGCGTCGGGACAATGGCGGGTGAGCGATCAGAACGCGGGAAAGCCTTGCCGATGGTGTACATTGTCTGCAGCAGCGCGGTGCGCGGGGCAAAGGTGAACAGGATCGAGCCCGTGGTGCGCTCGGCCAGTTGTGCCAGCGCATCGGCCAAGTCAGCCGGCTGATAGTGGATCAGCGAATCCATCGCTACGACATGGGCAAAAGTGCCCAGCGCCGGATCGAGCATATCGCCCGCCCGCCAATCGATCCGGCCGTGGCCGATGAACGACGGCGTGCGTTCGCGCGCCACTTCGACAAGGCCTGCGGCCACATCGATCCCGGTCACTTCTGCGCCGCGGCACGCCGCTGCAATGCTGAACGCCCCGGTGCCGCAGCCCGCATCGAGCACGCGGGTCCGGCGCAGATCGGTAGGCAGCCAATCGAGCAAGGTTGCGCGCATCGCATCGCGCCCGGCACGCACAGTGGCGCGGATGCCGCTGACTTTCACATCGGAAGTCAGATCAATCCACGCCTGCCGCGCGGTGCTGTCAAAATAGGTCGCCAGCTGCTCGCGCTGGGCATCGTAACGATTAGGGGAACGCGTTGCCATTACTCAAATCCCAGGAAATCAAAGATGTCACGGTCCTTCATTGCGACGGCTGATGACGGCTCGACACCGTCCCACAGCATCTGCGCGAGGCGCAGATATTCGTTCTGGGCCTGGATCACTTCGGGATCATCACCCATCTCGAACAGCGTGCATTTCTTGAGGCGCGAACGGCGGATCGCATCAACATCGCGGAAGTGTGCGAGACGCTGCATCCCGATCTTGTCGCAGAAGCGATCGATCTCATCGGTCTCACGGCTGCGATTGGCGACCACGCCGGCAAGGCGCACGTCGTAGTTCTTGGATTTCGCCCCAATCGCCGCGACGATCCGGTTCATCGCGAAGATGCTGTCAAAGTCGTTGGCAGCGACGACAATCGCGCGCTCGGCGTGCTGCAAGGGCGCCGCAAAGCCGCCGCACACCACATCGCCCAGCACATCGAAGATCACCACGTCGGTTTCCTCAAGCAGGTGGTGCTGCTTGAGGAGTTTGACTGTCTGGCCGACGACATAGCCACCGCAGCCGGTGCCGGCCGGCGGTCCGCCAGCCTCGACGCACATCACGCCGTTATAGCCTTCGAACATGTAGTCTTCGGGCCGCAGTTCCTCGGCATGGAATTCAACCGTTTCGAGCACGTCGATCACGGTCGGCATCAGCTTCTTGGTTAGTGTGAAGGTGCTGTCATGCTTGGGATCGCAGCCGATCTGGAGCACGCGGTGCCCAAGCTTGGAAAAGGCGGCTGACAGGTTCGACGACGTCGTCGATTTGCCGATCCCGCCCTTGCCATAGACGGCGAAGACTTTCGCGCCCTTGATCTTGTCGGACGGGTCCAGCTGGACCTGCACCGATCCCTCGCCATCAGGCGGACTGAACGAGGAGTTGGGGGAGTGCAGGTTCATTGGTCGATCCCTTTGTACATTTATTCTGCGAACACGCCTTCGAGGCGATCTTCGAGCTCGTCGCTTGCTTCACGCAAGGCGGCGAGGGTGGCTTCATCGGGCTCCCACAGGTTGCGGTCGCAGGCTTCCAGCAGGCGGCCGGCGAGCTTGGCCGAACTTTTGGGGTTAAGATCGCTCATGCGGCGGCGCATTTCGGGATCGAGCACGAAGGTTTCCGAGATCTTCTGATAGACCCACGGCGCAACCTGCCCGGTCGTGGCCGACCAGCCGAAGGTTGAGTTCACATGGCCTTCGATCTGGCGCACGCCTTCGTAGCCGTGTTCGAGCAGCCCTTCGTACCACTTGGGGTTCAAGGTGCGGGTGCGCGCCTCAAGATCGATCTGCTCAGCGAGCGTGCGCACCTTGGGCTTTCCGCGAGTCGCATCGAGGATATACACCGGCGCCTCTTCGCCCTTGGCCTTGGCAACAGAACGCGCCACCCCGCCAAGCCCATCGACATACTGGTCGACATCATTGATGCCGAGTTCGATGCTTTCGAGGTTCTGGTAGGTGAAATCGACTGTGCTCAGTGCGCTCTGCAGGATTTCGCGCTGCTGCACCGGACGGCCCGAAATGCCGTAGCCGAAGCCTTTCTGGGTTTCGAATGCATTGGCTAGTTCATCCGGATCAGCCCAGGTGCCGCCGTCGATCATCTGGTTGACGTTGGCGCCATAAGCACCTTCGGCATTGGAGAAGACCCGCAACGCGGCGGTGTCGATATCGCAGCCGTGCTTTTCCATCTGGGCGAGCGTGTGCTTGCGGATGAAGTTGGCTTCCGTGGGCTCATCCGCCTGGCTTGCCATCAGCGCGGCTTCGGCAAGCATCCGGATCTGCATCGGAAGAAGATCACGGAAAATGCCCGACAGCGTCATCACCACGTCAATGCGCGGGCGGCCGAGTTCTTCGAGCGGGATCAGTTCCGCGCCGCACAGGCGGCCATAAGAGTCGCGCCGCGGACGCGCGCCCATCAGCCGCATGGCCTGGGCAATCTGCACGCCTTCGGTCTTCATGTTGTCGGTGCCCCACAGCACCATCGCGATGCTTTCAGGGAAGTCCGCGCCGCCGTTGACATGGCGGGCAATCAGCTGCTCGGCCTGTTCGCTGCCCATCTTGCAAGCGAAGGTGGAAGGCAGCAGGAACGGATCAAACCCGTGAATATTACGGCCCGTAGGCAGCACTTCGGGGTTCACCACCACATCGCCGCCCGGCGCGGGGAGTACATAGCCGCCATCGAGAGCATGGATCAGCGAACCGAGTTCATCCGATGAGGCAATCTTGGCGCGCAGTTCCTCGCGGTTGACCTGATCGGGCCCGCCGCCTGCGTCGACCATCGCGTCGAGCATATCCTCAAGCTCCTGCCCGTCGGGGTTCTTGCCCAGAATGTGCAGGCCATAGGGAATGAGCGCTTCTTCAAGCTCATACAGCTTGGCGGTAAGTTCGCCGATCTCGGCATATTCGATATCGAGCGCCTCGCACTGGTCAGCGATCATCTGTTCGAGATCGGCGCGCTCATCCTCGTGATCCGGATCATTTTGCGTTAGCCGCCAGCGCTCGACACTGGTTTTCAGCTCTGACAGCCCCTTGTACAGCCCGGCCTGAGCCAGCGGCGGGGTGAGGTAGCTGATCAGGGTCGCCGCCGAACGGCGCTTGGCCAGCATGCCTTCGGTCGGGTTGTTTGCGGCATAGAGATAGAAGTTGGGCAGATCGCTGATGAGGCGTTCCGGCCAGCAGGTGCCCGACATGCCGGCTTGCTTGCCCGGCATGAATTCGAGCGCGCCGTGCGTGCCGAAATGCAGCACCGCGTGCGCGCCGAGATCCTCGTTGATGTAGCGATAGAAGGCGCTGAAGGCGTGGGTCGGCGAGAAGCGGCCTTCATACAGCAACCGCATCGGATCGCCTTCAAACCCGAAGGCAGGCTGCACGCCGACAAATACCTTGCCGAAATGCGCACCCATGATCTGGATGTGGCCGCCATCCGACAACTGCTTGCCCGGCGCCGGGCCCCATTGCGCTTCGATTTCGCCGAGGAATTTCTCACGCCGCACGTGTTCATCAGCCGGGATGCGGTGGGCGATGTTGGCATCAGTGCCGTAGCGTTCCGAATTGCCCTTGAGGATGGCCTCACGCATCGCGTCGAGGCTTTCCGGCACCTCGACATCGTAACCTTCAGCCTTGAGCCGCTTGAGCGTGCCGTAAAGCGATTCATGCACCGCCATGAAGGCTGCCGTGCCGGTTGCGCCGGCATTGGGCGGGAAGTTGAACAGCACGATGGCAAGCTTGCGCTCGGCACGCTCGGCCTTGCGCAGGCGCACCAGTTTGACAGCACGCGCGGCGAGCGCTTCCGCGCGTTCCGGGCAACCCTGCATCGGGCGCAGCTTTTCGGTGACCTGCTGTTCGCAATGCCGCTCGCAGCCCTTGCAATGCGGGCCGGAATTGCCCGCGCGGCCGCCGAACACGCTCGGCACCGTGGAACCGTCAAGCTCGGGCAGGGCGACCATCAGCGTTGCTTCAAGCGGGAGCAGCCCGCGCTCGCTCAGCGCCCAGTCCTCGATCGTCTGGAATTCGACGGCATGGGCCGCAAGGTAAGGCAGGTCCATCTTCGCGAGCACTTCGCGCGCCGAGGCCGCATCGCTATAGGCCGGGCCGCCGACCAGCGAGAAACCCGTCAGGTTGACGATGGCATCCACTGTCGGCTTGCCATCCGGGCCGACAAAGAACTTGTCGATGGCCGGGCGGGCATCAAGCCCGCTGGCGAACACTGGCACCACATTGAGGCCAGCCGCTTCAAATGCGGCAATCGCACCGTCATAATGGGCGGCATCGCGGCCCAGCAGGTAAGAGCGCAGCAGGATGAGGCCGACAGTGCCTTCAGTGCCCGTCTGCTTGGGCAGGAGGCGCAGGCTTTCGGAAATGCGCTGCTGGGTGCGCGGGTGATAGACACCCACTTCCGGATATTCGATCGGCGCTTCGGCCTTGGTGATGCCGCGGCGATAGGCGCGCTCACCGCTGGCGTAACGATCGATCAGCGCCCGCACCATGGCGACCACGTTCTCGTCCGAACCGGCCAGCCAATATTGCAGCGTGAGGAAATAGGCGCGCACATCTTGCGCGGTGCCGGGAATGAATTTGAGCAGCTTGGGCAAGCGGCGCAGCATCTTCATCTGGCCTTCGGCTGAATTGCCGCCGGGCTTGGACGAGCCGCGCAGCTTTTTCAGCAGTGCCAGCGGCCCCTTGGCCGGCGCATCCATCCGGTAGGCGCCCATCTTGGTCAGCCGGACGATTTCGCCCGCCGACATCAGGCACACCATCGCATCGCAATCCTCGCGCCGCGCTTCGAGAGCGGGCTGGATCATACGGATCTGTTCATCAAGGAAGATCATCGTGGTGATCACGATGTCAGCTTCGGCAATGGCGGCGTTGACCTTGGCGAGTTCGTCTGCGTCGCTGCCCCATTCCGATGCGGCGTGGAGCGAGAGGAGAATGTTGTCTGCCGCCAACTCCGCCTCGGCGCGGCCAACGGCGCCTTTGAGGTGATTGTCGAGCGTTACGATCACCACCCGCACCGGGGCGCGCGGATCGACAAGAGCAGCAGAAGCAACCTTACCGTGCATAATGAGCCTTCGCGTCGTAGAGAGTTTCCAGTTCAATCCGGGTGAGGCCTTCGGCAGCAGCGAAGGCTTCGGTGTTGCGCTTGGCCTTGCCGCGCACAAAGAAGGGGATCTTTTTCAGCTCGCGCTCGGCTTCGGCGGTCCAGAGCGAACCATCGGCATCCGCCACGGCGGGAGCCGGAATGTCGGCAACCGGCACTTCCGATACTACCGCCAGCTTGGCGGCTTTGGGGGAATGCGCGGCGAGGTGGCTTGCGCCATGTTCGTCGGCGAATTCGAAATCCTCGCGGAACATGGTGAGCAGATGCTCTTCCAGCCCCATCACCAAAGGGTGCACCCAGGTATCGAAGATCACGTTGGCGCCTTCGAAACCCATTTGGGGTGAGTGGCGGGCGGGGAAATCCTGCACATGGACCGGGGCCGAGATCACCGCGCAGGGCAGGCCGAGCCGCTTGGCAATATGGCGTTCCATCTGCGTGCCCAGCACCAGTTCAGGGCAGGCGGCCGCAATCGCATCCTCAACCGCAAGGTGATCGTCGGTGATCAGCGGTTCTACCCCACAGCGCGCGGCCTCAGCACGGATCACGCGGGCAAATTCGCGGTTGTAGCAGCCAAGGCCGCACACCTCGAAGCCCAGTTCCTCGCGAGCGATCCGCGCGGCAGCAGCAGCATGGGTGGCATCGCCGAAGATGAAGACGCGCTTGCCGGTCAGATAGGTCGAATCGACCGAACGGCTCCACCACGGCATGCGGGAAGAGGTGTCGCCGAGGGCAGGCGTGGGATCTGCACCTGCCAGCTCGGCGACGTCGGCAATAAAGGAGCGGGTTGCTCCCACGCCGATAGGGACGGTGCGCACGGCGGGCTGCGAGAAAGTCTTCTCCAGCCAGCGGGACGCCTCATCTGCAATTTCGGGATACATCACGATGTTGAAATCCGCCGCGCCGATGCGGGCGATATCCGCCGGGCTCGCACCCAGAGGCGCCACCAGATTGACCTCGACATCAAGCGCATCGAGGATTTTCCGGATCTCGACCAGATCATCGCGATGGCGGAAGCCGAGCGCTGTCGGCCCGAGGATGTTAGCGCGTGCCTTCCTGCCTTCACGGGGTTCGCGCACGATATTCTTGTCGGCCAGGTGGCGCACAATCTGGTAGAAGGTCTCGGCCGCGCCCCAATGTTCTTTGCGCTGATAGCTCGGCAGTTCGAGCGGGATCGCGGGGATCGACAAGCCCATTGCTTCGGCAAGTCCGCCCGGATCATCCTGAATGAGTTCAGCCGTGCAGGACGCACCGACGATGATCGCCTGCGGGTTGAAGCGGGCCACCGCTTCGCGGGCGGCATCCTGGAAGATTTGGGCGGTGTCCTTGCCCAGATCGCGCGCTTCGAACGTGGTGTAAGTGACCGGCGGGCGGGCGCCGCGCCGCTCGATCATGGTGAACAGCAGATCGGCGTAGGTGTCGCCCTGCGGCGCGTGGAGGACATAGTGCAGGCCCTTCATCGCGGTTGCGATACGCATCGCACCGACATGGGGCGGGCCTTCATATGTCCATACGGCCAGTTGCATCGTTCTAGACCTCCAGCCTGTCGCGCCGCCGCATCGGGCGCGCGAAAAGTTCGGCGAGATCGGCGGCCTGATCAAAGCCGTGGATCGGCGAGAAGACGAGTTCGATCGCCCACTTGGTGGTAAAGCCTTCGCCTTCGAGCGGATTGGCAAGGCCAAGCCCGCACACCGTGATATCCGGCTTGTCGGCGCGCACGCGATCGAGCTGGCGTTCGACATGCTGGCCTTCGGAGAGGCGCACATTGTCGCCAAAGCTGGTCAATTCGCGGGCGAGATGCGCGCGGTGGAGATAGGGCGTGCCGACTTCGACGAGTTCCATGCCAAGTTCGTTCTGGAGGAAGCGGGCAAGCGGCACTTCAAGCTGCGAGTCGGGCAGGAAGGTAATCCGCTTGCCCACCAGTTCGCCGCGTAATTTTCCAAGCGCCTTGTTGGCGCGTTCGCGACCGGGCGCGAGCACATGTTCGATGCGCGCCTCGTCGATGCCGAATTCGCGGGCGGCGGCGGCAAGCCAGTCGCTCGTCCCTTCGGCGCCGAAGGGGAACATCGCATCAATCCGGCTGGCGCCGCGGCTTTCCAGCGCCATGGCCGTTTCCGCGAGGAAGGGCTGGGCAAGAATATAGCGGGTGTTGGCACCAAGGCTCGGCAGATCGCGCGAATTGCGCGCAGGCAGCACGCCGACATTGGCAATGCCAAGCTCGGCAAACAGGCGCAGAAACTGGTCTTCGACGATATCGGGCAGGCTGCCCACGATCAGCAATTGCTTGTCCGCTTCCGGATCGCTTTGCGGCATCACCGGAACAAGCGCCGCAAGGCAGGTATCCTCGCCCTGCGTGAAAGTCGTCTCGATCCCGCTGCCGGTGTAATTCAGAATCCGGACCCGCGGCATGTATTGCGCGCCGAGGCGCTGGGCAGCCTTCGCCAGGTCCAGCTTGATCACTTCGGACGGGCACGAGCCGACCAGAAACAGCGTCTTGATATCGGGGCGGCGTTCAAGCAGCCGCGTGACGACGCGGTCGAGCTCTTCCTGTGCATCGGCCATGCCGGCCAGATCACGCTCTTCCATGATTGCGGTGGCAAAGCGCGGTTCGGCAAAGATCATTACGCCCGCTGCAGATTGCAGCAGGTGAGCGCAGGTGCGCGAGCCGACCACAAGGAAGAAGGCATCCTGCATCTTGCGGTGGAGCCAGATGATTCCCGTCAGCCCGCAGAACACCTCGCGCTGGCCGCGTTCACGCAGCACCGGGCGATCATCACGTGAAGGCCGGTCTGCTGCCGGAGCGGCATAATCGGCGTTGCAGCCATCAAGGAGTGTGGCTTCGCTCACGCAGCCACCGCCATGTCCTGCGCGCTCTGCGCATTACCGGCGGCCGAAAGCTCGGCTTCTTTTTCGGCCTGAAGGCGGGCCATCCGCAGCTTCCAGATGAACTGGCCCGCGTTGATGACATAGGCGCTGTAACCGGCGAGGGCGACAATCAGGCGTTCTTCAAGCGTGCCGTAATTGCCCAGCAGCATCACCATATAAAGAGTGTGCAGCGCGATCACGAGCATCGAGAACACATCTTCCCAGAAGAATGCCTCGGCAAAGAGGTATTTGCCGAACACGACTTTCTCCCAGATCGCTCCGGTGATCATGATGGTGTAGAGGAAGAACGTCTTGACGACGATCGAGACGTCAGCGGCGAAAGCACCTTCACCCGTATTCAGCGTACGGATCACCAGCACGAGGCTGATGAGAAATACCAGAAACTGAACGGGCGCGAGCACGCCTTGAACCAGTGTCCAGACCGATTCATCCCGGCGCTTCCGCTCTTCGGCGGTGTACAGCGCGTATCGGGCTTTCCTCTCCGTGTCCGCCTGCGGCGATGTTCTTGCAGGCTCGACCGGGGACGCGTGATCCATCCGAGTCATGTAGTGTTAGCCTTTGCTGTCAGAATCGAAACCTACGCCTTTCCCAACAGAAGTGTCAACTAAATTGGACGTTCAAAATTGTTGACGCTTTTTTCGCGTTGGGGATCGGCGTTTGCGTGCCCCCGAGAAAAAGCGTATGGTACAGAAATTGGCTTCTTCGGGATCAGGGCCAGATTGTTTGCGGGGCGCGGCGCGTCTCGCATCGTCCTGGACACATCGTCCGCATGATCTGACAGGAGGGCAGCCGATGGGAGAGGCCAGCAATTCCGGCACATTCGGGGTAAATGCGGCATCCTGGCGTGACAGGTTGGCAGGCCCGTTCGAACGTGTCCGCAAACGCGTTGTAAAGCAGAAATATTCCGCCGCCGACTCCATCGAATCAATCACCACGGTCATTGAAAGCGAGATCATTCCGCGCCTGTTGATGGCGCATAATTCGGGCGGCCCTGACAGCGACATTTCCCGGCCCGGCCTGATCGACGGGGCGGATATCAATCGCTTTGCTCTGCTGCCGCTCCGGCTTGAGGCGGCTGGTCTGCTCGAAGAGGTCGATGCACTGATCGAACGCGGTGCGAGCGTCGAGGCGATCTGCATCGAATTGCTTGCCCCTGCCGCCCGCCGTCTCGGCGAAATGTGGGACCGTGACGAATGTGATTTCATAGATGTTACAATGGGTTTATGGCGGCTTCAGGAAGTGATGCGGGAAATTTCGGCGCGCTCTCCGGCGACGCTGTTCCCTTATCCCGAACAGCGTAGTGCGCTGTTCTCGCCGATGCCGGGCGACGTCCACAATTTCGGCACTCTCATGATCGAGGAAGTCTTCGCCCGCGCCGGCTGGCAGAGCGAGGCGTTGGTCAAGTCGGAGCGCCGTGAACTGCTTGATCGGGTGGCGCATACCCCCTTCGATGTCGTCGGATTGACGCTCACCCGCGATTGCCCTAACGCCGCGCTCGCCAATCTGATCAATGCAATCCGCGGCGTCTCTGCAAACCCGCATATTGCGGTCATTGTCGGTGGGCGGGTCGTGAATGAAAACCCGTCGATCGTTGGGGAATCAGGGGCGGATGGCTCCGGCCATGATGCGCTCAGCGCCCTTGAACTTGCCGAACAACTCGTCCTCTCCGCCTCTGTAAAGGCCCACCATTTGCGTTAGGTTCAACCCACGAATGCTCACACGCAAACATTCCCTTGATGGCAAGCATTCCTTCGGCGCGGCGGCTGAATTGTTCAGTGCGCTTGACGCGGCGTCGGCCATGCGAATGGCGCTGGTGGCGGGCGATGTCGCGCTGGTGCTTGATGATGCCGGGACCATCCTTGACGCGGCATTCGATCCGCGCGATTTTCCCAATTTTTCCAATGTGATCGGTGGCAACTGGATCGATACCGTTACCGAGGATAGCCGTCACAAGGTGATGGAAATGCTGGCTGCCGCGCGGCGCGGCGAAGTGCAACCCTGGCGTGAGGTCAACCACCCGACGCGCGATGGCGAATTGCCGGTGCGCTATTCGGTGCTCAGCATGAATGGCGGCGAATACCATATTGCCTTCGGCCGCGATCTGCGTGAGGCGGGCCGTCTCCAGCAGCGGTTGTTGCAGGTACAGCAAGCGCTTGAGCGGGACTACCTGCGCATGCGCCAGCTCGAAGCGCGCTAT
>JBKBMC010000044.1:0-20709 GCA_046296075.1 Erythrobacter sp. | reverse complement strand
CGCCGCTGCCCGGTGGCGGGTGGGGGGGGGTGGTTGGGGGGCCGGCGGGCGCCCGCGGGCCCCGGCGGAAAGGCCGGGCGCACGGCCTGCGCACCCTCGGCAAGCGCTGCAAGAAAAGGCTCGGCAATGGCGCGCGAGACATAGACCCGTTCTATCGATTGACACGCCTGCCCGGTCGCCACCACGCTGGCGCGCAGGGCAATCGCGGCGGCCCAAGCGGGATCGGCGCTGGCAGTGATGATCATGGGATCCTTGCCGCCCAATTCCAGATTGGCAGGGATCAGGCGGCGCGCGGCGGCCTCGGCCACCTTGCGACCCGTCGCGGTGGAGCCGGTGAAGCAGACATAATCGACCTGAGCAATCAACGCCTCGCCCACCTCCGGCCCGCCGAGGATATAGGCGAGCGGCAGGTCGGGAATGCTGGCGGCGATGCGCGCCATCGGCGCGGCAAAGCGCGGGGTGACTTCGGAAGGTTTCACCAGCGCGGCGCACCCCGCGATCAATGCAGGCACCGCATCAACATGGGAGAGGATCACCGGGAAATTCCAGGGCGCAATCGCTCCGAACAGCGGAAAGGCGCTGTAACGCGTGCGGATTTCGATCCCCGGCATGGCTGAGGCGCGCGGGCCGTGATCGAGGGCGGCGAACAGCTCCGGGCCGCGCCCCGCCCAGCGGCGGATATTCCCGATACAGCTTTGCACTTCGATGGCAGCGATGGTCTCACGGCCCGTATCAATCGCAAGCGCAGCGGTGATCTCGCCCGCCGCCGCTTCGAGCGCATCGGCCCATGCGAGCAGCACGGCGGCGCGCCCCTCGGCCCCGCGCGCTTCCCATGCGCCCTGCATGGCGCGCAGGCGAGCAGCCTCGGCGGCGATGGTTTCGCGCGTGGTGGGGGTGAAGCGATAATCCGCCTCGCCGGTGCGCGGGTTGGTGGCGGTCATCTCAGCCACGCTGCGCCTCCTGCGCCTGCCATGCCGCGACGATTTCCGCCCCGGTGGCGAACCACGCCTCGCCCCGGGCCGCCGTAGCCGCGAGCCAGCCTTCCAGCGCGCCAATCCGGTAAGGCAGGCCCATGATGTAAGGCGTGAGGTGCACCGGCAGCATCCGCCCTGCTCCGCCTTGCTCTTCGGCCTCGCCCGCCAGCCAGTCAAAGGCATCGGTCAGAGATTCCGCCCAGCTGTCAGCGCTTTTCTGCTGGGTGGCGATGATCTGGCGGTCGGACAATTCGTGGTTCAATGGCAGGTTGATCAGGCCGTTTTTGAAAGCATAGGGCAGCTCATCATTCACCCAGTCGCAGGCATAGGTCAGGCCGTGTTCCTTCAAAAGGTCGGCGGTGTGCCAGCTTTGCTGGCGCGCGATCGAGAGCCAGCCAGTGGGGCGCACGCCTGACGCTGCCTCGATCCGCGCCATAGCCTCGCCGATCAGCGCGCTTTCCGCCTCGCGGGTGAGCGAGCTGTCGATGGTGCCGTTCATGTCGGTGGAATGAGCGATGATCTCGTGCCCGCCTGCGATCACCGCGTTCACCAGCTCGGGATAGCGTTCGGCAATGGCAGCATTGGTGGCAAAGCTGGCTTTCACTCCGACTGCCGCACAGGCATCAAGAAAGCGCCATGCGCCCACCCGGTTGCCGTAATCGCGCGCGGTGTAATGGCGAAAGTCAGGGTAAGCGGTCTGCATGTGGCCGGGCGCGGTGAAGGGGCCGCCCGGAATGATCGGGAACCATTCGAGGCTGACGCACAGCCACACCGCAACGCTCTTGCCATCCGGCCAGCGAACAGGCGGGCGGGTGTGCAGGCACGACCAGTCGTAGAATTCGTGATCATAGCCCTCGCGACGGTGGGGATAGGCGAGATAGGAAGGATCCAGCGCCATCAGCCCTGCCCTCCTGCCTGAGCGCGCCAGTGATCGACGATTTCTCCGGCCCGCGCGATCCACGCCCGGCCATCCCCGGCAATGTGGCGCAGCGCCTCCTCGAAAGGGCCAATCCGGTGCGGCTGGCCGATCAGGTAGGCGTGCAGCGGAATGCACATTACCGTGCCTGAAGCTTCGCCCTCTGCCGCCAGCCGTTCATACTGGCGGATCAGTGCGTCAGCGTATTCGCGGCCCGACATGTTGTAGACGAAAAAGCCGTAATGATCATTGACCTCAAGACTATAGGGAATCGAGGCAAGGCGGCCGTGTTTAACCTTCACTTCCTGCACCTGATCATCGTGATACAGATCGCAGGTGTAGGTGAAATCATATTCGGCGAGCAGATCCAGCGTGCGCGGCGTGTGGGTGAGCGCCGGGGCGAGCCAGCCACGAATGCGTTGTCCAGTCGCCTCGCGCACAGTGTGGATCGAATCCTCGATGATCGCGCGCTCCTGCGCTTCGTCCATGTCATAAGCGTAACGGGTGTTGTAGATGCCGTGGCTGAAGAACTCCCAGCCTCGTGCGTTTGCGTCCGCGACCACTTCGGGGTGGTGCTGGCACAGCGCAACCGACAGGCTGACCGAGCCGGGAAAGCCATGCTTGCTCATCACCTCGGCCATGCGCCAGTGGCTGACCCGGTTGGAATGATCGCGATGGGAATATCCGACAACGCTCGGATGCAAGGTTGGCCACGCCTTGCGCCGGGGATGAGTGGGCGGATCGATCTCATAGTATTCAAGATTGGGCGCGACCCACACGGCCACTGTCTTGCCGCCGGGCCACGTGATCTTGGGGCGGCCGCAATAAGGGTGATAATCGTAAAGCTCAGGATCGGGGGCTCCTTCACGCATTTCAGCGCGCCTCCAACCATTCGATCACCGACTGCACAGGTTCGACATCGGCATATTTGAGCTGCAAGTCGGTGAGATTGGCGAAGTGGTAGCTTTCGTGCTTGTCGGCGCAGGTCTCGATGGGGACGATGGCACGGTAGCCGTGGCTAAGCGCATCCACCGCCGTTGCCCGCACGCAGCCGGAAGTGCTGCCGCCCGTTACCACCACAGTGTCGACGCGGTGAAAGGTCAGATAGCTCGCGAGCGGAGTTTCAAAGAAAGCACTCGGCATCCGCTTGCTGAATTGGAGGTCATGCTCGCCGATCTCACAGCGCGGATCAAACTGGTGACGCTCGCTGCCATACTTGATGTTCTGCAAGCTATCCTCGGTATCGGTGCGCGTGCCCCATACGCCCGCGTCCGCAGCATCAGCCTTGTAAGCGACGCGGCTCCAGATCACGGGCATCCCCCGCTCGCGAGCCAATCCGCTGATTGTGTTGATATATTCGATCTGGCGCGGATCGGTTTCATAGGCGGTCTTGAACAGATCGGTGCGGGTATAGGCCTGCTGCACATCCACATTCACGATGGCGAGCTTTTCGCCAAAGCCGAACTTGCGCCGCGCAGGGTTCGCCATCACCTCGTCGAACAGTTGGCGCGCGGTCTTGCCGTCTGAAATCATCTTCGTGCCCAACATTGCGGTGCGCTTGCCTCCCTTGCCGATTCCGCTTTGACAGCCAGTCATAATCGCGGTTAAGGGGTTGTCGAGTGAAATTTGTCCGGACAACTTTGGGATTTTTGCCCTGATGCCAATCACGCGGCATATGCTGACCATTCCCGCAACCGGCCGCCGGGTCCACTACCGGCGCTGCGGCGAAGGTCCGCCGCTCCTGATGGTACACCAAAGTCCGCGTTCGAGCGCAGAATATCAAGCGCTGATGGACAAATGGGGCGCGCATTTCACCTGTATTGCGCCCGATACGCCGGGCTTCGGTCAGTCTGATCCCCTCCCCGGCGATCCCGACATCAATGATTTTGCCGCTGCCCTGATCGAGTTCATGGACGCTGCTGGCCTCGGGCATTGCCCGGCTTATGGCTTCCATTCGGGCGGGATCATTCTGGTGACCGCCCTCAGGCATGCGCCATCGCGTTTCACGTGCCTCGCCATCGGCGGCTACGCCATCTGGACGGCCGACGAGATGTGGATCTTCGGAGAGCAATACCTGCCGGAATTCCACCCTGCCCCATATGGCGAACATCTGACCTGGCTGTGGAACCGGATGCTTGAACAAAGCTGGTTTTTCCCATGGTTCGACACACGCGATGGCGCCCGGCTTTCCGTTGCGCATGCCGATTTGCCGCGTGTCCATCAGGCGGTGATGGAGATGCTGGACGCGGGCAATGCGTACCGGGCAGGGTATGGTGCAGTGCTGCGCGCAGCCCGCGATATTCCCGCGCAGGATGCTGTCACGCCCCCGGTGTTCATCAGCGCCTATTCCGGCGACCCCTTGCAGGCGCATATCGACCGGCTGGGGAACATGCCCGCCAACTGGCAAGCGCGTAAAGTTGCAACTCCAGCCGAGCATCACGCAGAAAGCCTCACATTCCTGCAAGCGTATTGCGACAGCCTTGCTCCTCCAGCACTGGTCGAAGACAGCGCCGAAGGCTGGGTCGAGGTCAATGGCGCGTTGATCCACTGGCGCGGGCTGCCGGGCGCGGCGAAGCTGGTGCTGCACCGGCCTGCCGGGGAATCGCGCGCGCCGGGACCCGACGAAATAGCCATTGACGTGCCGGGCCACGGGCTCTCAAGCGCCGCAGGAGACCTGCTCGGGACGATCCATTCCGCCCGGACAGCGCTTGGCGCCGAAGCAATCGTGTGGCCCTCCCTGCCCCAAGGCGATCCGGAACTGCTCTACCCCGATCTGACGCCAGACCGGTTCGGCGCACACCTGCTCAAGGCATGGAGCGCGGCACGTGCCGAGGCGATCTTTGCTCCATGGTATGCTGCAAGCGAGGCCAATGCGATCGAACTGACCCCGCGCGCGCTTGATCCTGAGTCAATCGCCCTGCGCGCCCGTGCCCGGCTGCGCGCAGGCTCGGCGGGGCAAGCATGGCATGATATTCTCCACTCGCTTCAAGGAGGCACCCCCCGATGAGTGATTTCAAAACCGCGATGCCGCTGCTCGCCCGCCACGAAGGCGTCTGGGATGGCACTTACAGCTATTTCAACGCGGCCAACGAGAAAATCGATGAGCACGCCAGCCGCCTGTTATGCCGGATCACCGATGATCCCGAAGTCCCCTATCACCAGACCAATCATTACACTTGGCCCGATGGCCGCACCGAAGTGCGCGATTTTCCGGCGACTTATCGCGACGGACGCATCTGGTGGGATAACGACCTGATCCAGGGCTGGGCTGCCGAGGTGCCGCTTGATGAGTATAACCGCACCATGATGCTGTATTGGCAGCGAACAGGCGATCCTTCGCTCTACCTCTACGAGCAGATCCAGATCTCCGATTGCGGCCAGCACCGCTGCCGCACATGGCACTGGATCCGCAACGGCCAGCTCGAAACCCGCACCGCAATCCAGGAGACCTTTGTGACAAGGGACTGGCGCGCGATTGATGCGGAAATGCAGGCCCGGGCCTGAAGTCAGCAACGATGCCGCGCACTTTGTTTGACAAGATCTGGGATGCGCACCGGGTAGCAAGCCTGCCCGGCGGTGCCCACCTGATAGCCATTGACCGGGTGTTCCTCCACGAGCGCACCGGCGCGGCGGCGCTGTCGCGCATGGCCGCCATGGGCCGCAAGGTACGTGATCCGGCGCGGGTCTTCGCAGTGATGGATCACATTGTTGATACCCGCCCTGGTCGCGGCGACGGAACGCTCATGCCCGGCGGCGAAGCCTTTATCACGGAAACCCGCGCTGCCTGCGGGGCTGCGGGTATTACCCTGTTCGACGTGAACGACCGCGATCAGGGCATCGTCCACGTCATCTCTCCCGAACAGGGCATCGTGCTGCCCGGCGTCACGCTGGTCGCGCCTGACAGCCACTCCTGCACGCAAGGCGCCTTTGGCGCGCTGGCATGGGGTATCGGCTCGTCCGAGGCGGAGCACGCGATGGTGACGGGGACCTTGCGATTGGAACGCCCGCGCACGATGCGGGTGGAGTTTGCAGGCAGCTTGTCAGCAGGCGTCACGGCAAAGGACATGATCCTTGCCCTGATCGCCGCTTATGGAGCGAGCGGCGGAGCAGGCCATGTGGTGGAGTTCACCGGCCAAGCTGTGCGCGCACTCGACATGGAAGCACGCATGACGCTGTGCAACATGGCGACCGAATTCAGCGCCATGACCGGGCTGATCGCGCCAGATGACAAAACCTTCGCCTATCTGGCCGGACGGCCTTACGCGCCCGCCGATTTTCACGCGCCTTACTGGTCCGAACTCTCGCACGACGAGAGCGGGCATTTCGACGCCGAGATCACCATCGACGCGAGCGCCGTCGCCCCGATGATCAGCTGGGGCACCAGCCCCGAACACTCCATCCCGGTAACAGGCATTGTGCCGGATGGGCCTCCCCGCGCGCATGAATATATCGGCCTCACCCCGGGAACGGCGCTTGCCGGAACGCCGCTTGATGCGGCATTCATCGGCTCGTGCACCAACGCGCGCCTTTCGGACCTGCGCCGTGCTGCCGCTATCCTCAAGGGCAAACGCATCGCGCCCGCGATCAAGACGGCGCTTGTTGTCCCCGGCTCAATGGCGGTCCGACGGCAGGCTGAGGCTGAGGGGCTTGACCGGATTTTCACCGATGCTGGCTTCGAATGGCGCATGAGCGGCTGTTCGCTGTGCTTCTACGCAGGTGGCGAGAGTTTTCCCCCGGGCGCCCGTGTCATTTCCAGCACCAACCGGAATTTCGAAGGGCGGCAAGGCCCCGGCATCCGCACGCATATCGCATCGCCCGAAACTGTGGCCGCAAGCGCCATTGCAGGCGCGATTGCCGATGCGCGTCGCTACACGTCCGAGTATGCCAGATGAGTGCATTTCCCCAACCGCTCAAAAGCCGCGCGGTGCCGCTGCTGCGCGACAATATCGACACCGACACCATCATCCCCAGCCGCGAAATGCGAAGCACAGGTCGCACCGGTCTTGCTGACGGGATGTTTGCGCCCTGGCGCTATCGTGATGCGGATACGCGCCTCGAAAACCCCGATTTTGCGCTCAACCAGCCTGCCTATCGCGACGCGACGATCATCGCCGCAGGAAGCAATTTTGGCTGTGGGTCGAGCCGCGAACATGCTGTCTGGGCGCTTGGCGAATATGGGATCAAAGCGATCATCGCGACCAGTTTTGCACCGATCTTCCGCGGCAATTGCATCCGTAATTTCATCCTGCCGGTGACGCTCCGACGTGCGGTGGTGCAAGCCATTGCCGGGCGTGAGGTCAGCATTGATCTGGCGTCGCTCACGCTCACTTGCGGTGTTCACCAGCACACTTTCGCCCTGGAAGCCGAAGCACACCAGATGCTGCTCCACGGGCTTGATGCAATTGATCTGACCTTGCAGCACCAACCCGAAATCGATCACTGGACGATAGCCGACCGCAAGGCCCGCCCATGGGGCTATGATCTGCCTCCGCGCATTGGCACACCGGCACAGGAGCCTCTTTCCCCATGAGCGACATTCTCGTTTCCGAAGTTGGGCCGCGCGACGGGCTGCAATCGATCAACCAGATCATGCCGCTAGAAGCCAAGAAGCGCTGGATCGCTGCCGAAGCGGCTGCCGGCGTGCGCGAGATCGAGGTCGGCAGCTTTGTCCCGCCGAGCCTGTTGCCGCAGATGGCCGACACCGCCGAACTGGTCGCTTTTGCGCAGGGGATCGCGGGGCTGAACGTCGTCGCACTTGTCCCCAACACCAAGGGTGCTGCCCGCGCAGTCGAAGCAGGCGTTCACGCCATGAGCATCCCCTTTTCCATGAGCGAGACCCACAGCATCAAGAATGTGCGCAAGGATCACCCCGCGATGCTCGCCGAAATCGCGGCGGCGGCTGGGATCGCGCGGGCCGCAGGCGTGCATTTCGCAGTCGGGCTTTCGACCGCGTTCGGCTGCACCATCGAAGGCGCGGTGGCTGAGGATCAGGTGGTGCGCCTGGCCGAAGCGGCAGTGGCGGCAGGCGCACAGGAGCTTTCGCTATCCGACACCACCGGCTATGCGGACCCGGCACAGGTACGGCGACTGGTGAGGAAGGTGCGCGCAGCGGTCGGCGCTGACAAGCTGACCACCCTGCATCTCCACAACACCCGCGGGCTCGGCCTCGCCAATGTCGTGGCGGGGCTGGAAGAAGGGATCACCACTTTCGATGCCTCGCTGGGCGGCCTTGGGGGTTGTCCCTTTGCACCTGGCGCGAGCGGCAATCTTGTCACCGAAGACTTGGTGCTGATGCTCAACGCGATGGGGCTGAAGACCGGGATCGACCTTGAAAAGCTGCTTGAGGTGCGTGCCATCCTGCGCGGAGCGCTGCCGGACGAGCCGCTCTACGGCTTCACGCCCGACGCCGGGCCGATGCTCGACTACGCGCAAAGGATCACGTCATGAGCACGCCCGAACCGCTCAAGGGGATAGTCGTGGTGGAATTCACCCACATGGTCATGGGACCGACTGTGGGCCATATCCTTGCAGGCCTTGGCGCCGAAGTGGTGCGAGTGGAGCCCATCGGCGGGGATCAGACGCGGCGGCTGATTGGCTCGGGCGCAGGCTATTTCCCGATGTATAATCGCGGGAAGCAATCGATCTGTCTTGACCTCAAGAGCGAAGCGGGACTGGGCGTTGCCAAAGACCTGATCGCGCGCGCCGATGTACTGGTGGAGAATTTCCGCCCCGGCGCGCTCGACCGGCTGGGGCTTGGGTATGAGGCATGCACTGCGGCCAATCCGCGCCTCATCTATTGCAGCGAAAAGGGGTTCCTGCCCGGCCCTTATGAAAACCGCACCGCGCTTGATGAGGTCGCGCAGATGATGGGCGGGCTTGCCTATATGACCGGCCCTCCCGGCCAGCCGCTGCGCGCGGGCGCAAGCGTGATTGATGTGACGGGCGGCATGTTCGGAGTGATCGGCGTGCTCGCCGCGCTTGAGGAACGCCACCGGACCGGGCAGGGCCAGAAAGTCACCGCCAGCCTGTTCGAAACCACTATCTACCTCGTCGGGCAGCATATGGCGCAATATGCCGTCACCGGCGCGCCTGCTGCGCCCATGCCCGCGCGGGTTTCGGCCTGGGCGATCTATGACGTGTTCGAAACCCGCGATGATCCGGTGTTCATCGGGGTGGTGACGGATGCGCTCTGGGAAAAGTTCTGCAAGCTGTTCGCGCTTGATGAGCTGTGGGCTGATGAAAGCCTGCGGGTCAACAATGCCCGCGTGAACGCGCGCGAGCGAATTCTGCCCGTGATCCGCGCCATGATCGGCCAGATGACGCGGTCCGAGGTGATTTCCAAGCTCGATGGCACAGGCCTGCCCTTTGCCCCGATCGGCAAGCCCGAAGACATGTTCGATGATCCTCACCTGCAACACGGCGGGCTGGAGGATGTGATCCTTGATAACGGCACTCATGTCCGCCTGCCGACCATCCCGCTGGAGATGGACGGCAAGCGCATCGGTGCGCGGCAGGAATTGCCGAAACCCGGGCGCGATGCGCGCGGCGTGCTGGAAACGCTGGGTTACGATGAGCAACGCATTGCCGCCCTGATCGCGGGCGGCGCGGTGGGAGAAAGCGAATGAGAATGATTTTTGCCGCAGGGGCCGCTGCGCTGCTATCGGGCTGCGCCGTCAACATCGGCAACGAGGTGCCGCGCACCGCTACCGCTGCCCCGGCATCGCCCGGTGTCGCCGCGCCCAAGGAGCGCCTGCCCACCGACGTGCGACGCGCCACGATCATCGTGCGCGATATGGAAAAGTCGCTCGCACTCTATCGCGACGTGATCGGCCTTCAGGTCAATTACGACACCACGGTGCAGACCTCGGGCGTTGCCCTGCCTGCGGGGGAGCCGGGGGCGACCGCACGGCTGGTGCTGCTCAATGCCAATGATCCCTGGGTCGGCTGGGTCGGGTTGATGGAGTGGGTCGATCCGGCGATTCCGGCGGGCGAATATCGTAAGCGGATGGGACCGGGCGATGTCGTGCTGATCCTCAACACCGATGATGCGGAAAAACGTTGTGCGATGGTGAAAGGGCTGGAAGGCGTGACCTTCACCGCAGAGGCGCGGTTGCAGGTTTACCCGGGCAGGAACGGCGGGCCGGATATCCGGGTGATGGGCTGCAATTTCTTCGACCCGGACGGCATCCTGATCGAGCTCAACCAGATCTTGAACGACTAGACAGCGGCGATATCCGGCCCATCGATCAGCAGCACCTGCACCTCGGCGAGACCTTCGCGCAACTTCTTCGCCTCGGCATATTCGGGGCTGTTCCAGAAGGCGTGGGCGGCGGCGCGGTCGGGCCATTTGGAAATCACCATCGAAGCGCCCTCCCCGAAGCTGCCTTCAAGGCACTCCGCGCCGGGACCGCGCAGCAGATATTCGCCGCCGAACTTCGGGATCAGCGCAGCAGCGGCCGCGCCGTACCCAGCGATGAAGGCATCGCGGTCATGCACCTTGGCGGTGACGATCATATAAGCGGGCATAAGCGTCACATCCTCAGAAGGGTTTGACCGCGCCAAGGAAGCATACCGAGGCAATCGTCACCCAATAGATATAGGCGGCGATCCGCGCCTGCCCGATCTCGCGGGCGAGTGCGGCTTCCTGTTCCGGGTTCGGCCCCATCGCGATGATCCGGAATCGCTCGGTCCAGCGCCGCATCACCACGCGAAGCAGCAGCCCGATGCACAGCGCAAAGGCGTAAAGCGCCATCTTGGACGGGTACCAATAATTGCTCTCCCCGCTGACAATCGGGCCGCTGCCTGCAAAGGACATCGCGGAAAGCACGAATAGAGCGGCAATCAGCGGATAGCGCAGAAATTCTTCGGCCTTGGTGACGGCAATCCCGACATCGGTTTCGCGCTTGATGAAAGCCGTCCAGGTCATTGCCAGCCATACCGCAAAGAACAGCCACATCCACCAGACGCCGGCCCCTTCAAGCAGAGGCACAAAACCATAAAGCTTGCCCATGTGAAGGCCGAGCGGCAGCAGCAGCACGATGCCGGTGCGCGCAAGGATATCGATCCGATATGCGGTTTCCATGTGCCGCTTGCGCTCATCCAACGCGAGCGCCGGATTGGTTACGTGATAGCTGGTCTGGAACACGCCCCATTCGCCGCCCAGCCAGTATACCATCGCCAGAATATGCACCCAGCGCAGAATGCTGAGTTCGTGCAGTGCCAGAAATTCCATGTATTCCCCCTCATCGCGGCGTGATCCCGCTCACCGCACGGTTGCGCGCTATTCGCGCGACAGCCGCTCGACCACGTCCATGATCGGCGGATCGTGGGCCTCCATCGCCTCAACCTCCTGCTGGAAACCGCGCATGATCCGCGCGAGATAGGCCTGTGTGGCAAGGCCGCGCTCTTCGCCTGCTGCCCGATCCGGCACGTAATTCTCGATATCGTCGCGGCTCAAAGTGCCCTTGGCATCGAGCAGGCGTTCAATGGTGTCCTGCCGCTCGCGCAGTGCGGAAACCTCTGCGGCAAGCGCGAACACGGTAGAGTAAAGCCGGTCAAGCGCCGGATTGTCGAAGAAGTCGGGCCGCTTGCCTTTGGCTCGGCGGCCTGACAGCGCGACCCAATCGAGCGGTTCGTCGCTTGCCGTCATGCCGCCACCTGCTGCTCGGTGCCAAGCGGTTTCCACGCGCCATAGGCGTTCCAGATCGCGGCGCGGCCATAGTCCTCCTCGCCTGCATCCGGCGAAGGCGGGAAGATTTCGGGATCAACCACCGCGCGCACGCCGGCAACGAACTGCGCCTCGCGCGGAAAACCCGCCTCGGCCATCACTTGCTTCAGATCCTGCCCGTGCATCGCCGACCAGAACGGCTCGTTGTTGTTGAAGGCGTCCCAATCGCGCATGAACTGTTCGAACAGAGGCATTTCGTCCGAATATTGCGGCTGTTCGATGTGAAGGATCAGCCCGCCGGGGCTGAGCACGCGGTTTGCCTCAGCCAGAATGCGCGGCATGGCCTTGGCCGAGAGTTCGTGCAGGAACATCGTCGTCTGCACCCAGTCGAAATGCCCATCGGCCCAGCGCGACAAATCCTCGCCCGAGGCCTGCACGAAGCGGATGTTCTTCACGCCCATCGCCGCCGCCCGCGCCGCGCCATAGCGCAAAGACGCCGCGGCAGTGTCGATGGCGATTACTTCGGCATCGGGAAAGGCCTGCGCAATCGGCACGGCATTGTGGCCGATGGTGCAGCCGATATCAAGAATGCGCTTCGGGCTCCAGTCGGGCCGCTCAGCCTTGACCCAGCCGACCACCGCCTGCCCGCCGCCATCATTCAACCCGCCGAGCGCGCCGCCGGTGGTGGCAAACAGGCCGACATCGTAATTGGCGCCCACCGTTACATCGCCGGGGCGTTCCTCGCTGTGATAGCCGCCGGGCTGGCAATGGATATCCACCGCCGTCTGGTAGGCGGGCTGCTGGATAGCAGGATCAAGCTCCAGTTGGCCCGAATGTTCGTTGAACTGGCGCGCCATGGCGTCGAGCTCATCGAGCTGGCGCAGCACCACCTGCCGCCCGAAGTGCTGGCGCATCTCCATCGAATTGCGTTTGAGCGCTGACCACATCCGGTGCCAGTCATCGCGGTTCATCGCATCGCGGATTTCGTAGCGATGTTCGGGATCGCGGCCATGCTTGGCGCGGAACGCGGGCAGCACGTGCTTTTCATAGGCGAGCCGATTGCCCGCCCCGATCGTGCCTGACAAATAGCGGTTGAAATGGGTCAGAAAATTGAACCGCGCCGCCTCGTCATGGGTCGCACGCGGCATCATCGGATGTCGGCTCATCGCGGTGTAGGGCGGAGGCAGATCTTTGGCCATGGTCAGCACCTTTCGGCTAAGCCGGATAAGTTGTCCGGACAAATTCACATCGCCGGCAGGTTTGTCAAGCTTGTCCGCCAGCGTCTTTGATCTGGATCATACTGCAACACCCATGCTGCGCACAATCAGCGCGCCCAACCCTGCATCGCCTTGCCCTGCTGGAGCGCGCGGATTTCATCCAGATCGCGCGGCGGATTCAGCCACATCGGCTTTTCGCGCTCCGCCCATTCGCGCAGTTTGGGCGGCAGCTTGGCATTGCTGTCCACGCGCCACGACAGCAGATGATAGATCGCCTGCCCCTTCCCCGCGAACGGTGGCAACGCGCCGTAGCGCTGCCATGCCATCTGATGCGGTTCGGCGTTGGTGCCGGGGCGGTGGATGAAGAAGTCGTAATTCTCCCACGCTTCATAGCGGGCACCATTCGGCAATGCGAAATCCAGGAACACCGGCGCGGTGATCGCGAGGGTATCCTTGCCCATCCAGCGCCATGTCATGCCGGTTTTGGAGGCAATCTTCTGCACGCCCGCCCCCACGCCCTGTTCAACGTCGCCAAAGATGCGCCCGTTTTCATAACGGTAGGAGATCATCTGGTAGGGATAGGCAATCGGCTCGACCTTCTGGCCATTAAACTCGGTCAGGATTTCGCCAGTCTCGGCATCGGTGTAGGCATAGGTCTTGCGGGTTAGGTGCACCACCGGATCGCCCGGCTTTGCGGGCCAGAACACGCGGCTGGAATCAAACCCGATCATCCCGAACAGCTTCTTGCCGCTGGGGTATTCGTAAATCCCGCCTTCCGAAACCCAGTGCACCGGATCGCCCGTGCCCGCGCGGGCATCGACCCACATACGGAATTCTTCCGGCGCAGCATCGCGGGTGGCGGCTGCAGCGCCTGCATTGGCGGCGGGCGCAGCTGCGTTGTCCGAATAGGCAGGGCCAGCAGCCAGCGCGCAAACAGCGCCAGTCAGCAACAGCGCGCGGCGAAGGATCAAGGTGGTGGACGGCATGCAAGCTCCTGTGGTGATTCCGCCTGCCAATTTGTCCGGACAAATCTCTCTTGGCAAGCCCTCCCTTCGACGAGCGCTATGACCGAAGCACGGGCTCGCTCTGGTTCGCCGTTATGCCGCCGGTTGCGGGACCCGCGCGGCAAATGCGCGGTTGACAGGGCTTTGCGGGCGACGCGCAAGACGCTCCTTGACGAGAGCGTCAGCTACACCTGCAATCCTGCCGCGTATGGCCGCTTCGGCGAGAGTCCAGTCGATCACATCGCGCTGGGCATGGCTGCCGCCAAAGCTGCCCGCGATACGGCGGGCCGGCCACAACAAATCGACTGCCTCGGGGTAGCGACCTTGTGCGAACGCCCTGAAGCCAAGCACCAGCGGACGGCCGGTCTTGGCGGTCCAGTCAGCAACCTCGCCGTCGCGAATCCCGCCCATGCGCTCCAGAAGAGCATCAACATCGCTCTCGCAGCCCGCTGCAAGCCATGCCATCGCTGCATGCAGATCATTGAAGGGTGAAAGCTGTCCGTCAGCATGCGCCAGCCATGCCGCAGCTACCGCCTTCCAGCGCTCGCCCGGATCAACCCCCATCATGTGAAGCCGCCACAACAGCGCGGACGCATCAATCAGATCCTGCGCGCTGGCCACCCCGGCGAGCTGCGCATCGAATACGGCCAGAGCCGCCGCTGCATCGCCGCATTCGATATGGCACAACGCCTGATGCCAGCCATTATGCACCTTGAGGAAATTGTCGGGATCGGCCCAATATGGCGCACGTGCCTCACACCACGCGAGGCCTTCGGCGGACCGCCCCTGCATCTCCATCACATGCACAACGGCATGATGCGCCCATACATCGTCCGGATCAGCAGCCAGCGCGGCGCGGCCGGTATCCTCGGCCTTCTGGTAGGCGCCGGTTTCCTCCAGCCCGAAAGCCAGCATGCCCTCCACCAGCGATGCGCCTGGCACACCGTGCCAATGCGGCAAGGCGCGGGCCACGCGGTCGCGTAAGGTGCGCGCATCAGCGCACAGGAAATCGAGCAGATGGCCCGCCTGCAGAGCAATGAGATCGCGCGGGAACTCCGCCGAATGCCGCTCCATCAGAAAGGCAGCACTGCGCCAATTGCCTGCCACCGCTGCCTGAAGGCCGGCCAGATGCCCTCTGCTCCGGTCATCCAGCTCCTTGGTGGTCCACTGGTTGACGATATCCTGCGCGGCGCGGTTCGCAGCAGGCTCGGTCGCGAGCATCAGGCACCAAGCCTGCGCAAGGGGGATCATGGAACAGTCCGGCGCTTCGTCATGGGCTGCATCGAACAATTCCACTGGATCGCCTGAAAAATGTGCAAAGCCGTTGCAAGCCGCATCGAATAAGTCACGCGCCCGAGGACTCGCTCCGGTCAGCGGATTACCTTGCGCATCGCAAATCATTGTCATCGTCTTCACCACAAAACTGACACTGAAGTCTGGTTGCGGGCGCGGTTCGCCAAGCAAGGATGCGATTTCCAGACCTGCTCGACCAAGGATGCCTTTGGCCGGACAAGCGCTGAACACTTCACGATGACCGGATCAACGACGTTCGCGCAAAAGAGATCGGAGCCTTTATGGACGAAGTGCGGTCGTAACGCTGCACCCTCGTCGCAGCCGCGCTGTCACCCGCTTCGTCCACGGACGCGGGCAAGACCAAACCTGCAACCCTGTGGTGTATTCGGGAATGGCGCGCCCGGCAGGATGAAGATGAGAACTGGGTGATCACCCTCTAATCATTGATTTCCTTATCATACCGGTAAGTGAGCCAAAGCCTCTATCGGCAAGACCTGCTCGATCGACTCGTCTCAACACCTTGATCGGTAGCAACCGGCAGTGTCAGCTTTGCGCCCTCATCTCGCTCAATCCTGCTTGCCAGCTACTCGCTGAAAAGCGTGCAAAGAATTCAGTCAGCCTGATCGGCCGGATTTGGGACTTGGCGGTCATTCAAAGCCGCATACCGGATCGACCGGTTCCACCGAAACTCGTCCTGTTGATCAACCTTGCGCTCCTGATCAGTTTCGTGATTGCCGAACCGATCAGCGGGGCCATCATGGCGGGGATGATAGCGATCTGCATTGGCGTGTGGTTCATGAAACGAAAATCTCTAGGCCGCGCTCGATGATCGCAGCCCATGCCGGTGTCCCTCCGGCCCACCATGCCACGGCATAAACCGCCACGATCGCCGCAACTCCTAAAGTAAGCCACCAGTCAACCCGGCGCTCCTGCGCGAACCGGATTGCGGCCAGCACAATGCCGAACAAGGCTGCAGGCCCGAACACGCCCAGCCAACCACTCTCGCCGAACAGAGGTATCATTGCGGGGATGCGAACAGTCGCCCCCGACAAGACCGAAATCCCGGCACACACCATCAGCGCGCGGTGGCGATGCAGTTTTTTCCGGTTGAAGTATCCCGCAGCCACAAAGATCCCAAAAACAATCATTTCGGTGAACATCGCCGGGCCGAATTGCCAATAGGGCCGTCCCCAGAACGGGAAACCGGGATCATCAAGGATCGAGGCATAAGCCAGCATGATCCCGCTTGCGGCACTCAGGGCGGCAACGGCCATGGACCATGACCCGACCACCATGTGCGTGCGCACCGAGCGCAAAGCGACAAGGCCGGTCTGGATCACCAGCAACACCATCCAGCCCGTCATCGCCGCACCGTGAACCAGCACGAGCGAGAAGAGCGGAGGCGATATCATCCGCTCCCCGAACCCGTTGCCGCGCAAATAGAAGGGGGCAAAGCCGATGATCGTGAGGACGAGCATCACCGTGCTCGCCGCTAGCCAGAAACGCGAACGCGCCATGACGCGCGATCGCTGGCGTGAGGCAGGGCTTGCAGTGTTGGCGGGGCTTGTCACGCCGTCAACACCTCCAAACGTCCGCGAATGGGAGAGACCGGCGCGGCCAGATCGATGGCAAGCAGATCCGCCTCGCTTTCCCCGGCGCGCAGCCGGGCGAGCCATTCGGCCGGATCATATTCGGTGCCGACGGGGTTTTCGCCGATCTTTTCACCCGCAAAATAGTCGCGGCATTCCGCCTTGTTGGCAAAGCAATCGACGGTGAATTCCATCTGGTTGCCATCGGGATCAGCATAGTAAAGCGACGCGCTCATCCCGTGATTGACACACCAATAGGGTTCGATCCCCTTGGCCTTGAGGTCTTCCCAGTTTTCCAGAAGCTGCGTCAATGAAGCGACTTCATAGGCGACGTGATCAACCCCTACAGGGGCCTGCGCGGTGTCGGCACATTCAGGAGCGATGACCGCCAGATCGGCGAAGGCGAGGCGATGATGGTCTTCATCAAACGTGGCAAATGCGAGCGCGGAATTGCGATAGACGATCCGCGCGCCGAACACCTTGGCATACCATTGGAGCATCGCATCGAGTTGACGCGTGCGATAAACGACATGAGCGAGCTTGGGCGAGGATATTGCCATGGCTGAATTCTCCTTGCGTACGAATGGCTTTGCCGAGTGTTCGGATCAGTATCCGGGGGGGACCCCTCTCAAAGCGTCAGATGAAAGCCGCCATCGGCGGTGAGCGTGGTTCCGGTGATGAAGCTGGCCTCGTCGGAGGCGAGAAAGGCGATGGCGCGGGCGATTTCGATGGGTGCGCCGATCCGACGCTGGTGGGTCTGCGCCTTCATTCCCTCGAAGGCTTCGGGGCCGAGATTGCCCTTTATTTCATGGTGCATCGGGGTGTCGGTAACGCCGGGGCAGACGAGATTGACCCGGATGCCTCGCGCGGCCAGCTCGGCGGAGGCGCAGGTGGTCAGTGCCAACTGTCCTGCCTTGGAAGCGCAATAGGCCGCTGCTCCCGGACAACCGAGGAAGGTGTTGACCGATCCGACATTGATGATCGACCCGCCATTGCCAGCCGCCAGCATGGCGCGCGCCTCGTGCTTTAGGCAGAGGAAATTGCCTTTCAGGTTGGTGCCTTGCACACGATCCCAGTAATCGTCCGGCAGATCGGTGATCGCATGAACCTGTGTACCCATCCCGGCATTGTTGACCGCAATGTCGAGCCGCCCGTAGGTTTCGACCGCGTGCGCGACCATTGCCGCGACCTCGCCTGCATCGCTGACATCGGTGCAGATGAAGCTGGCTTTTCCGCCCGCGCTGACGATTTCCTCGGTCAGCGCGGCCATCGCCTCCTCGCGCCGCGCGGCGAGCACCACGCTGGCTCCGCGTGACGCCAGCAAGCGCGCGGTCGCCTCGCCGATCCCGCTGCTCGCCCCGGTGACAATGGCGACTTTGCCGGCGAATGTCGTCATGCAGGGCCACCTACGGCCTTGGCCAGGATAAGCGTATCGACGTGCTGCTGGAAAGCGGCAATCTTGCCGTTTCTGACGGTCCAGAAACTGGCGATCCGGGGGGTGATCGTGACGCGGTTTTCGCGTCCAGTCCCACGGTATCGCCCCGCTGTCACCACAAGGTCACCTTCGGAGATGATCGTGTCGATATCGACTTCGAATTGCTCGAAATCCTCAGCGAGACGCTGAAACACTCCTTCGACCACGGCTTGCGGGCCAATGTAGGGGCTGCGATCGGCAAGCTTGTTGCCTTCTGCTTCGCTCCAATGAATGTTGTCGGCCATCAACGCGGTGACTGCTGGAATATCACCAGCGGCAAAGGCTGCGTACAAGGCCTCGACAACCTCTTTGTTCGTCATTGTGCTCGTCCCTTTTCCGATCGGCTCACACCGGCTCACCCAGCGCCTTGGCGAGTGCGAAGGTGTCGACATGCTGTTGAAAGGAGGCGATCTTGCCGTTCTTGACGGTCCACCAGTGGACGATCTGCGGTGCGATCTCGGCGCCGCTTGCCTTGACATGCGCGCGGTAGCGGCCCTGCATTGCCACCGTGTCGCCATCTGCGACGACCTCATCGACCTCGACCACGAAGCTGTCGTATTCCTCGGAAACGCGGGCGAACACGCCTTCAGCCACGGCCTGCGGGCCGACATAGGGATTGCCGTCAGCCCACTTGTTGTTTTCCGCCTCGTGCCAGACGATATCGTCGGCCATCAGCGCCAGCACGGCGTCCATGTCGCCGCTGTCGAAGGCCGCATAGAGCGCCATTATGGTTTCGCGATTGGTCATTGGTTTTCTCCTTTCGTGGAGAGATTGATGAGCCGGAGCGGCCTCAATTCGAGACATCCGCTGCGATGATCCAGCGGCCTTCGACGCGTCGCCACAGGAGCGAGGCGTAGCCGCCAAAGAGCCGCGCGCCTGCTTTATCGAAAACAGCGTATTTCTGGATTTCCACGAAGGCATCGGGGCCGAGCCGTTCGATCCGCAACACTTCAAGCGTGGCATCATGCGCGGGGCTGGCGGCAACATTGACCCAGAAGGCTTCGATGGCTTCGGGGTCGGACAGCAGCGTCGCATTGTCGGCTGCATAGAGCGAGCCGGGGGCGTAGAGCGCCATGATCTGCGACACATCACCCGACCGAATGCCTTCAAGGATCAGCCGGGTGCGGTTGTCGAGGATGGGCATGAGGTCAGCCTCGCCAGTATCGTCCTTGATCTCCACCCGGATCAATCGGACTTCGACACTATCGCTCAGGTTGACCGGAGAGTGCGGGGCTTCGGGGCCTTTCCACATGGTGATCGGCAGCGACAAGGGAGGCCCTTTTCGCGAATCGAAGATCACGTTTCCTTCGCCATCGCGGTCGATCCATTCATCCGCCTGCACGATGTGGAGGACGCTTGGCCAACGATGGAAATGGAGCGGCTCCACCTCGCCGGGGCCGAGTGTGACCTCAAGCACACGGACGCGGCTATTTTCCAACAGGACCTTGTGATTGGCGGGTGCGGCAATGGTTGCCTCGAGCTCGGCAGGCCAGGTGGCGGGGTCGCCGGTCACGTAGTTGATTTGATCGTCCTCGACGACCTCTTGCGCGATGGTGGTGCTGCCATTGGCGCTTGCGGCAAGCGGTCCAAAGAAGAAGGCGGCGGCAAGCCAGAACGGGAGCTTGGGCATATCAGCGCTGCCCTCCGGGCACTTCATGCGTCGACCAGCTGTCGATCATCAGCAGCCATTCGCCCGAAGGCTCGCGCCGGTAGATGCAGGTGCCCTTGCCGATCTCGCCCAGTTCGGCGCCGTCCTCGCGCGAGCGATAGCGGGCGGTGTAGGTGTAGCGGCTGACGGCAAGATCGCCTGATTGCTCAAGCGCGTGCTGGGTCTTGTCCCAATGCGCCTCGAACCCCGCAAAGAAGCTTGCGGCCCATTCGCGCACGGCTGCTTTGCCGATCAGTTCGGGTTCGCCCGGCACCTGGAACACGATATCCTCGCTCATCAACGCCAGGATGCGGACGGTATCGTTGGAATTGATCGCAGCCACATAGGCTTGGTGCAGGTCGGTTGCGGGTGTTGCCGTGATGGCCATGGTGCATGTCCCCTGATACCCTGAAAAGATAACCCCGGCAGGCGGGTGGGTCGCATCCCCGCCCGCCGGAGTTCACGCCGCGCTTCCCCCGTCAGCGCGGCTTATACTGCTGCAAAAGCATCGAGCCTTTGACCGTGCGATATTCAGCGCGGTTGCCGCTGGCAGCGGCGCGCTGGCTGTAGTTGGTCTTGGCCCAGGCATCGTAGGCCTTGTTGCGGCGTTCCTGTTCGGCGGCATCAGGCAGGCTGGCAAACTGTGTCACCAGATAGACATCAGGCTCGCCTTCGCGTGCGTTGACATTGGAGTAGATTGCATAGCCGGTGATCCAGCCTTGCGATTTGGCGTATTCGGAATTGCGCTTCCATTCGGTCGCAAGATATTCGGCGTATTTGGGACCCCCTGCGCCATCCTTGACCGCAATGCCGGTCATCTCGATATATTCGCCGGCTACGAGTGGAAATTCCTGCGCAGCCGCCGGTGCTGGCAGTGTCATGGCCATGGCAGCCAGCGCCAGTTTGAAGGTGTTCATTGCGTTTCCC
>JBKBMC010000043.1:20613-20921 GCA_046296075.1 Erythrobacter sp. | reverse complement strand
TCAATCGGGATTTCCCGAAAAGATGCGCGCCCTTAGTTGGAATTGGGCGGGGGGTCAAGCGCCCGCCGGTGGCAGACCGCCTGCAAAGCGCACGCCCATGATCGGGCAAAGCCGCCGCCCGCCCCGAACGCAGCGGTCCTCGGCGGGCGTGTGAAACAAGGGACTCGCGGAGCCACCAACCTTGAGTGTGGCGCTGAAACGGCGGCGCAGCCGCCGCAAGGCCGACCGGCCGCCCGGAAGGGGGGGGGGGCAACCCCCCCCGCCCCCCCGCGCCCCCCCCCGGGGGGGGGCAACAAAATGAGAGGCGG